>NZ_JBSMTL010000007.1:0-83971 GCF_054054385.1 Gemella taiwanensis
CTTGCATATTTGGTAAAGTTTTATCTAATGCAGTCATTTCCCAGTTCGTATTTTCTGTTGGAGCTGTAATAGTTGGTGGAGTTACATCTTTGACTTTTAATGGAATTGTTACTTCTTTCGTTGTTCCATCTTTGAATGTTACTGTTGCTTCAATATTTGTTTCACCGTATGCAGCTGTACTTACTTGTGCTTTTGGTTCTACTTTTGCAATCTTATCTGTCCCGTCTACATTTCCTACTGTTGATGTCGCCGTCACTTTGGCTTTTAAGTCATCATTTGTTACTGGAGTGTTTTGATTTACTTCAATTGGTGCTCCAGTCACTCCATATTCTGAGCTTAGTTCTTTTACTGTAACTTTTACATTTACTGTATCTTTTGAACCATCTTTATACGTTACTTCTACTACTCCATCTTTCTCTCCAGGTGTGTTTGTTTCTGGCGTTGTTGTCCATGTATAATTAGTTCCTTCTGGTAAACCATTTTTTTTAATACTTGTTCCTGCATCTGGAGTTACTCCATAACTCACTGTTTGTTTTTCAGAGTTTGGAGTTGCAGTGTATTTTGTAGTCATTGACTTCACAGTGATTGTGACATTTGTTGTTGTTTCATTCCCTGCGTTATCTACCACAGTTATCGTTACATTATGCGGCTCTATATCCGTTCCTTCTTGTAATTTTGGTACTGATGTTACTCCTGTTTTGAACTGAATCATCTTAGTTGCTTCATTGTATTCTAAGAAATCTGGTAATCCCGTTACTGTTGTAGATTTAATTCCACTTCCTCCAGCGTTATCCTCACTCGTTACAGCAATAGTTGGATTTCCTCCTTCTACTGCGATTAAATCCCAATTCTGTCCATTAGTTGGTGTTTGAATTGTTGGTGGAGTTACATCTTTGACTTTTAACGGGATTGTAACATCTTGTTCTGAACCATCAATATATGTTACTTTTGCTTGAATTGTTTGTTCTCCATAAGCCCCAGTGTTAATTAGTGTTTTGGCTTCAACTGTTGCAATTTTGGCACTTCCATTTTCACCTTGCACATTTACCGTAGTTACTGCTGCTTTTAACATATTAGATGTTACTGCTTCATTTTGATTTACTTCGATTTGTGTTCCAGTCGCTGTAAAATCTTCACTTACTTTTCTCACTGTTACATTTACTGTAACTACGTCTTTTGATCCATCTGGATAAGTGATTTCCACTTCACCAGTTGTTGTACCTGGTGTATTAACTACAGGTGGTGTTTTCCATGTTACATTTGTACCTTCCGGTAATCCTTCTTTATCTACACTTGCATTAGGATCTGGTACTTTTCCATAACTTGTATTTTGTGGAATTGGTGTAGGATCCTTTTTCGCACTCATTGAAAATACTGTAATTTTAGCCGTTCTTTCACTAACATTTCCCGCATTATCTTCTGCTCGAATATTTAAAGTAAATTCTTGACTTGGTGTATTTTCTGGTAGTTTTTCAACTGTGTCTTTTCCTGATTTGAATTTAATAGTGTAAGTTGCACTATCATATTCTAGATAATCAGGCAATCCTGTTACAGTGACGTTTTTCATTCCACTACCATTTGCATTATCTTTAGCTCTTACTTCCATATTTGGTAAAGCTTTGTCTAATGCTGTCATTTCCCAGTTTGTATTATCTGCTGGTGTTTGGATAGTTGGCTTCGTTACGTCTTTTACTTTCAATGGAATGGTTACTTCCTTAGTTGTTCCATCTTTAAATGTTACTGTCGCAGTTATATTTTGATCTCCATAGTTGGCCGTGCTAATCTCCGCTTTTGGTTCTACTTTTGAAATTTTATCCGTTCCATTCACATTTCCTACTTTTGAAGTTGCGGTTACTTTGGCTTTTAAATCATCATTTGATACACGATCGTTTTGATTTACTACGATTTCATTTCCAGTGACTTCGTATTCTGAACTTAATTCTTTTACAGTAACTTTTACATTTACCATATCTTTTGAACCGTCTTTATACGTTACTTCTACTACTCCATCTTTTTCACCAGGTCCATCTGTTGTGACTGGTGTTGTTTTCCAAGCGTAACTTGTTCCTTCTGGTAGTCCTGTTTTATTCACACTTGTTGCTGCATCTGGAGTTTCACCATAACTTACTGTTTGTTTTTGAGTGTTTGAAGTTGCATCATATTTTGTAGTCATTGACTTCACAATAAAAGTTAAATGTGAAGTACTACTATTATTTACATTATCTGTCACACGAATTGTAGTTGTATACGTTTGAGAATCTGTACCAACTGGTAATTTAGGAACTTCCTGAGTACCTTCTTTAAACTTGATGGTTCTAGTCACATCATCATATGTTAAGAAATCTGGTAAGTCTGTTACCGATGTTGACTGAACACCACTTCCTCCAGCGTTGTCATTAGATGTTACTTTTATTGGAGAAAAAGCTTTATCTAATGCAATTAAATCAACATTTTGACCATTTGCTGGTGTTTGAATCGTTGGTGGTGTCACATCTTTTACTTCTAACGGAATTTTCACCGTATCCGTTGTATCATCAAGATACGTTACAGTTGCAGTAATTTCTTTCTCCCCTGCTTCAACAGTGTTGATTGTACCGACAGGAGTTACAGATTTCACCTTACTAGCACCATTGTTACTGATTGTTACCGCTGTTTTCAAATCTTCATTCGATACTGAGTCATTTTGATTTTTAACTATTTTAGTAGCTGTAGGTTCATGTTCTTCACTTAGTTTTCGCACATCCACATTTACATCAACCAAATCTGTAGAACCATCTGGATATGTAACAATTACTACACCAGCCTTTTGACCAGGACCAGTAGTTGTGTTAGGCATCGTTCTCCAAGTATACGATGTTCCTTCTGGTAATCCATTTTTATTAATACTTGTTTCTGCGTTCGGTGTTTGACCATAACTTACAGTTTGTTTTTGTTGATTCGCTGTTGCAGTATATTTCGTAGTCATTGACTTAACAGTAACTGTTACCTGTCTTTGACTAGAGTTATTCGAATTATCCGTTACTTGGATATTAACATTATATATCTTACTATCTTGTCCAGCAGGTAATTTCGTTACCTCTTGAACAGAATTTTTAAACTTAATTGTCTTAGTTGCATTATCATAAACTAAGAAATCTGGTAATCCAGTTACTGTTGTTGATTTAATTCCAGTTCCACCAGTATTATCTTCAGATGTTACTTTAATCGTAGGCAATGTTCTGTCTAACGCGATTAAATCCCAATTTTGTCTATCTGTTGGTGTTTGAATCATTGGAGCTATAACATCTTTTACTTCTAGTGGAATATCAACTGAATCAGTAGTATTATCCAAATAGGTAACTGTCGCTTTTATAGTTTGTGATCCTGCATTTACAGTTTTTATTGGAGCTGCAGTGACTGACTTCACTTTACTAGTACCACCGTTATTTACTGTTACTGCTGCTTTCAGTCTATCATTTGTTACAGGTTCATTTTGATTGACAGTAATTGTCTTCCCAGTTGGTTCATGCTCATCGCTTAACTTACGCACTTTTACAGTCACACTTACAGTATCTGTTGAACCATCTGGATAAGTTACTGTTACAACTCCTATTTTATCTCCAGGTCCTGTTGTCGTATTAGGCTTAGTTGCCCATGTATATCTTGTACCTATTGGTAACCCGATTTTTTGAATACTTGTTCCTGCATCAGGCGTCTCAGCATAACTCACTTCTTGTTTTTGAGGATTAGCAACTGCCGTATATTTTTGTGTTTGAGACTGAATATGGAAAGTAATATTTTTAGTCGCAGTATTTCCTTTTTTATCAACCGCTTTAACAGTCACTTGAATACTTGATTTCCCAAGTTGGAAGTTATTCGGAATAACATCATTTATTTCAATTTTAGATTTTGCTGCATTATACGTTAAAGGTGCAGGAAGATTTTCTACAGTAACAGCATTTCCATCCTTAAGTCCTACTCCTTTATCATTATCTTTAACTTGAATATTAATTTCACTTGGAAGTCCTTCTAATCTCGTCAATGTAATATTATCTGGTGCTGTGATAGTTGGATTAATATTGTCCACTATTTCTACCGGTATAGTTACAGTTTTCATCAGATGATTACCACGAAGAATCTCAATTTCTTTATGTTGTACACCTGCAGCAGAAGTATCTACAGTCGATGAACCACCTTTCCAACGAACAGTTAATTCACTTGGAAGTGCTGAATTATCTGAAACAGTAATATAATTTCTTGCATCCCCTAGTTGGCCAGATTGATTTTGGTTAATTTTCTTGTCTTGTTTTCCTATAAAGTCTAAAACTGTATAAGGAGTTGTTACGTCTTTTGTTACTCCATTTTCATAAGTTGTTGTTACTACAACGTTTCTTGTTCCTGTTTGTTGCAAGTTAAATGGTGTTTTATAAGTTACTTGAGCTGCCGATGGTACTTCATTTCCAGTTTTAGAACGTACTAATTGCCTTGGATTTGTATACAATTCTTTAGAATCACCAAAATAAGCTGTTATACTTTGGTGTTTTGCTTCTACATCATTCGTCGCATTTGTTTGAATTGTTTTAGGATTAAATCCATCTTTAAAGTGAATTGTCATCGTTGTTCCATCAGCAGAAATCTCAGCATGGTCGAAGTCAATTTGAGGGTTATTAAGCCCATCTTTTCTATTTACAACATCAGGATGTTCTGTCTTAAACTTTTCAATCAAAGCTGTCTTTTCAGTTTCTGTTAAATGTCGGACATCATCAACATAAGTAATTGATAAATCTTTCACTGTATTACGTTCACTTTGTGGTTTTATAGTAATATTATAAGTAATTTGATAATTTCTATTCGGATATTGAGAGTCATTGACCGTTAAACCAAATTGATATGTACCAGGTTTTACTAATCCTTTCCCACCAATTTTCCCAATAATAGCCGCTTGGACACTTGGTATGTTAATATCTCGAACTGTCTTTGGATCAGTAACAACTCCACGTCTATTGGTAGAAACTTGTATTTGTAAATCAGTTAATATATTACTAGTAACAGTAACTTTATTAACTAAATAAAAACCTCTACTAGTATCATCTCTACCTTTAGAAGCTGTTAATTGCATCAATGCAAGAAAATCATCCGAGTTATAAGCAATAAGATTCGTACTATTACTATTAATATTAACCCCATTAGATTTAATTAATAAAGGCTTAATTTCAATCGCTCTAAACCCACTCTCTCCATTTTTATCTATAACTTTTCCATTTCGTGGGTCTCGTCTTCCTGAGTTAGCACGAGTAACTCTATTAGCTACTCTATTTCGAAGATAAATTGCTTCATTCAATAATTTTTGAATACTTTCTTCACTATTATTATCAGCAGTCGGAAGTTTTTCAATAGTGTTAACTATCTCTTTTTCTAAATCACTAAATTCATAGTTTATTTCACTAGCTAAGCTATTAATTTCTTTCACGATATTAGTTGCTTTAGTTATTTTTTCATTGTGTCTTCTAGCGATGTCTTCTGTATTATTTTCTTGTTGTTTTTCTTTAATATCTTTCTCAGAATTTGATTTATCATCTTTTTCTTTAATTTCTGATTTTTTATCTTCCCTAGGTTTATCTTCTAAGTTCTCAAATGCTTCTTTTAAAAGTTTTAGTTCTTTGTCAATTTCTTCTTGAGTTATTTCTTTGTTATCCAGTGCTTTTTCTGCACGTGACAAAACAAGATTAAGCTCTTTTACAGATTTTTCAGTTTTTTCACTGGTGTCTGCTTTCTTAATCTTATCTACTAAATTCTTTAGCTCTTCCTTATTAGCTTCCTTTTTCAGGATAAACTTCTCTTTGTTTTCGCTTAAAGTATTTTTTTCTAATGTTGTATTGTTTAAACTTTCCTTTTGTTTCTCATTTTTCAATTCCGAAGTGCTAACTGCAATATTTTTATTACTTATATTATCTTGTTTAACAGATAATTCTGAGCTTTTAATCTCACTTGCATATGTTACTTGCGGGCCATTAACACTTACTCCCCCAACAACAAAGAATAGCGAACAACCAAAAAGTATATGTTTCCCTTTTTTAACCATTCGCCAGTTTTTTTGTTGTAGCCCTTGTCGATTAAATAACATCTCTCTTCTCCTTCATTTTATTCTTATATTTGCGATATTATTAATATACATTATATTATATCTCTAATCCTTTAGATATTCAATACTTTCATATACATAATGCATCATTGTCATTAAATTGAAACATTTAACAATATAGTCTTTTTCTTTGTTACCTTGTAAATCTCAACATATATTTAAACAAAAATAATAAGCGAATTTTATAATTAAATAAACAAATATAACTACAATAATATAATGCATTAAAAATAATTTTCAGAAGACATTTTATCAAGTAGTTTATCTCTTCCCCTCTCTTCTACAGTTATAATGCTACTTTTATATATTTAACAACATAAAAAGACTTAATTTTGCATTTAACAAAACTAAGCCTTTATATTATTAGTTATTAAATTAATTTACAGCATTCGCTGATGTTCCAGTTGTAATTACATCTACAGCTGCTTCTAGTCCACCATCTACAAGATTTTGAATCGCAGTTTCTGTGTAGAACGCTGTATGCGGTGTATAAATTACATCATCGCGATCAATTAGAGTTTGTAATAACTCATCATCGAATTCTTTTCCTTCAAAGTTTTTAGGAACATATTTACTTTCATTTTCATATACATCTAATCCTGCTCCAAGAAGTTTTCCACTATCTAAAGCACGTAACACAGCTTTAGTATCAACTAGCATACCACGAGCAGCATTTAGTAAAATTGAGTTATCTTTCATTTTAGAGATAAACTCATCATTTACCATGTGGTTGTATTCTTTAATAGCCGGCATATGAATAGTAATTACATCAGAATTTGTAATTAATTCGTCTAAATTCTCAACATAAGTTAAAACTTCTTTTGCCGCTTCATTTTGGTAAACATCATACCCTAGAACTTTAGATCCTAACCCATTAAATAATCTAGCAGCTTGTGTTCCGATTCTTCCAGTACCGATAACCCCTACTGTTAAAGTTCTAAGTTCACGAGATAAAATCCCTGGATTCCAAGAGAAATTATGTCTTTCTAAATTACGTTGAATTTTGTTAGTGTTTCTACTAATTCTAAGTGCTGTCGTAAGTACGTGCTCAGCAATTGCATTTGGTGAATATGATGGTACATTTGTCATTTTAATACCAAATTTATTCATTAACTCTAAATCATAAATATCAAATCCTGCAGAACGAGTCGCAAAGACTTTAATACCTTGTTCGTGAGCATATTCATATACATCGCTCTCAAAAGGTTTATTTTGCGCTAAAACTACACCTTGTTTTCCTTCTAATAAATGTTTATTAGCAGATGAAAGTTCTTCTGTATAAACGTCAATTTCAACCTCAGGATGAGCATTTCTCCAACTTTCTAAAGCACTCTTTTCATCTTCTCTTAAATTAAAAAATACTAATTTCATATCTTTTCCTCCTGTATACAAGATTATGATTATTCAATACCTAAAACAAATATTTTATTGAATATATATAATTAATTTTACCATAAAAATTCGTATCCTAAAATACTTTTATATTATTTTTCAATTATTTCTTTAATAATTTCAAACAATTCATAATTATTTTGAACTTTTTTATACATTTCAGTACCAAGTGGATATTCTTTATTATAGCGATTAATCCAAATCACTTTCCATCCCGCATTATTCGCTCCAACTATATCATTTTCTAAAGAATCCCCAATGTAATATAAAGATTCAACTCCTAGTTGTAACTTTTCTTGCATAGCAGCAAATATTCTAACATCTGGTTTGTTTATTCCTAAATCACCTGAAACAATAATATTTTCTCTAGGAATCCATTTTTCAACGCCTAAAGCATCTACTTTCGTCCATTGATGATCGCTAGGACCATTAGTTACGACACCCAACTTCACATTATTCTTTTTAGCAAGTTCCAAAATACTTATCGTTGTATCAGACAGTTTTAATTTTTGTTGATTATTCTTATATTGCCTTTGCATACTAAGAGCCTGTTCATCTGTTAGGTATACACCTAAATCTTTTGCCGCTTCTTGGATTCGATAAATATGATACTCATCCATCGTCATCTCACCATTTCTAGAAGCTTCAAATTTTACATCACTATAATATCTACTCAAGAGATAAAACTTTTCCATATCAATATCTATATCAAATAGACTTCTAAACGCATTTTCAAATGGAACTATCTGTTCATATAAAGTATCATCAATATCAAAAACAAGACCAATCATTTTATTCTCCTTGCACTAAAATCAACCCAATATCATTATAACACCACTACTAAGTTCAATAACTTAGTATTTTTTGTTATTCATTGAGTTGATTTTTAAAATTATTTAATTAACTTTTCTATTTTATTTTTAGCTTCTTCTAATGTTTCACTACTCTCTAGTTTTCTAAAACTAGCTTTAGGAGTGTTTCTTTATACTCCATAAACTGTTTATCTGTCATTTCTTCTACATTATTTATGTTATCCATACTAATCTCCCATTCTAGACATATTTTATTCTTATTAATTATTATATCATATCAATAATTTTTTTATCACCAAATTTATTTTTCCAATCAATTTCAAAATCTAAAACAGACTTATCTGTATAAGGATGCCAAATGCTTGTTTCTATTAATTCAGGAGATATAGTTGCCGCTTCGGCTCCTTGAAGCAAGACTTCTTGAATCTGTTTTATATTTTTAAAACTTGCAGCCAAAATCTCTGTAGGATAATCTATTAATAAATCACTTATTACAGAAATTGTTTCTGTTGCGTCTTGCCCGACATTTTCCATTCTATTTACATACGGTGCTACGTAACTTGCTCCATTCATAGCTGCAGCCAATGCTTGCATAGGACTTAAAACCGCTGTAGCCGTCACCTTAATCCCTTCTCTTGAACAAAGTTTAATAGACTCTAAACCAGCCTTTGTTACAGGAATTTTTATATGAAATGTTTCTCCAAAAAATTTTCTAAGTACTCTTGCTTCACTTAATATTCCTTCTACTTCACTTTCTGTTGTTTGTACATGAATTTCATATTTATTGTAAGTAAATTCCTTTAATTCTTTCAATATATTTTCAATATCTCCTTCTACCTTTGATAATATTGTTGGATTAGTCGTTATCCCTGTTATCTCTCTATATTTCGATATTTCTTTAATTTTCTCTACGTTTGCACTATCTATTAAAATCTTCATTATTATTCTCCTCTAACATATTTATAACTTCTCCTAAATTATTAACAATTTTATAAGCTTTTTCCTTACACTCATCATCTGGTTTAAACATATCAGGAACCATTATAACCTTAGCTCCTGCTGAACTACCAGCTATTACTCCAGCTTTTGAATCTTCTAAAACTAAACACTCTTCTGGTTTAATCCCTAAACGCTCTGCAGCCAACAAGAACACATCTGGTGCTGGCTTACCATTTTTCACCTCAGCACCACTAGCAAATTCATCTATATATTTCTTCAATCCTGTTTTTTCCATATTGTTAATTATATGATTCATATTAGACGAAGAAGCTACGGCAATCTTATAATTATTTTCTTTCAAATATTTTAATAACTCTTCTATATACGGCATCTTTTTAGGACCTGTAGTAAACAAAACATTTTCTATATATTTATAATGATCATCTACTAGTTGTTTCCAACTAACATCAGAATTTTTGAAATAATTCTCCCAAAACTCATAAATACTTTTCGTAGTAAATCCTAATACTAGAAGTGTCTCTTCTCTTGTCATACCATATCCTTGCTTTTTCGCACTATGAATAAACGCTTCAGTTGCTAAACTTTCCGTATCAACCATTAATCCATCCATATCAAATAACACAGCTTTTATATTCATATTATCAACCTCATTTTTAGTTCTATATATTTATTATAGTAAAAATAATTGAAATTCACAAACTACAAAAAATAGGGGAAACTCCCCTATTTCATTTATTATCCTCTTGTTTTTCCACCTGCTACATTATATGTAACACCATGAACATAACTTGCTCTATCACTTGCTACATATGCAACTAAATCTGCAACTTCTGATAGTTTACCATCTCTTCCTAATGGCGTAGTTTTTGTACTTGTATATCCAGCACGAATTTGTTCTACTGTTACACCACGAGTGTAAGCTAACGCTTCCTCATAAGCTAATGTTCTAAGTCCCGTTGCTTCTAATATACCTGGAGCCACACCTACTACTCTAACACCTAATTTACCAAGTTCTTTTGCCCATGAACGTGTTAATGAGTTTACCGCATTCTTACTAGCCGCATAAATACTTTGTCCTTCTGATCCTTCTAATCCAGATTCTGAAGACATATTTACTATTACACCACTTCCTTTAGCAACAAGTATACGCCCAACTTCTTGAGAGAATATGAATAAACCTTTAACATTTATATCCATAATTTTATCATATATCTCATCACTAAATTCATATTTACCTTCAGGGGCTTTTTTATCTACTAATAAACGCGGGATATTAATTCCTGCATTATTTACAAGAATATCGATTGTTCCAAATCTTTCTACAGTTTTAGCAACAACTTCTTTAACATCACTTCTTTTAGTAACATCACATTTTACATATAATAATTTATTATTATCAGATTCTTTTTCTGTAAGATCACTTACTACAACATTACATCCTTGATTTAAGAATTCATCAACTACCGCTGCACCGATTCCTGATGCTCCACCTGTTACTACTACTGTTTTTCCTTCTAAATTTAACCAACTCATAATTATTTCTCCTTTAGTTTAATTTTTCTATAGTAATTTTTGTATTTATATCAATCTTAGGACAACTTTTATTCTCTACCACAATTGCACCAGGTAATAAACTATCTAAATCTCCTGAAAAATGAACTGTTATATGTCCTAAGTCTACTAGGTTTTTCTCAGCTACATCACCTACACCAAGAATTTCAAACTCTTCTCCATCTACTTTTAATTTATGACCAACTTCTATAGTTGCATTAGTTGGTACCACATCAATTCCATAACAATAATCTTTTAACATATCCGGTGCATTATCTCCAAAAAGGATAAACATACCATCTCCAAATTCACCTACAAGACTTCCTTTACTTTTTATTGTATTTTCATAAATTATCATACTCATTCTTCCTCTGCTTATATTTTTATTCATTCATTTACGGCCGACTATGTCGTTAATGTAGGAAGCGAAGACCGCTTCCTATAAAATCTTAAGAGTACATTCCAAAACTTGCTAACCAAGCTACGATAACCCTTGGTACCCCAATAATAAATCGTGAGTAAAGTACTGATACTACACCTACTTCTACTGTTTCTGGTTCAGCTTCTGCAAGACCTAAACCAACTGGGATAAAGTCACAAGCACATTGTGTATTGATTGCGAATAATGCAGGTAATGCTAGTTGTGGAGGAATAGTTCCTTTTCCGATTTCAACCCCAATTAAAGTACCGATAATTTGAGCAATTACTGCACCAGGTCCAAGTAACGCTGATAATAATGGAATAGAACATACAAATCCTAAAGCTACTAATCCAAAGATATTCCCTGCTAGAGGAGTTAATAATTTAGCAAACCAGTTACCAAATCCTGATCCTTGGATAACACCGATTAACATCGCAACGAATGCCATAAATGGTAAAATTGTTGTAATCATTGATTGAACTGCATCTCTTGCAGCTTGGTATAATGTATGAACTACTTTACCAGCACCCATACCGATTTTTTGAATAACAGATGATTTAGCATTTTCTGCTAAACTTTGTGAAACTTTTTTATCTGCACTATATTTAAATTCACGTTTTGGTTCTTCCTGAGTTTTTTCCTCAACTACTACTTCTTCACTACCTTCAGCAGAAGAGATTTGGTCTAATCCTACAGCTGAAACATAGATGTCTTCTTTAATAAATTTAGCAAGTGGTCCACTTGGTCCTACAGGCATAATGTTAACTGTTGGAATTCTTTTTTGTGGATAAATACCGCAACGTAATGTACCACCACAGTCAATGATCGCTAAGAAAATTTCTTCGTCTGGTACTGATGTTTTAAATCCGTTAACCGCAGTAGCACCTGTTAATTTTACGATTTTTTCTACGATTTCAGGTTCAGCTCCACCACCTGTAATATATAAAATTTTATCTTTTCCTGGTTTTGGAGTAACTACTAAAGGTCCACCGAAACCACCGCTACCTTTTTCTATTTTAATTGTTCCGTATGTCATAATTATTTCTCCTAATTTTACGCTTTTAATTCATTACTTAATTCAATTTTTTGTTGTTTCATAACGATTTTTGTTGTGAAATCTGTAACCCATCCTGCAAAGAAGTTCATTACTAACCCTACAAGAAGATATCTAATTGCTAATGGTGTAACATCTAAACCTAATTGAGTAATACCATTTGCAATTCCTAAGTAGATAAAGATCTCACCAACGTTAATGTGTGGGAATACCCCACTGTTTGTATGACAGTGATATGATGCTGATGCATAATAACTTGGTTTCATACGTTCTGGTAAGAATTTACCCATTGATAATGCCATTGGGTTTGCTAACATGAAAGCAGAAACGAATGGTAAAATTCCATAAGCTAAAATTACGTTTTTAGAGCAAACTTTAGCGAATTTTTCTACTCTGTGTGGCCCAATAAAAGCAACTAAGGCATTCATAAAAACAAGAAGTAATAATACTTTTGGTACGATTCCTCCTACCCAACTTACGAAAGTTTTAGCACCTTCGTCAAATAAACCTGTAAAGCCTGAAGCTATTTTAACAATATAATCCATATTGTCCTCCTTATAATATTTAATTTAATTTTAATTTTTTTGCTAATTTCCCAAATGGACTTGCTTCCATTTCAACTTGTCCACCTGCAGAAATTGTTTTATAATTAACAACTCCATCAAGTACTGCACTAGTTAAAGATGCTGATAATTTTACCGCTTTACAATCTTCTCTATTTATAGTCCCTACTTTCAGACCATTGAAATATTCAAATTTTTTAAATCTAGCAAGTACCGTTACTCCTTGCATAGCTTCTCCAGTAATAACTTTATCATTTTCATCAATAGCTAGCATAACGATTGCTCCTGCTCGTGCAGCACCTTTTTTTCTTCCTATTACTACTCTACCTATTCGTCTAAGTTTACTATAGCTTCGTTTAAAACTATTTAACTGAACATAAGTTAGAGCATACTGTAAAATAAACGCTAAAATAAAGAGTATTCCTAAAACTATTAAATTCATATGTCCTCCTAATTGCTATCTATATAAATTAGTATTTTTTATAAAGTAATTTACTAATAAGTCATAATTATCTATTTTTGATATATCTGTAATTAATTTTTCATCTTTAATAATTGAAATTAATTCATCGTAGGTTTTAGCTAAAATCAACCCATTTTTTTCTCCTTCAGGTACACACGCCATAAATATTAGTTTTAAGTCTTCATTATCCTTAAATCCTTTTTCACTTACCCCTAGAGCAATTATTAAATCATCTCCTAGTTTATTTATCGTATGTGGGAATGCAACATTTTTTTCAAAAATCATAGACGATTTTTTTTCTCTTTCTCTGATTCTTTCTAAAAACTTATCATCTACCAAATACTGTTTTATTAACTCTTCTATCATAAAATCAATATTATCAGCATATGTTTTTTTGCTATCACATTTGAAAAATGTCTCTTCTCTCATCGAACTTAGCAACACTGATTCCATTCCTCGAATACTAGGATTATTCATTTTATTAACATATTGTAGAAAATTAATTTCTTTTTTCAAGTACATCTTATCTAAAATTTCGTTTTGATAAATAACCGGTGTTTCTGTATCAAACTGTATGTCCTCTGTAGAAATTATAATATTAAATTTACTGTAATCAACTTTTTCAAAAGTGGTGTATGCTGATACTTGTGAATTTACTATTATATTTTCTATTTCATTTACCATAAGTTTGCTATATGCTGGTCCTGAGTTAGTTACTAACAATATTTTTAAATTTTCAGATTGAACTTTTATTTTTTTCAATAACGTTTCAAAATATATCGCTAGATAACTAATTTCATCTTCTGAAACTATATAATTATACTTATCGTTAATTACTTTACTGGCGGTTTTAGCAATTTTATACGATACTGGATATTGTTCTTTAATTTTTTCTTTCATATTGTTGTTATATCTAACCCCATATTTTAATCGTTCCATTAAGAAGTATATGTGATAGATAAATTCTTCAATAATATCCGAAGTATCAAATTCAAGTCCATACTCGTAAACAACTGTTTCTAAAATTTCCTGAACAAGGTTCGTATATTCTTCAGTATATTTTAGGTTTTCTCTTATTTTATTTATTTTTGTAGGAACTCTCATCGTAGCAAAGCAAATCGCTAAAAATTTGATTTCATCAGTAGATAAGTTTATCTTATATTTATTCTCTATATAATCACTTATCTCTTTAATAAAAGGTTGTGCATAATTATTTAATAATTCTTCATATTGATTCTCTTCAAAATTCAAATAATAACCATTAGCAAATCGATCTAAAGATACTGTTAAGTATCTGAAAAATTCAGCTTTTGCCTGTTTATCAATTTTGTACTTTTCAAATGTTTCATCAAAGAACATATTATCATCTTTATCAAAAATATCTTCTTTGTACATATAATTAAATATATTTTCTAAAATAAAAATTCTAATATCTTTTTCTAGTCCAACTACCCTAATACCTGTATTAGGTTTTCCTTTTATAACAAGATTATAACTACTTATAATTTCATTTAATTTCTTTATATCAGAATTTAAAGTTGTTCTGCTAACTATCATTTCAAAAGCTAAATCGTCTATTAGGGTGCTCTCACCCGAAGAAACTAATGTTTTGAATATATATACTAACCTTACCTTACTAGAATCAAAATTCACACTAGCTTCATATATAGACCTTTTTCTCTTTAAGTATTCTTCCAACTTTGTAATAAAGAGACTATAGTTTGAATTCTTATTTTCTATATATGCACAGTCTTCAAATAATTCATTTAAAGATTTTATTTCATTACTAATAGTTTTTGAACTTACCTTTAATACATCTAATAAGTACTGATCTTGAACTAAAAAACTAGATTCTAATATATTTAGTAACCTCAAACTTCTATTATCATAATTAAAAATCTCCATTTGCTTCACCACCTATATTTATTATAATGTTAATGTTTCAAATAATTAATACAGTTATTTTCTTCTAAAAAGAAAAACGCTTTAATCCGCTAGAAAAATAGAATTTACACTGTTTTTATTTTAATTATATTATCCTAATTTCCACCCTATCACGTTTGATTATCAAAAAAACATCCCTAAAAATTAGGGATGCTTCCTTCCATTACAGGTTTTCTATAATATTTTTAACCATATTATCTACAGTTAAGCCATTTTCTTCCATTAATTCTTCTACGTTATATCTATCATAGAATTTTTTATTTATTCCGTAGTTTTGAACTTTCAATTCTGTATTCCCTAAATAGCTCGCTACAGTTTGACCATATCCACCTTCTACTATACCGTCTTCAACAGTTACAACCAATTTATGATTATCTTCTAGAGAGTTTAGCAATTCTTTATCCAAACCTGTTAAAAATCGTGGATTTACTAATGTTGCTTCTATGTTATGTTCCAATTTTAATTGTTCAGAAACTTTTTCGGCTAAGTTATAAAAATTACCTACTCCAAATATTGCAACCTGTTCTCCAAATTTTTCTACTTTATTTTTATTTAAAATAGAGTAATCAGTTTCATCTTCTTCCCCAGTTTCTATTACACTTCCCACAGGAACACGTATAGCAACTGGATGCTCATTTTGGTTAATTGCCCACTCTAGCATCGCTAAATGCTCTTCTTTATTAGTAGGAGCTAAGTATACAAAGTTTGGTATATGTGATAGAAATGGAATATCAAAAAATCCTAAGTGACTTTCATCATTCATTGAATTTATCGAAGCACTGTATACTAATACCACCCCTGCTTGATTGTTTAATGCCATATCATGAGAAAGTTGGTCATATGTTCTTTGTAAGAACGTTGATAATACTGCCCACACTGGTTTTGCGCCATTTTTTGCTAGTCCCGTTGTCATCGTTACCGCTTGTTCTTCTGCAATACCGACATCTATAAATTGGCTTCCTATTTGCTCTCTTAGCTTTCTATTAAAAACTATTCCCGGTGTTCCTGCATTAATAACGACAGCTAGTGGATCTTCTTTTAATTTTTTAGTTAAATACTCAGAAGTAATTCCATTGTATGTTGAAGTAACAGCACCTTTTTTAATATACTCCCCTGTTTCTAAACTAAACGGCCCTCCAGCATGAAATTTTTCATGATTTTCTTCTGCTGGTTTAAATCCTTTCCCTTTTTCTGTATAAATATGTAATACTACTGGGTGATCGATATCTTTTACTTCTTTAAACAATGAAATAAGCTCTTCTAAATGGTTTCCATCTTCTAAATAATGATAGTCATATCCTAAGGCTTTGAAAATATTGTTCGTCGCCTGACCTTTAGTCTTACGTAAATTTTCTAATGCAGTATATATACCACCTTTAGGGTTTTTAGCAATCGACTGATCATTATCATTAATTATAATTATTGCATTAGTACCAAGTGTTGCTATTGTATTTAATCCTTCATAAGCCATACCACCAGATAAAGCACCATCTCCGATAATCGCTACAACATTGCTTTTTTCATTCTTTAAATCTCTTGCATGTAAAATCCCACTTGCTAACGATAGTGAAGTTGATGTATGTCCTATAGTAAAAAGATCATGCTCACTTTCTTTTGGATTTGTGTATCCAGAAACATCATCATAATGTTTAGGATCCATAAATGCTTTTTGACGTCCCGTTAGCATTTTGTGAATATAAGTTTGATGCGATACGTCAAAAATTATCTTATCAACTGGTGAATCAAATACATGGTGCAAGGCAACTGTCATTTCTACCATTCCCAAATTTGGTCCACTATGTCCTCCGTGAGAACTAATTTTTTCTAATAATACCGTTCTTGTTTCATCAGCAAGCTTATGCAATTCCTCAATTGTTAATTTTTTAAGATCTTGGGGTCCTGAAATATTTTCTAAAATCATATTTATCCCTCCTACTTCTATCTATTTGTATTAATCTTATTATAACATAAATTAATCTAACCGAAGTATTCGTTTTTATTATAGGTTTATTAATACTTTTTATCACCTTTCTGTAATCATTAATTAATCTCTATCAACAAATATAAATATAATTAGAGATAAAGCATGTAACTTTCTAAATTAATTTCAACACCATTAAAACCCTAACATCTTATTTTATTTAACTTTTTCACTACACCTTCTTAACAAAAGTGAATTTTTTATTTCACTTTTTATTTGAAAAAATTTTATTTTTAGTGTATTATATAAAAACGTAGCAAAGCTACTATAATTTTGAATATAAAAATAAAACATGAGGTTAAATTTATGAAAACAGCTTTTGTGTGCGATTCAGCATTACAAATTAATAAAAATTTTGCAAACAACAATCCAATTACAGTTATTCCAGTAGAAGTTCGTCTTGATGATGAGATTTTTGAGGATAACGTAACTATTACTCCTGATGAATTTTACAAAAGAATACATAGTGGACAAAAACCTAGCACAAGCCAACCTGCTGTAGGTAAAATACTAAGTGTCTATGAAGAACTTAAACAACAAGGTGTTGAGCGTATCGTTGCTTTCAGCGTTTCTTCTAAATTATCAGGAACATATTCTTCTTTTGTACAAGCTAAAGAACTAATTAACGGTATTGAAATCAAAATAATAGATACTCTTCAAATAGCAAGAATGGTAGGAATAGCAATCGAAAAAATTATCAAAGAATTCGAAGATGGAAGTTTAACATTTGAAAATATAGAAAAAAGATACGCAGAACTAGCTTCTCAACATAATGTTCTTGTAACAGTAGAAACTATGGAGTATTTATACGCAGGTGGTAGACTTACGAAAGCTCAATTCGTTTTATCAAACCTACTAAACATTCTTCCTATTATTACTATTAAAGATGGTCTACTTTCTGTTAGTGGTAAACACAGAGGAATAAATAAAGTACTTTCTAAAATGTGTGAAGAAATAAAAGAAAAAAATCCAAAGAACTTATTTGTTCTTTATACAACTGACGAGTTATTAGAAAAAGCAATGTCTTCTATTAAAAAAACTTTTGGAGACATCGAAGTAGAAACAGAAATCGTATCTCCAGTAATCGGTTCTCATGCTGGACCGAAAGCAATCGCAATCGGATATTTAGGATACGATAAATAAAAATTCATATTGAACACAAAAACACCTTAGAATTAGGATTATTACTAATTCTAAGGTGTTTTCTAATTATACTATTTTAAAATTTGTATCTGCTAATGCAGCTTGAAGTTCTTCTTTTGAAGCAGATCCTTCAACCACAATATTTTTGTTTTGGATATTAACCTCAACACTATCAACATTATCTAATTTAGATAATTTTTCTTTAACTGTAGATGCACAACCACCACATTTTACACCTTCAACACTATATTCATTTTTCATGATTAATCCTTCTTTCTTTTTTTTATTTTATTAATTTAATTTTACTCTTTTTAATCTTAGAGCATTTAGAACTACAGAGATAGAACTAAAACTCATAGCAGCTCCCGCTAACATCGGATTTAACAACGGCCCTCCGAATATGTAGAATACCCCCATCGCGAAAGGAATACCTATAACATTGTAGAAGAATGCCCAGAATAGATTTTCTTTAATATTTTTTATAGTTTTTTTACTTAATACAATAGCATTAACAACAGAATTTAAGTCAGGTTTCATCAACACTATATCCGCAGCATCAATTGCTACATCTGTTCCTGTTCCTACTGCTATTCCGACTTCTGCTTGTACTAGTGCGGGTGCGTCATTAATACCATCACCAACCATTGCTACTTTTTTACCTTGTGCTTGAAGTTTTTTTATTTCATTTGCTTTATCTTCTGGTAGAACCTCACTCACAACTTTATCTATCGATAATTGTTCTGCAATTACTTGAGCAGTTTTTCTATTGTCACCAGTCAACATAACTACTTCTAAACCTAAGCTATGTAGTTTTTCTACAGTTTTCAAACTACTCTCTTTTATTTGATCAGCAACAGCTATAATTCCAGCAAGTTCTGAATCTACCGCTATGAACAATGGTGTTTTTCCTTCAGAAGCATATTTCTCTGCTTTTTCAACTGAATCTTTAGTGTCAATATTGTTTTCTAACATTAATTTTTCATTTCCGATAAGCATTGACTTACCATCAACCGTTGATGAAATACCTAATCCTGTTAATGAATTAAAATCTTTAACTTCTAATAGCTCTAAGTTTCTATTTTTAGCTTCATCTACTATCGCTAAGCCTAATGGATGTTCTGAAAGATATTCTACACTCGCTGCAAGCTGCAAGAGATTCTCTTCAGATAAATTGTTAAATGTCACTATATTAGTTACTGAAATTTTACCTTCTGTTAGTGTTCCAGTTTTGTCAAAAACAACAGTATCGACTTCTTTAGCTAATTGCAAAGCTTCCGAACTTTTTATTAAAATACCGTGTTCCGCTCCCTTACCAGTACCTACCATTATAGCTGTTGGTGTCGCTAATCCTAAAGCACATGGGCAAGCAATAACAAGTACTGCGATAATAATTTTTAGAGAAAAACTCCAAGTAGCATCACCGACAAAGTACCATAAAATTCCAGCGATTAATGCTAAACCAATAACAATAGGAACAAATACTCCTGAAATTTTATCAGCAAGTTTTGCGATAGGCGCTTTGGAATTTTGAGCATCCTCAACAAGTTTAATAATCTGTGATAAAGTAGTATCTTTACCAACTTTAGTAACTTTCATTTTAAAGACACCTGTTTTATTAATACTTGCTCCTACTACTTTACTGTTAATATCTTTTTCTACTGGGATACTTTCCCCTGTTAACATCGATTCATCTACAGTCGAACGACCTTCAATCACGACTCCATCAAGAGGTACTTTTTCACCAGGACGAACAAGTAGTATATTACCTGTAGATATTTCATCTACTGCTACCACATGTTCTTCACCATCTTTAATTAAATTAGCTGTTTTCGGTACTAATCCAACCAATTTACTTATAGCATTTGTAGTACGACTTTTAGATACTCCTTCAAAGTATTTACCTAGTGTAATTAGCGTTAAAATCACCGCTGCAGATTCATAGTACAAATTCATAGCTGCATGTTCATCACCTGAATACACTAAAACGGTTGAATAAACACTATATAAGAATGCTGCCCCTGCTCCTAACGCTACTAAAGAATCCATATTAGGTTTTCTTCTAAGAATAGCTCTAATTCCTACACTAAAGAATTTTCTACCAAAATACAAAACAGGTAACACCAGAATAAACTGTACAGTTGAAAATAACTTTGGATTTCCCATTGGACTTAAACTTTCCAACATAGGTAATCCTACCATCTCAGCCATCGCTATATACAACACAGGCACTGTAAATATAGCTGAATAAATAAATCTTTTCCAAATATTATCTATTTCTTGCTGTTTTTTTTCAGCTTGATCATCTACCGAATTATCTATTTCTAATTTTGCTTTATAGCCCGCTTCTTCTACTTTTCTCTCAATCTCAGCTACACTTAATTTTTCTTTATCGAATTTTACTACCATCTTCTCAGTAGCGAAATTTACAATGACTTTCTCTGTTCCATCTAAAGATGAAATCGTATCTTCTATATTTTTCGCGCACGTTGCACAACTCATTCCTTCTAATATGAATGTTCTCTCTTCAATACTAGAAACATAAGTAAGCTTATACCCCAATTTTTCTACAATCTTTTCTACTTCAGTTCTATCTATTCCTTCTTCTCTGACAAGAGTAAGTTTACTTGTCGCAAGATTCACATTAACATCTGATAAATTATCAACTTGTTTTAAACTATCTTCAATATGCGCTGCACAAGAAGCACAGCTCATCCCTTCAATTAAATATGTTTCATTTTTTACCATATATTAATCACACCTATCTTTTAAATATTTTTATTTGTCTACAATTGTAGTCTTTGTTATAAATTAAGTATACTACCATCTAAAACTCTAGTCAACAATATTTTAAATAATCAATAACAGCTATCATTATGATATAGGGAGTGGCTCAAAAATCGTCATTTCATAGAAATCTATTTTGGAGAGTAATAGTCTCATAGTGGGTGGTTTTTTAGTCGAGACTTCATCTTCTCAACTAGCTAAAACCATTAATAAAAAAGCTATAAGATTAATTAAAATCTACAGCTTTAAAACTTATTTAATTTTTACTTTCTAATTTTTCATTCATCTGACGTCGAAGTTTAGAAAAATCTTCTTTGACTACTACAGTATCAGCGATAAAATCATGAAGTCCTTTTCTCTTATTAGTAAAAGCAACTGCTATATACGGGAAATACGCCAAAAATATTGTTAGTAATCTACCAATCAATTCGCGATAAACCACATCAGCAAGACTCAGCTTATCACCTTTATTAGTTTCTACTTTTATCTTCATAATCATCTTACCTAAAGTTTGAGAAAAGAAGTAAGTCATCGCTATAAAATAAGTAAACATAACGATAACATAACTAAGAGATTCTTCTCCTAAAATCGGAAAATCTAATCGCTTATTCAAAAGACCAAAACTAAATGTATTCAATAAACTAGCTACCGCATAAATAACAATCATATCGATTAAATATGCAACAAATCTAACCCAAAAACCTGCATAGAAATTTTTCGAAAGTTTTATATAATCTTCCATTGTTGTTGGCAACGAAAGGTCTTTTTCTTTTTTATCAACTTTTTCTTCCTTTACTTTAGTGTCTTCGTTCTCAATGGTAGATTGTTCATTTGGTATCGTATCATTCGTCACCGCTTCTGAAGTTTCATTTAGAAGAGGATCATTTGAAGGTTTATTATTATTTAATTCATTATTCATGTAAAAACCTCCTTATCCTAAGTAACTACGTTCTACTTTATTTGAATTCACTTCACTATTTAATTCAGAGATAAAACTTTTTGTTGTAGCTTTAACAAATCTAGAAATTAAACTTTCTGCAGTTTTATCAGCTCTTAATTCAATTACAGTTGGATTAGATAATCCTTTTTCTTCTTTTATTAAATCAATAAGCTCATCTTCCGTACCAATTTTATCAGCTAGTTTATTCGCTACTGCTTGAGTTCCAGTATAAGTTCTTCCATCAGCAAGTTTCTTAACTTCATCTTCACTTAAGTGTCTACCTTCAGCTATAGCTTTTACAAATCTTTCATATGCTTCTTTATTTTGTTCTTGTAAGATTTTTCTAGTTGATTCTGGTAAGTCTTCAGTTAGACCACCTACTGCTTTTTGATCTCCAGAACGAACAGTTTCTTGTTTAATTCCGTGATCGTTTAGGAATTTTTGTGCAGATACATAACTCATGATTACCCCTAAAGAACCAGTAGTTGTTTCAGTATTCACAAAGATTTTCTTAGCTGGTGTAGATACATAATATCCACCCGAAGCAGCTGTTTTCTTCATTGAAACATAAACATCCTTACCACTATTTTTTAATGCGTTATATAATTCAGCAGTTTCATAAACTCCTCCACCAGGAGAATTTACTGATAGTAATATCGCTTTTACATTCGGATTACCTTTTGCCTCTTTAATTTGATTCAATACAGATCCTCGTGAATAAGTATTCGTCATTTCAGAATTAATTTCACCTTCAATAGAAATCTTTTGAATTACTTGGCTGCTATCTCCTTTTTTAAGAGTTAACTTAGTAATACTTTGTTCCTGTAAAAACTCTGTTAAATAGCCATTTAACTCTGACTCATCTTTTTTATTATTATTGCTTGATGATATAGTTCCTTTAATCAGCGAAAATACCACCAATACTACGACAATAACAGTTGATATCAACCTTTTATTTTTAAAATTCATATTTTGTCCTCCAAAACTTTATTATAATATTTTTTTGTAAAAGGCCAAAGACAAACAACACTTTCGCTATCTGCCCCTAGCCTATTATTATGAACTCTTAACTATATTTTCAAAACCTTTTTGTAGGTCTACATTAGCAGTTCTTCTAAAGTAAACATACTTCTTAGAATTTCCTTGATTTTGTTCAGTTATTAACACAATAGGTTCACCATTTAAAATAGTGAAATAATATAAGTGAGCAACTGAATTCACAGGTTTATCAATGTCTGAAAATACAGCAACTATATTATATACATCTTTATAATTTCCTTCTGGTGACCACTTCATGTTTATTAGTTTATCTCCTTCAAGAACTAAACGTGCGTCTCCTGCCATTTCTGTTTCAGTAGGAAGTTTTAATCCATGGAAGTTCACTTGGTTACTCGGCGTATACTCTTTATAACTTTGGTTTAGAGATTTTTCCCAACTTTTTACAAATTGATAAAGTTTATCACCTTTGTTTTTATTCCAATAAGCTGTACTTGTAGTTTTAACTTCTTCTTTTTTCTCTGTTTTTTCTTCAGATAATCCAGTAACAGTTAGTGTACGTTTGAAAGTTCCGCTAACTTTCAGACCTTTTTTCTGAGCTTCATCTTTATTAAGAGTAATCTCTACATCTACTTTACTTCCATTTTCTAGGTTTTCTGTAGGAGTATATTTAATCTCAGGTTTTTTCAAGAATTTCTTGATGTTATCATCTGCATCTTTTACTTCTGGAATTTCTACTATATCAACATTCACCTTACCTTGTCTGTTAGTACCGTATGCGGCTAATTCAACCTTATATTGATCTAGGTGAACTACCTTATCATCTTTCTTGTAAAATTTAAAATAATAAACTCCCGCAGCAATAACACATATTAAAAGAAATGCAACTATAAATCCAAGTTTTGATGATTTCTTCTTAGGCTTATCTTTTTTAGTTTCCTTGTTTTGTTCATCAGTATTTTCTTGATTTACATTAGAATAATTATTATTTCCTTGGAAATTATTATTAGCAAACTGATCATATTGACCATTTACTCCTTGCTCAAAATTAGTTTGATTATTCTCAATATAATTACCATCTTGGTCGTAATAACCATTTGTCATAAAGAATCCATTTTGATCATAATAACCCGCAGGTGCAAATTCATTATTATTTTGATTATTTCCATCATTTTGAATAAAATTACCATTTTGATCGTAATAACCATTTGAAATGTAGTTTCCATTTGGATCATAGTAGCCATTCGGAATAAAGTTTCTATCTTGGTCATAATAACCGTTTGATATATAGTTCCCATTCTCGTCATAATATCCATAAGGAATAAAGTTTCCATTTTGATCATAATAACCATTTAAATCATTATTAAATTCATTGTTTTGAGAATTAGTATCTCTATTCGTCATTACTTTCCCTCCTATTCAGCATAAGTTTTCGATACGAATTTATTATATCGTTTCATAAATGCAAGTTCTGCAGTACCTGTTTGTCCATGCCTATTTTTAGCAATAATTACTTCAATAGTTGAAACATCACTTGTTTCTTGGGGTTCATTTTCATCGGCATCTTCACTTCTATAATAATCCCCACGGTATAAGAATGAAACTATATCAGCATCTTGCTCAATACTTCCAGATTCCCTAAGGTCACTCATCATAGGACGTTTATCTTGTCTAGACTCAACACTACGAGATAGCTGAGATAAAGCAATAACTGGACATTCTAGTTCCCTTGCCATCTGTTTTAAACTACGAGAAATCTCAGATACCTCTTGTTGCCTATTATCAGTTCTCTTACTTCCTTGAAGAAGTTGAAGATAATCGATAACAACAAGATCTAGACCATGTTCTGCTTTTAATAACTTACATTTTGCTTTTACTTCATTTACTTTGATAAAAGCACTATCTTCAATAAAGACATTTTTTTGATTTAAGAAATGAACCGCTGTTTCAAGTTTCATTAGATCATCATTATCTAAATTACCTTTTTTAATTTTTTCAGAATCTATCATTCCTTCACTACAAATCATCCTAGAGACAAGTTGATCTGCTCCCATCTCTAATGAGAATAGTGCAACTGTTCTCTTCTCTTCTTCTGAACGAGGATTTTTCCCAGCGATATTAAGTGCGATATTAAGCGCAAATGCTGTTTTCCCCATCGCAGGACGAGCTGCAAGGATAATTAAATCTCCTTTACCAAAGCCTACAAGTTTGTCTAATGCTCCATATCCTGTAGGTACAGCAACATTCTGACCTTCTCCAGCCATACGAGCTAAGATTTCTTTAAAAACTTCATCAGTAACATCTTTCATATTTTTAAACTGAGATGTTTTCGCTCGTTCCATCGCACGTTCAACTTGATCGAATAATGTAGCAGTTAAAGAGTCTATGTCAGCATTACCTTGATTCATCTCTTCAGTACTATTTAAAAGTGCCGCTCGAATTTCTCTATATATCGAATATCTTTTTACTAAGTTCGCATAGTGCATAATATTACGAGAACTTGGAGTAATATCATACAAGTCCACTATATATAATGAGGCATCCACTGTTCTGAATGCCCCACTATTATTTATTTCTTCAAAAATCGTAGTGGTGTCAGGTATTATCTCCATTTCATCTAAACGTAAAATAGCACTATAAATATCTTTATTTCGTTCATCATAAAAGTCTTCCGGATCAACCGTTGCTTTGACTTCTATTAATTTCTCTGGCTCTTGCATCAGAGCCCCTAATAACGATTGTTCTGCCATTACAACAGAATCTATGTGATATTTCATATTGTCACCTTCAAATTCTTTATTATTGCTCCACCACGTGAACTTTAATAGTTCCTTCTACTTGGTTGTGTAGTTTGATTTTTACATTTGTATATCCTAAAGATTGGATACCGTGTGGTAAGTCGATTTTTTTCTTATCAACTTTAAGGTCATGTTGTTTCTTAAGTTCTTCAACAATTTGTTTAGAAGATACTGATCCGAATAATCTTCCACCTTCTCCAGATTTAACTTTAATTGTCACTTCAAGACCTTCTAATTGTTTCGCAAGTAAGTTAGCTTGAACTAATTCTTCTTGTTTATCTTTTTCAACACGTTTTTGTTGTCCTTTAAGTGTTGCCATATTAGCATTAGTTGCTGCTACAGCTTTTTTATTTGTTATTAAGAATTTTGCATATCCATCTGCAATTTCCTTAACATCTCCTTTTTTACCTTTTCCTTTAACGTCTTCTAAAAATATAACTTTCATTACAATTTCTCCTTTTATCTATGTTTTTATTTTATGATAATATTTTATCGATGGCATCATTTAGTCGTTCTAAAGCTTCGTCTAAATTAATTCCCTCTATTTGAGTTGCTGCGTTGGCAAGATGACCTCCACCACCAAGCTCCTCCATAATTAATTGAACATTTATATTACCTAATGATCTTGCTGAAATTCCAACTTTACCTTCTTCTAAATATCCTATAGCAAAACTACATTCAATTCCTTTAAGAGTTAGAAGTAAGTCTGCACTTTGAGCAAGCATTACATTAGTATAATATTTATCTTCAGGGGCTTTTGCCATTATTATCTCCGGTGTTTTTTGGATAGAATTATTAATAATTTCTACCCTATTCATAAAGTTCTCAAACGGTTCTTTTAGAATTGTTTTTACTCTCGTTGGATCAGCTCCATTACTTCTTAAATAAGCAGCTGCATCAAACGTTCTAGAACCAGTTCTTATTGAGAAGTTTTGAGTATCTACCACTATTCCACCAAGCATAATCGTTGCTGCAATAGGAGTGATTTTTTCTATCTTAGTTTGATACTCTATTAATTCTGCGATTAATTCCGATGCAGATGATGCATAAGGTTCAATGTAAGTTAACAACGGATTAGTAATTATATCCTCACCGCGTCTATGGTGATCAATAATAACTTTTCTATTAGCCTTAGATAATATCGCAGCATCAATAACACGTGATGCATCAGAAGTATCTACAACGATTAATGTTGTTTGAGGAGTCATAAGTTCCCAAGCTTCATCACTATCGACAAACACTTTTGACAATTGTTCATCAGAATTATCAATTTCAAACATTACTTTTTGAATTGTTTCATCTCTGTCACTATCATTTAAAATAATGTAACATTCTTTACCTACTATTTTAGAAAATGTGTAAATCCCTACACAAGCTCCAACAGCATCGAAGTCAGGTCGTTTATGTCCCATTACGATTATTTTATCACTATCACTTACAATATCGGCTAACGCATTAGATACAACACGTGCCTTAATTCTAGTACGTTTTTCTTGTGGATTTGTTTTACCGCCATAAAATCTAATCGTACCATCAACATCTTTCATAGCAACCTGGTCTCCACCACGCCCTAAAGCTAAATCAAGTGAACTCTTCGCAAGTTCTCCTAATTCTGGCAAGAAGTCAGTTCCCATACCTACACCTATACTTAAAGTAATAGGTGCATCGAATTCTTCTTTTAGATTTCTAATAGTATCTAAAATCTGGAATTTTTCTTTTTCTATTTTCTTTAAATCTTTGACATTTAAAAGTCCAATAAATCTATCGTCATCGATTCTTTTTAGATAAATACTATTTTTCTTAGCCCAATCTGTTAAAGTAACAACTACAGTAGCATCTAATCTACTCGCTACTTCATCTTCTAACGAATCATAAACATCTTCATAATTATCAAGACTTAGATTAAGAATAATAGGCCTTGTATCTCTAAATCTCTGCATAACAACTTTACTTTCTGTAATATCAAAGAAGTAAATATAACCACTATCTTTTTGATAGTTAACTTTATAAAATTTACCAAAGATTTCAAACTGATTATCTACCGGAGTTTCCAGTTCAAATAACTCTGAAATTTCCGGCATAAGTTCTAAGATATTTAGACCTTTTATCTCTTCAACTTTTATATTTTTATAGATAAAGTTATTAGCCCATTCAATATTCTTATTTTCATCTATTACAATTATACCAATAGGAAACTTATTAATTCCTTTTTCTGATGAATCTTTTATTCTATTAGTTAATTTACTAATATACCTTTCCATCTGTTCTACAGCTTTTTTCTTCTGAAGAATATAGAATACGAAGATTAAAAGACCTATTAATAAATAAATAACTAAACTAAAAATATCAAATATTCCGCAAAGTATTGCTCCTATTAGAAAAATAGTTGAAATTATCAATTCATATTTTCTTTTTCCATTCATATCTATTCCCCCTTCTTCATAATGATATAACCTTCTCTTAATTTGAATATACTATCTATAAATCCAAGTAATTCAAAAATTGGACTGAAGATTAACATTAAAACAAATGCGATTGGTTTTGCTATAGTGACCTTATTCTTAGTTTTTTGTTCGATAAAGAAATATGCTGTAAACAAACCATTTAGAATAAATGCTAATGCTAGTACACCTGATATATTTTGGAACAATATATTCCAGAAACTATATTTATTTTCATCTAATCCCATCTCAAATAACAATGTAATTAAAGAAACTCCGATGTAAATATAGCCACTTTTCGGGCTTAATGTTACGCGACTAAATCTCGGAAAAGCTGGAATAATCACATATTCTCTAGCCAATAAAGAAAGTGTATATTGTACCATTAATAAACTATATACAAACAACATTATGAATAAAGTTACTGGAAATGTTCTTTGCATGCTTGAGAAACTCTCCAAAACTAAATTTTTATCTACATTTTGATTCATCTCTACCATTGAATTTACATAGTTATTAATAAACTCCAAAATTTGTTTACTATCTATAGTTATATTACCTAATCTTATAGATAAAAATACATATATAGCAATTCCTAAAAATAATACTGTCGCTATTGCTACCACTAAAAATAACTTTGATAAACGTAAATCTATAGTTTTATATATTATATATGCAACAACCATGTGAATCCCAAACCAAAACATCATTATTGGAGATCCTAACAGTGCTAATATTATCCCCCCTGAAACAATTAACGGAAGATACAATTTTAATCCTTTAGCTCCAAGTACGTATGTAAGAGGAAACACAGAAAGAAATGCTGCAACAATTTCGATATTTAGTAATGTCCCTAATAATATTAATAATATATATCCAACTGAATATGCAAATATTTTTAAATTACTAGGTTCTTTAAAGAAAAATCTATTTAACATTGCTTTTGCAATTTCTTTTGTCAATAAATCTGAAATGTTATTATCCAAATTAACACTCCTTTTTCGTTTTTATAATACCCTTAAAAGCAACTCTAACTATATAGGTATCTTTATTATTATATCAAATTTCCCAGTTTTTTTAAAGGAAAATAAAAATATTAGAACTGTTGTCTAGAAAATATTCTAGACTCATATATATTTAATTATAAGTATTATAGATATTATTATTCACTGAATTCCTTTATTAGTTTTCATTGAATCTTTCATCCATATAGCACTTCACAAAACTACTGCTATTCTAAATACTTTAAATAAGAAATACACGAATCTATTCCCTTTCCAAATAATTCTATCTATTTTCTTTTTACTCCTACTTTACGTTTTCTCTATAGAAATTAATCGTCTCATACAAATATCTACCAAATACTATTTATCTTATATTTATTATAAAATTTCAATTTAAACATTGTTTATAATTGACAAAAACCCCTATTCAACTTATCATATTTAATAAGAGCTATATTTAAATTAGTATTTATATTTTTTTTGCATTAATATTATGAATTGAATGCATTTATTATACTTAAAGAAAGGGTTATTTTTTTATGAAAAAATATATTATTACTATCGTTACAGTTACTTTAGTAGTTTTAACTGTCGCTTTAGGTGGTTTTTATTATTTAACTAAAGATGATAAAGCAACAACTCCTAATTCTTCTAATCAAAAACAGGATTCTAAAACTTCTACTAATAAAGAGGACGATAAAAATAAAAACGGTGAGAATGAATCATCAACTATGGGTAAAACTCCAGAAACTGTTACTAAACCTACAGTTATCAACGGTATTATTTTAGCTAACAAAAAACATCCACTACCTGCTAATTATAATCCTGGAGAAGATCCTACAGCTCGACAAAAAGTCAATAAGCTTATTGCTGATGCTCAAGCATTAGGACTTAACGTTTCTAACCAAGTATCAGGTTTCAGAGCTTACGATACTCAAGCTGGGCTTTACAATAATTATGTAGCTGCTCATGGAAAACAAGAAGCAGATAGATTCTCTGCTCGTCCTGGATACAGCGAACACCAAACTGGTTTAGTATTCGACCTTATCGACAATCAAGGTCAACTACTAGGATCAGACGGAACTAACGAAGCCAGTAAAAAGGCTGCTGAATGGTTGGCAAATAACGCACATAAATATGGATATATCGTTAGATACAAACCAGAATTCGTAGATAAGACTGGTTATATGGAAGAAAGTTGGCATATCCGTTACGTTGGAGAAGACATCGCTAAAACAATCCACGAAAAAAATATTTCACTTGAAGAGTATTTAAACGCTCCTGGTGGAGATTACGCTAACTAAAATATTATTAAAAAAGGAGAATTAAATGAATAGAAATAGTCAAGGTCCAAACAACCAAAACTTCAATAATCAAAATTTTGATCCTAACTACAATTACGATCCAAATATGGATAACACTCAATACAATAATCAAGGTTATGATCAACAATATCAAAACACTCAATACCAAAACACACAGTATCAACAACCTCAAGATTATAATAACCAACAACAAAACTATAACGTTCCTCCTATGTATATGGAAGAACCTAAAGAGAAAAAGAAAAGTATTATCCCAGTTGTATTAACAGCTATCATCACTTTTATAGTACTAGTTGTAGGATTATACTTTGGTTATAATAAATTCTTGAAAAAAGAAAATGTTATCGACTTAGCTACATATGAAGTAAACTTCGTAACATATGGTGCTGAAGGTGAAGGAAAACCTGAAGTTGATATCAAAAAAGTTCCTGAAGTTGATAACTCAAATGCAGAAATCTCAAACTTATTATCAAACCCAGATATTTCATTTGATAAACAAAGCAATTTAAAAAATGGTGACAAAGTAGAAGTAACTATTTCATTAAATAAAAATACAGTAAACAAATTAAAACTTAAAACAACAGGAGAATTTAAACGTACATTCACTGTTAATGGTTTAAACGAAAAAGCTAAAGAAAAAGAAACTATCATCGTTAAAGAAAGTTCTTCTAGACCTTCAGCTTCTAGCTCTTCAAGTTCTAGAAGTCGTCGTAGTGATGAGCGTACAGCTTATGTTAAACCATCAGCTGGGGTTAACTTAAGAAGTTCTTCTAACGACTCAAGTAGTATCATTACTACTATTCCAGTAGGACGTTCTGTTTACCAACACTATATCGAAGTGAACTCAGAAGGTGAAGCATGGGCTTATGTTTCATACGGAGGAAGTAATGGTTGGATTAGAGCCGACCTAATCGGATAATAGATTCAAAACAAAAAAGTTGATTCACAAAATCGTGAATCAACTTTTTTTAATTATCTCTAACTTTGATTTTAACCATAAGCATACTTACTATAGTTATTCCTATTACTATCAAGAATATTGCTTTACTTTGCGTGAAACCAAATAGACCATTTTTAACATTTTTAGCAATCCAAACATAAACATAATCTCCGTAATAAATTCCTAATGCGAAGAATGCTTGATATATCCCCATACTTACATTGCGGTATTCTCTATCAAAATATTGCATAGCAAGTGAAATAAGTGCGTTATATGCACCTCCATACCCTAATCCGTTAAGAATATAACTGAAATAAATAACATACGGATTATTTACATACAGTGCTATTACGTAGAATGCTAATGAACACCCTAATAAGAATAATAAGGTTTTTTGAATACCCCATTTTCTAGTGAAATACACTCCCACAAGAACCCCTGCAATGAGCTGAGGGACAGCAAAGACTGCATCCATATACGCAAGCATAAGTGGCGTCATGTTTAGCTCTGTTTTACCATAAGCTATCATATTAGCTCCACTTGTTGAGAATTTAATAAATGAAAGTAACAATGCTAATAAACAAATATAAATAAAACTCTTATGCTTAATTACTACTTTTACTTTATCAAATGAGAAATCACTATCGATTGGGCGATAATCTTTCATCATAAATGATAATATGAACGTTACTACCGCTATAACTCCCGCTACTATCCACATATAATCAAAGTGTTTATATGTATTCATAGTGAAAACATATTGTATCGGTGCAGCGATAAATTCAGCTAATAACGGTGCTACAGATAATATCGAAACTGATACCGCAGCCTTATCTCTCGAAAATGTTTCTGAGAAAATAACATTAAATAAGGCAAGCATTGTTGCACTTATACCTAAAGATAATGAAGATAGGTATAACGTCACATAACTTCCGTTAAATGCAACTAAAAACGATGTTACAATTAGTAAAAATAATGAAATCTGTACGAATATTTTTCTTCTCTTAAAAATATCACTCGCTAAAAACATCGGCAACCTTACAATTAAACTCATAAGTCCATACCCTGCAGCAATCTGTGCAGCAAGTACAGGAGTTAACGAAAGTCCCCCTTGTTCAATCGGCGTTATGGCATATAATTTTCTATATGCTCTAATAATACTTATTGCCGACCAAAATAAAACTAATATCCAGAATATAATAATTTGATCTTTATTTAATTCAAATTTCTTAGATAAGAAAACTACTAAAATTAAAATTAATGCGATCATTATAAATGAAAATAAAATTTTTGTTTTAACCATCTCCTAGCTGTATAATTTGAGGTTGCTCCAAAAGTTCTAAAAATTAACATAATTTATATGAGAACTCATAGACGCAGTGGTTTATTGATATCTAAATGCGCTTTATAAGAGCTTTTTAGATATCTAATAAACCGTGCGGGGGTGACTCGACAAAATCGATTTCTACGAAATCACGATTTTTGAGTCACTCCCAACCTTTCTAAGACAACATTTAAAATCAACTTTAACATTATACCACAAATATCTAAGTTGTTAAGTAAAAAATACTCAGATTATTATTATATTACTTTCGATAACGTTAAAAAACTTATATTTATCTTTGGATAAAGTTCTCTTATAGTTTTAGCACAACCTAGTAAGGTATTACCACTTGTAAATATATCATCAATAATCAACATACTTCTAACTGTTCCCAAATTTTGTCCATTAGGTAGAATATAGTATTTATTCTCCCCTCTCTCTTTATGAAGTTTCGCCTGTTTTTCTCTATATTCACAGCCTAGTATCTTCTCAAAATTAATGTCGCACATTTTGCATAGCTGTTCAATATGATCAAATCCACGTATAATCTCCCGAATCTCATTAGCAGGTACAATCGTTATCAAATCAAACTTATTTAAAGATAGAAATTGTTTAAATAAATTTTTAAACTTCAGCGCACACGCTACATCTCCAAAATATTTTATCGAATAAATATCATCTTTGACAAACTCATAATCGGAGAAATAATAAAGAGTGTATTCTCCTACTTCTAAAACATTAATATCAAGATGTACCTTACATTCAGCACACAGTTGAAATTTTTCTCTTGTTTTGAAAATTGTATCGAAACCTAACTTACTCCTAATTTCCGATCCACAAAAACTACAATTCATAATCTACCTCCTATTTAACTTCCTATATTTAGCCAGGTTATTCATGTATTCTATTTCCTTAATCGCCGATTTCATCTCCCCGCTAATTTTATCCGATAAAAATACTATATCCCCACTATTATCATAATCCTTTCTTCCTACTCTTCCCGAAATTTGAATTAATGCCGATTTTGTGAAATTTATATGTTTTGCATCAAAAACTATCACATCTAGATAATCAAAAGTAACACCGCGTTCTAATATAGTAGTAGTTACAAGAATATCTATTTTCCTATCATAATACGCCCTGATCTTTTCACTCCTATTTTCATCTTCACTATACACAAAATCTATAATAATATCGTCTGAAAAAATATTTTTAAGATAAAGTACTGCTGTCTCACACATTCCTATTTCAGGGACAAATATCAAAATTCGTCTATCTCTAGCTAATCTTTCTTTTATAAATTTTTCTATAAATTTAGATTTCTTCGTAAAATCAAACACCTCTGTCTTTTCAATTTTAATTTTCGGAACAGGCAACAAATATCTATGGTATCTTATAGGTATTTTAATAACTTCATCGACACTAGCTTTAATTTTATTTGAAGGCGTAGCTGATAAAAACATAAATACCCCTTTATTTTTCAAACTTGTTTTTGCACCATTTTCTAAACATTCATCTCCTGAATACGGAAAAGCATCCACCTCATCAATTATCATTATATCAAAATAATTGTAGTATTTCACAAGTTGATGAGTAGTCATTATATAAAAATTAGATTCTTCTAGTACCTTCTCTTCTCCGTGTAAGACGTTTATAGGATAACCACTAAAATCGCGAGAAAATCTTTCAAATAATTCTTTAACTACATCTCTCCTTGGAATAGCTAAGCAAATAGTTTTATTTTCTAGGATCGCTTGATAAATCACCTCGTAAACTATTTCTGTCTTTCCCGCTCCACAAACAGCCCAAACTAGTGTACTTAAATCTTTTCTAGTATTCTCTACCAACCCTATACTCGCTAGTTCCTGAATATCACTCAGCTTTACACTTGGTCGTTTAGGTGCCTCAATTTTTGATACTGGAATATTAACATGAAATTTTATAAAATTATCATCACTTCTTCCAAAAGAAATACATCTCCTACAATATGTAGTCTTCAGATTATTATTTTCAAAACTAAAAAATAAATTTTGATCTCTATTATCACATTGTAGACAATGATATTTATCCCCTACCAACTCAACTGAATACAACTTTTGGATATACGGACAATTATCTAAACAGTGTAATTTAATTTTTAAATTGAGTAATCTAGAAATAGACAAAAGCAGCCCATCGTACTTCTTCAAAAAAGTTAAATCACTTTCTTTCAAAGTATAGACTGCTCCTGTAATTATCTCATCATAAATTTCTTCAAAATCATCGTTTCTTTTCCCAAAACTATCATAACTGTCTTTGATTCTTCTATAATTAATTTTTTTCTCATAGTCATCCATTTTTGAATAATAAATTATATAAAGTGCTTCTATAAATTCACAGTACTCCCTAAAAAACATTATTTCTCCACTCCTTATCTGTAAATATTTATTAAATTTTCAGATTATTTTTACTCATTTAGTTAACATCTTAAGCTTTTACAATTCTTTCTAACTTCTATGTTTGCTATATTTAATTTTATTTTAACAAAAATATATTTATAAAGCAAAATAAATATCCATTTTATAAAAGCGACATTTTTATGCAAACTATATTGCTAACGTTATCAAAAAGTGGTATAATAAAACTATAAAAAGAGGGGGAACCCCCTATAAAGTAGCTAGGCTACTTTATGAAAGGAGTGCTTTAAAATGTTAAGATATCAAGTACGAGGAGAAAATTTAGAGATTACTCAAGCAATTAGAGAGTATGTTGAAAACAAAGTTTCTAAATTAGAAAAATACTTTGCTGACAGTTTAGAAGCAAACGTTTATGCTAATGCTAAAGTATACAAAAATAATAAGAAAAAAATTGAAATCACTGTGCCACTTAAAGGTGTAACACTTCGTGCAGAAGAAACTAACGAAGATTTATACGCAGCTGTTGATTTAGTTGTAGACAAACTTGAACGTCAAATGAGAAAACACAAAACTAAAATCAATAGAAAAGGACGCGAAAAAGGATTTGTTGAAGAAAATCTTCTTACTAACGAGTTAGAAGAAGCTGAAGAAACTGCATTAGATTTCGGTAAAGTTAAACAACTTAAAGTAGAACCAATGACAAGAGAAGAAGCTGTATTCCAAATGGAACTTCTAGGACACGATTTCTTCGCATTCTTAGACAGCAATACAAACGAAATTTCAGTAGTATACAAACGCCGTGACACTGGATACGGAGTTCTAGAAATTTCTAAATAATTAACAATGAGTTTAAACTTAATCAACCATCTTCCGTAGGTGGTTGATTTTTCTTTATAAATACAATAAAATAAAACTAATAAGAAATGATATACGATATAGAAGAAACACTCTCTTATATGTATTTTTTCTGTACTCTTATTGTATCCAATTAGTTTTTTATTCCCCTTACTATTTTATAGTAGCTAAAGTAAAACACAATAGTGTTTTACTGCGAAGAAATAAGACTACAGGCTTATTTCTTAACCGGAATATCCTTTTGTACAACAAAAGATATGGAGGTGTCGCAAGCTACACAAAAATAGTAAGGAGAGAAAATATAAACTTGCAAATTACCTTTTCTATAACTACATACAATACCATTAGGAGGATTTTTTATGACTAAAAAAGTTGCTTTATTCGTTGAAAACGGAAGTGAGGAATTAGAATTTATCGCACCTCTCGATATATTACGCCGTGCTAATATTCATGTTGATCTAATTTCTGCCAACAACGAAGATCACATAACAAGCTCACACGATGTGAAAATAATAGTAGATAAAAAAATTAACGATATCGACAACATCCTTGACTATGATGCTATAGTAATCCCTGGTGGAATGCCTGGAAGCACACTACTTCGCGACAACGATAAGATAATTGAATTTTATCAAGAAATGTATAACAACGGAAAACTTGTTGCAGCTATCTGTGCCGCACCTATCGTTTTAAGCAAAGCGGGTATACTAGAAGATAAAGAAGTAACTTCTTATCCAGGATTCGATAAAGAAATAAACTGCAAAACATACAATAACGAAAAAGCGGTAATCGTTGATAAAAATGTAATTACTGCCCAAGGCCCAGCTGTCGCAATTCTATTCGGTTACGAAATCGTTAATTATCTACCTCAAGACGATACTGCACAAAACATTAGCAACGCTATGCTAGTACCAGTATTAAAAAACAACTTATAAAACACAAAAATTAAGACCTCAGATTAACTTATCCGAGGTCTTTTACCATTTTATTATTTTGTTAATTCTTCTAATTCTTTCATCGCATTAAATACAACTTCTGGAGTACAAACATCAACTGCAAGTTTAAATGTTTCTTTTTCACTAGCTGCAAATTCTGCAATTTTCTTCATTTTTTCTTCTACATCTTCAGTTACATTAACACAAGCTAAGTTGTAAGCTAAGTTATTGTCTTTATAGAATGGAACAAGTTTCTCAACTTCTTCTCTCTTACCTTCAGCAAGTAATTGAACTAAGATGCCATAAGATACTTTTGTACCATGTAACACAGAGTGTGTTTCTTTAACTAAACTCATACCATTGTGAACTGCGTGAGCTCCTGCCATACGTCCATAGTGAACACCGAAGCATCCAACACATCCTGAGATTGCAAATACTGTGTCTACAGCATTTTTGAAACTTTCTGTTACTTCACCTTTTTCCATAGCTTCTAATGCACCATTAGCATCACGTAAAAGTACATCACGAGTGATTTTAGCTGCTTCTAATCCCATTCTTACAAACGGATCGTTAAATTTATTATTTCTTTCTATTAAAACTACTGCTTCATACCATTTAGCTAAAGTATCACCGATACCTGCTACGAAATATTCTTTTGGAGATTCTAATAATAAATCTAAGTCTGCCACACAAGCATACGCAGTACGTTTAAAGTATGCAACTTCTCTAAATGTGTGGTCTGGGTGATAAACCGCAGCTACAGGTGCATAAGGTGCACAAGTTGCGATTACTGTTGGTACTGTCATATACTCAACGTTTAAGTTTTGCGCTACACCTTTGGCAGTGTCGATAACACGACCTCCACCTACTCCAAGAACTACGTCAACACCTTCACCAAATTCATCTGCAATACGTTGCATATCTTCAAAAGATGCCGATCCATCATATTTTGCTACTCTAAATTCTCTATTTCCTTTATAAAATTTTGTAAACGCCGCGTAAGATTTTTCTCCAGTAACAAGCAAAGGAGTTTTAAACCCTTCTAATCTATTATCAAGTGCAGACAATGCCCCGCTTCCTGAAATATATTCACTTACCCCTGGTCTCGCTACATTTGCTAATTCAAACATTTTACATCTCTCCTTTGTTGTTAATTTATTTTTGTTTTTTATAATGTAATTATGATTATAACATTTCCGAAAACTAAAATCAATAGTAAGTTAAAAATATTTTATTTTCTGACAATTATTATAAAAATTTAAAATTATACTCTTTAAACCCAATAATAAAACAAGGTAACATAGAAATATTTCTTATCAAAAGAGCACATTTCTCTTTCCAAACACTTCCATATTACCTTAAAAATTTTATTTTATCTTGGGAAAAATATAGTTCCCTCTTTTTTAGTCTGACCTTTTGTTATAGATTCAACGATAGTACTCGCTTTTTCAAGAGCAACTATTTGTCCATCTAATTTCTCAATTAAAATTTTTCTACCTTTATACGGGCTATAGACACTCGCTTCCACATTCTCTATCCTTAAATAATATTGTTCATTATAACCATTCTCACGTAGCATATTTTGAATTTGAGCTAAATTCTCTTCATTATAATCTACATACTCGAAAAGTTTTCTATTTTGCAATCTTTTCGCTAAGTCTGCAGCTATCGCATCAGCTTTATCTTGAATAAGAGCACAACAGTATAATAACGAATTCTCATCTAATCTGAAATACTCTTCTTCACTAACCTCAGATTTCTCTAAAAATGGAACAAGCACTCTCATATCTTCAAAATAATCTTTATTATCTTTAAAAATATCTTTCAGTCTATTAAACAACTGAATAAAAACTGCTTCATAACTTCTAGCTACAGGATGATAGTAAACCTGCCAATACATTTGGTATCTCGCCATAATATAATCTTCCACACTATGGATACCAGTATGTTTTACTACAATTACCTTCCTACCTTCACTCGTCTTTCTAACGCGCATCGTGCGCAATATTCTTTCTAGATCAAATTGTCCATAACTTGTAGCTGTGAAGTAAGAATCACGTAGTAGATAATCCATCCTATCAGCATCGAGTTGTCCAGAAACTATCTGATTCAATATATCATTTTCATGAGTATGTTGAATAATAGAAACTATATCTTCAGGCAATTTTTTAGATACTGCTCGTAAAATAGAATTAAGTTCAGTATTCCCCAATATAATTTTCGCCGTATATTCCTCATGACTATGATTAGTTACATGTTCAAATGCATGGGAAAACGGACCATGTCCAACATCATGTAACAACCCCGCAAGCATCACGCACACTTTTTCATATTCAGTTAATTCAACACATAAAGACTTTACCTCAGTTACCATCCTTCTAACAATCTCATATACCCCTAACGAGTGAGAAAATCTTGAATGTTCCGCTGTTGGATAAACTTGAAAATCTCCTCCTAATTGTCTAATACGGCGTAATCTTTGAAACTCCTTACTATCAAGACAATTCCAAATTACTTCATAGTGAATATGAATATAACTATGCACTGGATCTTTTAATACCTTAGTTTCATCTAATCTTTTTAATTCCATCCCTTTTCCCCCTATCATATCCTATAATTTTTACTATATTTCTCTCTTATTATATCAAAGCACAAAAAAAAGACAAGCCTAAGCTCATCTTTTTCACTTTTATTCTTATTTTTCGTCTACTACGTATGGTAAAAGTGCCATGTGTCTAGCTCTTTTAATTGCTGTAGTTAACATTCTTTGGTACTTAGCTGAAGTACCTGTTACACGACGTGGTAAGATTTTTCCACGTTCAGAGATGAATTTTTTAAGTAATTCTACATCTTTGTAGTCGATAAATTCTACGTTATTTTTAGTGAAATAACATACTTTTTTACGACGACGCATGTTGTTACGACGATTGTTATTTACTGCCATTGTGCATGTCCTCCTATGTAATTTTAGTCTTCTTTAAACGGATTTACTACATCCTGCATGAAGTCATCATCTAGATTACTTGGGAAGTTTTCCCCAAAATCAGAGAATGATGAACTGTCATTAATAAAATCTTGCATAGCTGAATTAGCTTGTCCAAAGTTTTGATTAGTATTGTTGTTATAATAATTTTGATTATTGTTATTATACGCTGGTTGAGATTGAGGTTGATTAAAACTCATAGAATCAAAACCATTATTTTGTCTACTATGTGAGCTGTTTTTAGATTCAAGGAATTGAACACTTTCTGCTACTACTTCAGTAACATAAACTGTGTTTCCATCTTTACCTTGATAATTTCTAGTCTGTATTCTACCTTCGACTGAAACTTGACTTCCACGTCCTAAGAAACGCGCCATATTTTCTGCTTGCTTTCTAAAAGCTACACAGTTAATAAAATCTGTCTGTCTTTGACCATTTTGGTCAGTGAATGTTCTGTTTACAGCTACTGTAAAGTAAAGCATTGGAAGATTCGAACTAGAATATCTCAATTCTGGATCTTTAGTTAATCTACCTACTAATACTACACGATTTACCATAGTATTTCACCCCTTATTTTTCTAATCTTACTACCATGTGACGGATGATGTCATCGCTAATTTTTGCTAAACGATCGAATTCTTTTGTAGACGCATCTGTTTCTGAAGTTAATTCTACTACATAGTAGTAAGCATCACTGAAGTCTTCGATTTCATAAGCTAGGCGTTTTTTACCTAAATCTTTAACTTCTACTGCTTCTGCACCTTCTGAAAGAATATTTACGAATCTATCAACCACAGCTTTTTTAGCTTCTTCATCGATACGTGGTTGAACAGCAAACATTACTTCATATTTTCTCATGTGTGTGTTACCTCCTTTTGGTCTTTGCGACTCTCTAGTTTACTAGAGAGTAAGGAGTAATAAAATTACTCTAGCGATTATTATATCAAGTATAAAAATAAAAATCAACTAATAACTATGTATTTTTTAAATATTTTTTAATTTAATCATCGTTAGTAAATACAAGTAAATCATAAATATAATTCATGTTAAATATTTACTGAAAAAATTACAGTCTAGCTCCCTCACCAATTTAATTACTTCTTAAGTTAGACTACGATAAATATACTTGTTATTCTTTTCTTCTATTATAATACACAATTCCTTTTAATATCAATTGATAAACGTTATCAATATATGAAACTTTATTTTTAATATTATATTTAACTATTCAAAACAAAAACACTCTCCATAATCTGTTATATAATAATTATTTTGTATAATGTAAGATAACATTGAAAACAATTATTATCAAAGTAATTTATTTATATAATAGAAATATAATATTAAATTCAAAAATACCTACACCATTAATTTGTACATTCAAATTTTATATGAAAATATATATTTTATCTAGGTTTTTTAGTTATATAACAGGTATTTACATCGATTAATTGTAGGTGTAAAATATAAATGTAAACAAATAAGAGGTGTTTATAACAAAAATTAAATGATAATTATCCACTATTATACTTTACAGATATTCTCATTATTTCTGTTATAAATTCCTGAATTAAAAGGAGTAAAATATCATGTCTAAAGAAAAATTACAAACTGTAGATCCAGTTGAAGAAGTAAATACATTAGTATCAAAAGCATTAGTAGCTTTAGATGAATTCAAAAAGATCGAAGATCAAGAGAAAATTGATGCAATAGTTCAAGCAGCAGCCGTTGCAGCTCTTGAAGCACACGGACCGTTAGCAGTTGCAGCTGTTGAAGAAACTGGTCGTGGTGTTGTTGAAGACAAAGCGATTAAAAATCTTTATGCATGTGAATACATTGTAAACTACATGCGCGATCTTAAAACTGTTGGAGTAATCGATAAAGATGACGTTGATGGACTTACAGCTATAGCTGAACCAGTTGGTGTTGTTTGTGGTGTTGTACCAACAACTAACCCAACATCAACAACAGTATTCAAATCTCTAATCTGTTTAAAAACTCGTAACCCAATAATTTTCAGTTTCCACCCATCTGCAAATGAATGTTCTAAACAAGCAGCTCGTATCGTTCGTGATGCAGCAGTTAAAGCTGGGGCTCCTGAAAACTGCATTCAATTTATCGAAAAACCTTCAATGGAAGGAACTCATGCACTTATGAATCACGATGGAGTAGCTACTATCCTTGCTACTGGTGGTAACGCAATGGTTCGCGCAGCTTACTCTTGCGGTAAACCTGCTCTAGGTGTTGGTGCTGGTAACGTACCTGCTTATGTACACAAAGAAGCTAAACTTAAACAAGCTGTTAACGACATCGTATTAAGTAAAGCATTCGACAACGGTATGATTTGTGCCAGTGAACAAGCTGCAATCGTTGATAAAGAATTATACGATGAATTCGTTAAACTTATGAAATCTCACAGAGTACACTTCGTAACTAAAAAAGAAAAAACTCTTCTAGAAAACTTACTATTCGGTGTAGAAGCAAACTCTAAAAACTGCGGTGGAGCTAAGTTAAACTCTATAATCGTTGGTAAACCAGCTACAGAAATCGCTAAATTAGCTGGATTCGAAGTACCAAAAGGAACAGTAATCTTAGCTGCTGAATGTAGCGAAGTTGGAGTTAAAGAACCACTTACTCGTGAAAAACTATCTCCAGTATTAGCTGTATTAAAATCTAGTAGCACAAAAGATGGTATTGAAAAAGCTAGACAAATGGTTGAATTCAATGGTCTAGGACACACTGCAGCAATCCACACTCAAAACGAAGAAGTTGCTGAAGAATTTGGTAAAGTAGTTCGTGCTTGTCGTGTAGTTTGGAATTCACCTTCTACATTCGGAGGAATCGGAGATGTATACAATGCATTCATCCCATCACTAACTCTTGGATGTGGTAGCTATGGACGTAACTCAGTATCTGGTAACGTAAATGCAGTTAACTTACTAAACATCAAATTAATCGGACGTAGAAACAATAACATGCAATGGTTCAAATTACCTCCAAAAGTTTACTTCGAACCAAACGCAATCAAATACTTAAGTGAAATGGAGGGTTTAGAAAGAGTAATGATCGTAACTGACGAATCAATGGTTAAACTTGGTTTCGCAGGACGCATCATCGATCAATTAAACCGTCGTAAAAATAAAGTTCAATACGAAATATTCGCTGGAGTAGAACCTAACCCTGATATCACAACTGTAAGACGTGGATTAGAAATCATGAATACATTCAAACCTAACGCTATCGTAGCACTAGGTGGTGGGTCTCCAATGGACGCAGCTAAAATCATGTGGTTATTCTACGAAAGACCAGATGCAGACTTCAAAGAATTAGTTCAAAAATTCGCAGATATCAGAAAACGTACTGTAAAATTCCCTCACTTAGGACAAAAAGCTACATTCATCGCTGTTCCAACAACTTCTGGTACAGGTAGTGAAGTTACACCTTTCGCAGTAATCTCTGATAAAGAAAATGATAAAAAATATCCTCTAGCAGACTATGCTATCACTCCACACGTAGCAATCGTTGACCCAGTACTAGTTCAAACAGTACCAGCTAGACCAACAGCTGCAACAGGTATGGACGTACTTACTCACGCAACTGAAGCTTATACTTCTATCCTTGCTAACGATTATACTGATGGATTAGCACTTCGTGCAATCAAACTTGTATTCGAAAACTTAGAAAAATCTGTTAAAGAATTTGATAAAGATGCTAGAGAGAAAATGCACAATGCTTCTTGCTTAGCTGGTATGGCTTTCGCAAATGCATTCTTAGGAATTTCTCACTCAATGGCACACAAAATCGGTGGTAAATTCCACACTGTACACGGTGAAACTAACGCAACATTATTACCATACGTAATCAAATACAATGGTACTCGCCCAGGTAAAGTATCTCTATGGCCTAAATACGAACACTATCAAGCTGATGAAAGATTCCAAGACATCGCTCGTATGTTAGGACTAAAAGCTGATACTCCAGAACAAGCAGTTGATTCTTATGCTCAAGCAGTATTCGAACTTGGTAAACGTGTAGGAACTCCAATGTGCTTCAAAGATCACGGTGTTGACTACGAAGCATTCAAAGCAGCTCTACCTACTTTAGCAATGGATGCTTACGAAGACCAATGTACTCCTGCCAACCCAAGATTAGCTCTAATCAAAGATATGGAAGGTATCATGGAAGCAGCTTGGTTCGGATTTGATGAGAAAAAATTCGTAGAAAATCAATAAGCTATTCATTCAAATAACTAGACATTAAACTCATACTTCTTTTCATCCATGAAGTAATGAATAGAAGCATCCCCTTAGACAAAATCTAAGGGGATTGTTTTTTTATTACTTAACTTTAAATGAATACATCAAAACTATAATTAATAATAGTAGCAAACTGTATAATGCAAATGAAGCACTAATAAAATTCGCGAAAAATAGTATTACTGTTGTTCCTATCGGAACGGAAATAGTAATAACAGTACTAAAGATACTATATATTGACGTTTGTTTTTCCTCAGGCACTGATTGTAAAATCAATGCATCTAGTTTTGGATTTGATATTCCTGCAAAATAACCTATTATTACAGTTAAAATCACGAGTATAAATTTATTTTGCAGTATCAATAGATTTCCTACATACATAATGAATAAAATTATTTCTAATATAGCATTATTCCTTAAACTCATGTTTTTATAAAAACTAATCTGGTAGACTCCTCCGGCAATTGTACTAAGTACTTCCACGATTTCTAATAAAGTAATAGTATAAGCAACATTTCCAAACAATAAGCTATCATTTTTTACTAAAATTACTAAAAGCAACGCGAACATTGCGGATGAATAAAAATTCATCCCTAAAAATAGTATAACAAAATTATATATTTTCTTTATCTCACGAAGTATTTTAAAATTTTCAATAGTATCCTTTAAAAATCTTTTAGTACTTACCTTCTCTTTATTCTCAACTTTAAAACTACCGATCTCATCTTTCATCGCATTTTTATACTTTGCCAGTATTAAAAATGATATTAAGAATAGTGCTGCATTCAACATTCCAAAATATGAATAGTTATAACTTAGAAGCCCTAAAACAAATACTCCTACAGCCTTCCCTCCAAGTGAGATTATATTGTTTATAGAACTGATAAATGCCAATGCTCCACTAAGTTGTTCTTTACTCACTAACCTAGTATTTATCGACATTGATAAATAGCTATTATACCCACCTAGAATATCTGCAACTACATTCACAAATACTAATACAATAAAAATCCACCATTGTATTCCATAAATACACACCAAAGCGAATAATGAAAATAATAAAAACTGATAAAATCTAGTAGACATTATTCTATCATACTTATCTTTTGTCTGATCTGCGACATATCCTAAGATAAACGAGATAATATAAGGTAATGTAGTGGCTATTGACACTATACTTACGGCTAATTCTGGATTCGGTAAACTCGTCGCGTAAATAATAAACGCAATATCAAATAACGTCCTCCCTGCATTCCCAAAAGCTAATGAAACAGTGAATAACCTATAGAGTTTGTTTTTCAAGAAAATATTCATTGAATATCACCTCCTATATTAGCTCTATTTTACATTAGCACAATTAAATTTTCAATATATTATTCATTCTTTTTTGAAAATTTAAAATATTTATCATTCAACTTTATTTTCACCACAATTAATAAAAAGAGCAACTAAATTAAACCCTAATTCTCTAGAACTCAAATTCACTTTAGTTGCTCTTAATATATTATTTTTATATCCTATCCCTCGTGAAATATTCATACATATCTTCACGGATTGGAGTTTGTATTTTATAGAAGAATTGTATTACTGTATCTCCGCTTCTTTCTCTAGCTACCAACTTAGGCTCTCCTATTGTCTTCATCTCACCTAGGAAATAAAATATTCTTGCTCCATCTTTATCATCTTTATTTTTTCTCATAAATAGATAGATTTTCGTATCGTTATTATAGAAATAATCGCACTCTTTCGATTCTAAATTTCTTCTCGGCTTCGACATCGAAGTAAATCCATTATCCGGTAAAAATCCATGTGTGTAATCACGGTTAAATGAATTTTCATCAATATCGTAATTAATAAACACTGGCAAAGTCTTCGTTCTTTCATCGTATTTATAACCACCTATAGCGAGTGGTACGTAGTTTATTCCCCATGAGAATAATTTACAAATATCCTCAAAACTATATTTCTCATACAATACAAAATTAGTATCTTTGTATAAATTATCTTTGTAATATTTATTATATCTGTAAATCCCATAATCTACTAGATCTAACAATAACTCCCTAAAAATCTCTGATTGTAACTGTTCTTCGAATTCCTTAGATATTTTTATTTCGGCAACATTCTCCTCAATAAATATACAATCATGAAACTTCTTCTTAGTGACGCTACTAGTTACGAAATTGTTAGTAAGTATCTTCCTACTGACATCCAATTCATAGTCAGCGATAAACTTATTGTAGTCTTTCAACATTATTTCTTCAAAAATTGTAAGAACACTACACTTCTTATCATCTAATAACAAACGTAGAATTATAAGTTCCTCTATTTTTTTACTCAAGATTAAATTAGTAGAAACAAAGTTCAACATATTCTCTGCTGTCTTCGTCAATTTCCCACTATATTCAAACTGTTTTTCCTTTTTAGTTAAAAATGAATAATAACTTCCAGCTACCTCGAAAATCTTTCTAATATCTATAGCGTCATAGTCCTCAAAGTCAGAATACGTAGGTATTCTTCCTAGTTTATTTTTAAGCTTATTATACTCATCAGTAACGAATAACCATGTGTTTAACTTAACATTATCTATCGCACTGTAAATTCTCTGTTTAGAGATTTCATCAAAGTGAATAGTCGACGTCCCCGGAATATACCTAGTTCCCTGGGATAAAAATTTCCTTACGGTATCTTTATCATAACTATTGTCTCCAGATAAAGCTACAGGAATTAAAAAGTTATTTTTGTAATTCGCGATAAAATCTATTATTACTACAAAGTCCTTATCCGCAGATTTTCGTAAACCACGACCCAACTGCTGAATAAAAATAATAGAACTTTGAGTGGGTCTTAACATAATTACCTGATTAACCTCTGGAATATCTACACCTTCATTGAAAATATCTACGGTAAATATATAATCTAGCGTATCTCCATCATTCGCAACTAACTTAGCAATCTCCAGTTCGCGTCGCTCCTGACTGTCTTCACCTGTTAAGCTAGTAGTATTATATCCACGCGCATTGAACTCCTCACTAAGCACCTTAGCTTCTTGTTTCGATGAACAGAAAACTAGACCCTTTACCCTATCTCCTGAATAACCATAATAATTGATCTTACTTATAATATGTTCAACACGTTCATCAGATACTAAATTTGAAAAATCGCTCAGTTCATCAATAACCTTACCATCAACCTCTAAATCACTAATACCGAAATAATGAAATGGACATAACAATGAATTTTCCATCGCTTCTTTAAGGCGAACTTCATAAACAATATTATTATTAAATAATTCATAAATATTAAAACTATCCGTTCTATCAGGGCTCGCCGTCATCCCTAAGTAAAATACCGGTTTGAAATAATTCATCAATCTAAGATAACTATCAGCTCCTGCCCTATGTACCTCATCTATTATAATTTCACCAAAATGAGTATCATTAAAACTCTTAAAAATATTTTCTTTAGACATAGTTTGAACTGTAGTAAAAATAAAATCTGCTTCTATATTTTTCTCTTTACCTGTAAGTAAACCATAACTACGACTAGTTCCAAAAATAGCCTTAAACGTCTCCAGCGCCTGACGAGCAATCTGTTCCCTATGAACGATAAATAATAACCTCTTAGCATTTATACTCTTCATCGCAAAAGCAGCCGCAAATGTCTTACCAGTTCCTGTCGCAGAAATAAGAAGCCCCTTATTATCTTGATTACGAAGTTTTTCGAAATTTTCTATAAAACTCCTTTGCATCTTATTCGGTTTAATTTCCTCGGAAATAATTTTCTTAGTAGCAGTCTCAATCTTATTACTAGCGAATTCTTCAACATACTTATCTTTTATTTCAGAGTAAGACTTAGATTTCTCCCATAGACTATTAAACTCATATAGAATGTTATCCGTTAGAACCCTATCACCCTCAACAAAAGTATTCCATTCTTTATTTATCGTAAGTGCAGCGCTCGTTAAGTTCGAACTTCCCATCAGCACTTTCCATGAGTCACCACGTCTAAATAAGTAACCTTTAGTATGGAAACCGTGCTTATTTTCTACACAGTCATAAATCTTTAAAGAAATATTTTTAAAATTAGACAATTTCTCTAACACTTTAGGAGTATTAAAATATAAATAATTCGTCGTTAAAATTTTCCCACGGATATTCTTCTCTTCTAAATTCTTCAAAGTTTGAAGTAAACTAGTTAAACCACTCTCAGAAATAAACGCCACGCTGAAAATAAATTCATCGCATGTTTCTAATTCACTCTCAAGCGTACTAAGAACTTTCTTCGCTTCTAAATGATTATTATAAACAAATGTATTCTTCATTTTAACCTCCTTCTGTTAGATTAGCCATTAATTATTTCATATGTTATTAAGGCTTCTTTCATAACTTTTACATTATGAACACGCACCATTCTAGCTCCTCGTTTCACCGCTTCTAAAGATAATGTAGCACTTACTATATCTCTATCTTTCGGATTACTATTTCCACCTAGTACATAATCTGTAGTTCTCTTTCTACTTACTGCATATAAGATTTCACAACCTAATGAATTAAGTAACTCTAGTTTTCGTGTAATTTCTAGGTTAGCTTCTGCAGTTTTACCAAATCCCATTCCAGGATCGACAATAATATTTTCTTTCTTCACACCTGCACTTAGGCAAATATCAACACTTTCACCAAGTTCACGTACAACTTGTTCAATCTCGCGCCCTTCTTCTACACCACCATTGTGCATAATAAAGATTGGAATATCATACTTAGCAGCGACTTCTGCCATAGTACTTCCTTTTGCTCCATTTACATCATTTAGTACATCTACTCCAGCCTCAATCATATATTCAGCTACATTAGGTTTATATGTATCAACACTAAAGCACACATCAGGAAATATTTTTCTTAAAGTTGGAAATACGCTTTGCAGTCTTGCAAGTTCATCTTCTTCACTAACTACAGTCGAACCTGGACGAGTCGATTCCGCACCGATATCAATAATATCCGCACCTTCAGATACCATCTTACGAACACCTTCAATCGCAGCTTCCACATCGTAGAAATCTCCCCCATCCGAAAAAGAATCCGGAGTAAAGTTCAATATCCCCATAATTAAATATTTTTTCTCATTTAATAATTGTTTTAATTTATTCATTCTGTCACCTTATCATTAATTTTTAAATACCTTACTATTATATCACGTGACTGTTGTGTTTGCAGTAAAAAAGGGAGTGACTCAAAAATCGTGATTTCGTAGAAATCGATTTTTTAGAGTCACTCCCGCACAGGTTATTAGATATCTAAAAAGCTTTTACAAAGCGAATTTAGATGTCAATAAACCACTGCGTCTATGAGTTTTTATGTAAACTTTTTTCAAAATCTAGTACTTTTGGGTCAGCCTCATTCCTTCTCTATTTTGTTAATTGGGTGCTACCCACAACCTTCTACTAACTCTGTTTCTTCAACGAACGAATAACTGGTTCTTTTTTAAATGCATAATACAATTGAGCTGCCATTACACACCATAGTATAGGTTCTACAGATATTACTCCTAAATATCCTGTACTTGGGATAATAAAAATAACAAAGAATATTTTTCCTAACATTTCAATAATACTCGAAACAAGTGGCATCATTTTTTGACCTAAACCTTGTAGAGCATTTCTTAAAGTAACGAGTACACTTAAGACTGGATAGAAAGCAGAACTTATTTTTAAATACAATGAGGCTTGATAGATTAACTCTTCATCGTTACTTCCTGTTATAAATTCATTTAAAGCTGGACTTGCAAAGAATAAGACGATACAAATGAAAACTGACCAAGTAATCGTAATAATCAATCCTTGTCGAAGTCCTTCAACAATACGTTTATATTGTTTCGCACCAAAATTCTGCGATGTAAAGGTCGTTATTGTCGCATTCATAGCTATTATTGGAAGAAGTGCTAGTACCATAATTCTTCTAGCACTTGTTTGAGCACTGATAATCGTTGAACCTAAGGCATTAATCGATGTTTGTAAAATTACCGTTCCAATAGAGACAACAGAGAGCATAAGCCCCATAGAAATCCCTTGCCCCAATAAATCAATATAAAGCTTTTTATCCCATATGAAATGCTTTTTAGATGGTATTAAAAACGGAGTTTTTTTGCGGATATAAGTAAAACATAATACCGCAGAAATTCCTTGTGAAATAAGAGTTGCAATCCCCGCTGAACGCACACCCATATGTAAATAAGCAATAAAATATATATCTAATATAATATTAATAATTGCAGAAAATATTAAAAAATATAAGGCTGCTTTACTATCTCCAACTGCTCGAAGTAATCCAGCACATAAATTATATGCAAGAGTAACACCTACAAATACCACTATAAAATAAATATACTCATAAGACTGAGCAATAATATTACTAGGTGTTCCAAGCAATTCCAACAAAGGATATAAGGTAAAATTACCTAATACGGCAATTATAATACTCAATACTCCACCAATAACAAATGTAGCCGCCACAGCACTCTTTAACTTTTCATAATTTCCTGCACCATAGTAACGGGCAATAACTATACCCATTCCATTTCCTATACCTAATGCAAAACCAACAACAAGCTCAAATATCGCAGCAGTAGCTCCAACAGCAGCAAGGGATTCTTCTCCAAGGAATCTACCAACAATCATAATATCTACCGTATTATAGAGTTGCTGAAAAATAGTAGCGATCATAATCGGTATTGCAAAAGTAATCATCGCCCGTAATATCGGACCTTCTAATAAATTTACTGATGTTTTTTTCATAAATAATATTATAGCACTTTGAATTAAAGTTTCAAGAAATAACCTGAAAACTATTCTGAAAATGGAGAAAGGCCCATCTTTCGATGGACCATATATTATGAAAAAAAATATTATTAAGTTTTGTTATATTTATATTATATCCCACTTACCTTACATGAACTTTAGACTATAATTAAAATGAAACTAAAGTTGAAAATATTTGAAAATAATAACTATCTAGTTCTTTTCATGATATACTTTAAACTTGGAAATTCTATCACTTTATCAATTTTAAAACCTAATTTCTCGTACAGCTTTTTAGCAGTTATATTAGAATCAAATACTGTTAGAGTTATACTATTAATATTTTCATCTTCGAAAATACGATGAACAAACAACTCTAATGCATTTTTTCCAAATCCTTGTCCTACTTTTTGCGGATTTAAAATAAATCTACCTAAATGTGCATTATTTTCCTCAATTTTTATAATTTGTATTACGCCTATAAATTCTTCTTCATGAAAAATAGAAAATATATTCTCTAATTTTCTTATTTTTTCTAAATCTAAAGGATAAGAAATTTTTGATCCCATCCATTGCTTTTGAAATTCTTCACCTTTCTCATTCGACCATTCGCAGATTAATAGAGAATTTCTTTCGTTTATGCTTCTTTCAAAACTAATATTCATATCTACACCTTCGCAAATATCATCTATACTAAATACTTTCATTTGCTAATCTCTTAACAGCATGAGTATTCATAGAATTTATTAATTATCAATTTAAATATATTATATTTACAAAAATAATAACTTGTCAAGTCCTCCCAGAAATGGAGAAAGGCTCATCTTTCGATGAGCCATATATTATGAAAAAAAAATATTATTAAGTTTTGTTATGTTTATATTATATAATTCAAACCTTATGTAAACTTAAAGCTGTAATTAAAATGAAATTAAAGTTGAAAATTCTTGAAAATAATCCCAAAAAATGGAGAAAGACTCATCTTTCGATGAGCCATATATTATGAAAAAAAATATTATTAAGTTTTGTTATGTTTATATTATATAATCCGAACCTTATGTAAACTTAAAGCTATAATTAAAATGTAATTAAAGTTGAAAATAGATACCTTTCTGAAAAATACTTTACTCAAAGATTTACTTTTCAAATATATCTCTTATATTGACAATACTAAAAATGATGGTATATTTTTATAGTGAGGTGATAATATGCAAAAACACAACCCAAATTCTATTACAAATAAATTTTTTAAAAAAACATCTAATCACATTCAAAAAAAATTACAATCCCAGACAAATAAAGAAAGATTAGAAGCTGAGTTTCTAAAAGCAGGAATTAAAGATATCAAAAATAAAAATCTTATTGACGGAGAAAAAATTCTCTCAAACTTGGAAAAGAAATATAATATAAAGATATAGCATACAATTATAGTAACTTTAGAAAATTACTATAGTAATGGAGAAAGGGACTGATAAAATAATCAGTCCCATATATTATGAAAAAAAAATATTATTAAGTTTTGTTATGTTTATATTATATCCCACTTACCTTACGTGAACTTTAGACTATAATTAAAATGAAATTAAAGTTGAAAAAATTTGGAAAATTTCTGTTCCTACTTTATTTTCTTCCAACATACTCCTCTAAAAGTTGTTCCAATGATGTTGCTGGTCTTCCTAATACTTTTTCTATGTCTAGTGAAACTCCTTTTTGTTCACCTTTTTTTATAGCTGTATATGTACTTACCCATGAATCATATTCCCATTGTTCTGCTTCCCATTTTTGGCGTGATTTATAGGCTTCTTCTACTGTTTCATTGTAATATGTAATTTCCTTACCTGTTTTTTCACTAACAATCTCAGCAATTTCTTTCATCGATAAATTTCGTGGACCTGTTAAGTTTAATACTTTATTTTTATATTCCTCTGTTTTTAACATAACTGCCACTACCATATCTGAAGCATCTTTACGAGCTACTGCAGATACTAAACCATCTCCTGCTGGTCCTCGAAGTTCTCCATATTCTAAACACATATCTAAAAAGAAATCTAAATAAAAATTATCTCTAAGGAATGTATATTGTAATCCCTGTTCTTTTATGTATTTTTCTGTTTGATAGTGGTCTCGTGATAAAGTAAATGTTGCATCTTCTTTATTATTATAGAATGAAATATATACGATATGTTCTACTCCTGCTGTTTTAGCTGCATCAATAAATCCAATGTGTTCTTCCACCCTTTTGGCATTTTCTTTCGCTGATACCATTAATAATGTTTTTACTCCAGTTAATGCCGAACGACTTTCTTCGCTATTCTCGTAGCTTGCTTTTCTTATTTCTGCATTACTATATTTCTTAGCTTTCATAGGATTTCTTGCAATATGAACAGTATTTATCCCTCGTTCACTTAAAACTCTCGCTACTCTTCCACCTAGTTTTCCTGTTACACCTGTTATTGCTATCATGCTGTTCTCCTTTTCGATTTCTAACTTCTTCATTAATTATACTAACATACTAACAATTAAAATTAAAGTATGCACTTTTTTGTATTGGGAGTGACTCAAAAATCTTGATTTCTTAAGAAACAAGATTTTGTAGAGTCACTTTCCACAGTGGTTTATTAGACATCTAAAAAGCTTTTATAAAGTGAATTTAGATATCAATAAACCACTGCGTCTATGAATTCTCTTATTGATTTTGTTAAATTTTAGAACTTTTGGAACAGTTCCTAGCTAAATCCCTCCATCAAATTCACCAAAATTATATCCTTTACAATTCATCTTTATCATTATAAAATTAAGTGTATATTATTAGAAATGTTGGTGTTTATTTATGAGTTTGAATTGTAAAATAAAATTTGAGAAATATTTAAAAGAAAATAATTTAAAAGATAAAAATAACATATTAGAGCTTTTCAGCCAGTTAAATTTAGAGCAACTTGCTGAAAAACTTCTAACTTTAGATGAAGATGAAATTATAAACTATGCGATTGAGTGTGTTTGTGAAGAACTTCTTATTACTTCATCGTATAAAATAGAACGTACTGGGATGAAACTTGGTCTTCACAGAATGGAACATATTCTTGAACTTTTCGATCATCCTGAAAAAGATCTTAAAGTAATTCATGTTGCTGGAACTAACGGTAAAGGTTCTACTTGTTCTTATTTGAAAGATGTGTTAAAAACTAAATATAAAGTTGGATTATATACAAGTCCTGGTATGCTGAGTTTTAACGATAGAATCCGTGTTAACGATGATTTTATTTCATATAAAGAAGCTTATCGATTATTCAAACTAGTTCAAGAAACTTACGATAAAAATAATCCAGATCCTAGCGATAAACTGTCATTCTTTGAAATTATCACTGGTGTAGCTTTATTATACTTTAGAGATCAAAAAACAGACTTCGTCATTATGGAAGTTGGTCTTGGCGGAAGATATGATGGAACAAATATTTTTAAAGAAAAAGTATTATCTATAATTGCAAAAATCGGTCTAGATCACACTGCGATTCTTGGCGATACTCTTGAAAAAATTGCTTATGAAAAAGGTGGAATTATCCAAGAAAATGATAATGTTCTAATTTATCCTGCTTGTGAAGGTGTCGTAAATGTAATAAAAGACATATGTGAAGAAAAAAATGCTAGCTTAAGTATTTTAAACGAAAAGGATATCGTTGTGAAGAAAGTCGAAGCTAGAGGTAACGTATTCTCATATAAAGGTGTAGATTATTCTACTAAAATGGTCGGTGCACACCAAACTTTTAATGCATCTTTAGCTCTAGAAGCATTATCTAACCTGAAAAAACGCAATATTATCGATATAGAAGATAAGGTTATAAAAGAAGCTCTAAGCAAATCAGTTTGGGTAGGACGTTTAGAATGGATTCGTGAAAATATCCTTCTAGATGGCGCGCATAACAATGATGGAATTGATAGTTTAGTAGCCTACCTAGATAAGCAAAAATTCTCTAAATTGAAGATTCTACTTGGTATTCTAGAAGACAAAGATTATAAAGATATGATTGAAAAATTAAAATCAATCCCAGCTGAATTCTCAGCAACAAAAGTTCCAATCGAAATTAAAGAATCAAATCTTGATAATCTAGTAAAAAGCTTTGGTGATACTCATGTTACTAAATATGAGAATTATGAAGTTGCATTAAACAATATTATCCCAAATCTAAAAGATGATGAAATTCTTCTAATTACAGGTTCACTTTATCTTATCTCAGCGGTAAGAGGTGAACTATTAGAAAAATACTAAGTACACAAAAAAGAACCAGCATCTCTGCTGGTTCTTTTTACTATTCATAGTTCTCTACAAAATGTTTTATCGCCGCTGCAAAATCTTCTACTACGTGTGTAGCTTGCTCTTTTACTTCTTGTGGCGCACGGTTCATACAGTATGAGATGTCAGCTACTTTAAACATATCCACGTCATTTCCTGAATCTCCTAAAGCTATTACCCTATCATATCCTGACCTGATAGCTTCAATACCACTAGCTTTAGAAATATTTTTTGCTGTGATTTCCATACGTGTTGAACCTGATTTATAAATCTCTACTTCTGGAAATTTTTCTTTCATTATATCGTAATGATAATCTAATTGGTCTTTTGTTGGTCTTACATTTATTTTATAGATTGTTTTTCCTTTTAGTATTTCAAAAGGATTTTTAACACAAATTAGTTCCATGTTCCACAATCTATCTTTTTTCTCATGATCAAAATTACCGATACGTTGTTTTCCATCTAAAGCATCAAATATTAATTTGCTTTCCTTTAGATATTCAAATATTCCAGTTAAATCTTTAGTAGGAATGTGTTTTTCAAAAAGAACTTCATCTTGTCTTGTTACGACCGCTCCGTTAAACCCTATCATGTGTGTAACATCCATATCATTGCCTTCTGCAATATATTTGATTTCTTCAACAGAACGCCCAGTCGCAACTGAGAAATCCCCGTATTTTTTCGCATCATGATACGCTTTTAAATCTTCTTGTTCTACGAACACTGAATTCTTAACATATGTACCGTCTAAGTCTGTAACAAACAAATTCTTCATGAAATTATTCCTCCATACCAAGCATTTCTTGGATTTCCATTTTTAATACATTAGCATGAGATCCGTAAATTGATTGCATTTGCATATCACTTTCTGCAAATCCCATAGCTCCAAGTTTCGTTGTAATACGTTCTTGGTCAACTAAGCTTTTATCTTTTACATTAATTCTTAAACGAGTTATACAAGCATCTACAGCTTCGATGTTATCTGGTCCACCGTGTGCTTTAACTAATTCAATCGCTTGTTTTCTAATTCCTTCTGGTGTTTTTTGTACTGTTTCCATTACTTCATCATCACCAGCAGCTACGTCTACTGATTTTGGTGCTTCTTCTTTACCGATTGTAGCGATTTCTACACCAAGTTTAGCACGAGCTTCGTTTTTATTAGATAATTTAACATCATCTCCGTCTTCACGACCAGGAGTTTTAAGATCGAATTTAACAATCATAAATCTGAATACGATGTAGTAGATGAAGAAGTAAACTACACCTACGATTGGTACTAACCACCAAGCTGTTTTAGGACCTTGAAGTACTCCATAGATTACCCAGTTAATAAATCCGTGTCCAGTTGGAGTAGCAACCCCTGCTCCTAACATGTGCATTACGAATAATGCTGAACCTGCTAAGAATGCGTGTACTACATAAAGAATTGGTGCTACGAATAAGAATGTGAATTCGATTGGTTCTGTAATACCAGTTAAGAATGAAGTACCTGCAGCTGCGAATAATAATGATCCTACAACTTTACGTTTTTTCTCGTCAGCTGTTTTGTACATTGCATAAGCTGCACCAGAAAGACCGAACATGAAGTAAACGAATTTACCACCGTTAAATCTTGTGATACTTGGATCTACGTGTTGTACGTTTGGATCAGCTAATGAAGCTAAGTAAGCGTTGATTGTACCAACTACACGTTGTCCACCAATTTCCCAAGCTCCACCTAATTCAGTTGTACGAACTGGCCAGTTTAAACCGTGGTGAAGACCGAATGGTAATAATGCTCTCTCTACTAAACCATACAGGAACGTTCCAATAGGTCCTGATTTAAGGATGAAGATTGATAATACACTGATACCTTTTTGTACTGGAGGCCATACAAAGAATAGTCCAGTAGCAACTGCCGACATAATTACGATAGTTGCGATAGGTACGAAACGTGGTCCGCTGAAGAATCCAATAACTGTTGGTAATTGAACTTTAACAGCCCACTTATGGACGAAGTATACAACTATACCTACAATGATACCTCCGAATACACTAAGGTCCATTGTTTGAATACCAAGTACTTTTGTCTGCATGGCATTTGATAATGCTAATTTTGCTTCGTTACTTGATAATTTACTAGTATCTACTAATTTGTGACTTTGTACTAATAGGAAGTTAAGTACGTAGTGTAATACGATGAATCCTAGTAAACCAGAAAGCGCAGCAGAACCTTTTTCACGTTTTGCTAAACCTACAGCTACCCCAACCGCAAATATAATTGGTAAGTTGTTGAATGCTGTATCCCCTAATACAATTAGGAATTTCATAATAAATTGAATAATGTCATTTTTTAACGCTGGGAACATTTTTAGTGTGTTTGAATTACTGAAGGCTGTCCCGATTCCTTTAATAATACCTGCACCAGGAAGTACAGATACTGGTAATAAGAACGAACGTCCGAATTGCTCAAAAGCAGAGACGAATTTATTTTTTTTCTTTGCCATTACCTTTTCTCCTTTGTTATTTTTTATAGGTACATTATAACAGATATGAAAACGGTTTTTAGTTTTTTGCCTAAAAGTTTCTTCTATTGTAATTTATTACTATTTTAGTAAAATTTTACTAAATTCTAGAAAACGTTTATAAAATAACTTTTCATTTTAAAATTTTTGTGATATGATACTTAATGCTGAGTAAAGAAAAAATATTCATTAGTAAATTTTACTATAGGGGGCATTTTTATGTTTTTTGAGAATTTAAAAGAAAACTACGATAGACTATCCATTTCAGAACAACAAGCCATCGATTATCTTATGAAGCAAGATAATATTGAACATACCACTTTAAAAGAAATTAAACAGGCTGTTCTCGTTTCTTCTTCTACCGTAATTCGTGCTTGTAAAAAGTTGGAGTATAACACATTTATCGATTTAAAATATGATTTAAAAATGAGTAAAGAATTAGCTAAAAATAATAACGCTACTTCTTCTAACTTTATTACTTTAAAAGAACAGCTTAGCGTTGAATTTTCTCGAACAATGTCTATTCTTAATCAAGATGATTTTGATACTTTTGCCGATAAAATAATTAATGCTCGTCGTATATTTTGTATAGGTAGTGGCTCAAGCTACATGGTTATGAGTGATTTCAATAGAAAACTTAAACTTATTAACCTTTGGTCAAATGACTATTTTGAACATTATTCTATTAAAAGAATCCCTGATATTTGTACAAAAGATGATGTGATCCTAGTATTTTCTCTAGGAGGTAATACTGACGTCATTAATGATTGCGTCTTGGAGGCAAAACAAAATGGAGCAACAATTCTATCAATCACTAGCCTTGTGAGTAGTCCACTAGCAAAAATGAGCGATCATTTGATTAAAGTCTACGATGCACCAAAAAACAGAAAAAAAATTCGTTCAAGATTAATGTTAAACGTAGTTGGAATTATTTTATTCGAAACTATCGTTAACACCCTAAGCCCTGGAGAATATGTAATAGATTAAAAAGTTAACAAAGTAAAGATCACCCCTGAAAAGAGGTGGTTTATTTATTTCCGAGACTTCATATCATCAATTGGCTAAAGCCATTAAGTAAAAGAGGATGACTTTTGAGCCATCCTCTTTCTTATCTATTATCTAATTATTTTTTATTTTTCACCTTGTTTTTAGGTACTCGTTTTGCTGAACCTATATTCCAAACTGTCTCTTCTTGTGAAGCAATTTCTTTATAGATATTTACATTATTTTTTACTGTAGTAGCTGTTTTAGCTTCTACTGCTTTTTTTTCGGCTATTTTTGGTTCATCTTTTTTTACTTGATTATTTATAGATAATCCTGTAGTTGATATACCAACTGGTTTATTTGAATTTTCGGCTGTATTACGTGTTGCTGAACCATATACAGAAGAATATACTGGAGATGGTTTGAATTTACCAACACTGCGTGATTTAGGTGTAATAGTATTTGAACTCATCATTTGACTCGTTACTGATCTAGTCGATGAAGAAATTCCTGATGAATATTTTTCAAAAATTGCGTCAAGAATTTTTTGATTATTTTCGATTTTTTCTTTACTTACTGGTCTATATCCATGATCTACTGTTTTATATTCACCTAATTTAGTTCCATTACCTTTATCGAAGTACTCAGAAACATCATTAGTATATAGTTTTTCAGTATAATCTATTCCGCGTTCTACCTCTTCAACTTGTTCACTTTCTTCGCGAACTTTAGCGTCTTCTACTCTCTTCTCAGCTACTTCTTTAGGAACAACTTTTTCATCTGTGAATTTATCTACATCATTAGCTTTTTTAATAATCTTATTGTTTGGAGATACTTCTCTTAATAGACTATCGATATTTACTGAGTCTGCAGATTCTTCTAGATAGTTTTGTTCTTCTAATTCTTCAATTTCTTCTTCATCTAAACGATAATCACTGTAACCAGAAAGTCTATCTTTTTTAACTTCTTTAAATTCTTCGTAGTCTTCAACTTCAACATCTTCTATTTTAGCCACTTCTTGAACTAAATCAACATAAGTTTCTTCTTGTTTTTCTTTCTTAAGGTCAGCTAAGTTTTCATTAAGTTCTTCTATTTCAGGAAGAGTTTCTTCTTTTCTTGGAGAAACATCAATATTCTCAGTTTTAATAAGCTCATCTAAGGCTGTTCTTTCTTGAGTATTTTCAGATTTCTTACCTTCATATAAACCTTTTCTGAAGTTTTCAACTTCTTCGCTAGATTCTTGGCCTTCTTCGAATCTTTCACCAACAAGTTTTTTGCTTACTCTGTCGATATCATCTTCGAATAAATCTTCATTTCCTTCTAATACATCATGTACAGAAGTATATTTTAATTTTTCACGGCGGCTTCCTTCAGCATCAAGTTCTCTAACTTCTAGTGCTGGAGCCTCTTTCTCGTGGGTTTTGCTCTCTTTTTCACGAATTTCATCAAAGATACCCTCTAATTTTTCGTTTTTCTTAGCGTATAATGGATTATCTTTTTCAATCTTATCGCTTCTTCTCTCTAGAGAATTAAAGTTTTCTTCGAATTCTCTACGAGCTTCTCTATTTTTAGTAGTTCTTTCTTCTTGAACTTGAGTTTCCTCTTTAGCTTGACCTTTGAATGAAGTAGCTACTTCTTGTTTTAATTCACTACTATCTTTTCCTAGTACTACACTGTCTCCAAGAGTGTCAATCTTATGATCTTGTTTTAATCTCTTAGTACGAACAGCAGCAAGAGTTGGGTGTTTTCTTCTTGATGGTTTCTCATCAAAGATATCAACATCAGTTATTTCAGAACTCGAAACTCCAAGTTTCTTAAGAGCATCCCCTAAGTCTGTAACTGTTCCAGCTGAAGCTTTTTCTTCTTTTTCTTCGTATTTAGTAATATCGATTTCTTCAAACTTAGCTTCTTCTTTAACTTCATCTGCAAACTCAATCTCTAGTTCTTCTTCAGGTTCAGAATCAAATCTTTCAACTGATACTTGAGTTTTTTTCTTAACTGGAGTTTCCTCTTCTTTTACCTCATCCTCAAAATCATCTAGTACCGCTTCTAATTCTTCTTGATCGATTTCATCATCACTCACGTTAAATAATTTTTCTTTAAGTCTTGAGAAGAATCCTACTTTTTTACCTTCTTCGTACTCTTCCTCATCGTCTTCATAATCTTCATAGTCTTCTTCTTTGACTACTCTTGATTGTGTTTTTTCAGCTATTTTAGCTTTCTCTTTTTGTTCACGTTTTTGACGCTCTAGATATGTTTTATAATCTTCAGCCTCGTCATCTTCATCTTCTTCAAGAAGATCTTCATCTAAAAAGTCATCGTCTAATTCTTCATCATTTTGTTTAAATAGATTTTTGAATTTAGCAAAGAAACCATTTCCTTTTTTAGATTTTTTCTCTTGTTCGAAGTCTTCTTCATAATCATCATCTTCGAATTCATCTATTTCAAAATCCTCAAGGTTTACTTCTTCATATTCATCAAATTTTTCTTGAGTTTTCTCTCTTCCTTTTCTATTTCTAGAGTCTGACTCAAACTCATCATCTTCAAATGATCTCTTAGATTTTCTAGAACTAAAGTCTATTTCAAAATCTTCTTCATCTTCATAATAGACTCTTTCTTTTCTCTTGTTTTCAGTTCTTCTTTCCCTAGTTTCTAAAGGACTTTCTTTCTTCTCTTTACGTGATATCTCTTCTTCGAATATCTCATCTTCATCTTCTTCTAAAAACCACTTTTTCCAATTAACCATACTTTACACCTCCTAAGTTAGATTTTATTTAAGATTCAAATCTTTCACTCGAGTTCCTACTTTAGTGTCAGCATCTAATACTAAAATTCCTCGCGCTTCTTCTTGTGGTAATCCTAATTCACGTTTTGAACATAGCATTCCGTTTGATTCTACACCACGTAATTTTGATTTTTTAATTAATAAACCACTTGGCATCATTGCACCACTTAATGCTACAACAACTTTTTGTCCTGCTTCTACATTAGGCGCTCCACAGACAATTTGTAATGTCTCATCTTCACTAACTTTTACTTCAGTTACTTTTAACTTATCAGCATCTGGGTGTTTTTCACAACTTAAAACTTCTCCAACTACGAAGAAATCGTCATTGTTTCCTTCTAAATCAATTTTTATTCCATTTTTTTCTAAACGTTTTTGAAGAATCTCTTTTTGTTCTTCTGTTAAATCAATACTTCCTTCTCCATCTAATTTCAAGTTTTCAACGTTAAAAATATTTAACCCAACTAAAGCGCCATTTTCATCTTTAATTAAAGTGATATTCTTCTTATCTTCGTATGTTACCTCTTCCTTACTCTGAATAGTAATTAATAATGTTTCTCCTAACATTTTCTTATTGTAAAAAAATAACATGACTCTCTCTCCTATACTTAATTTTTATTTTTAGAGTTATTCTACAAAAATAAAATAACTCTCTAGTTCTTTTCCATCATATTTAAATGTAATTGTTGTTATCGGCACTAGACCTTCTGTAAAAAAATGAACCATCATTTTTTGCAAAATCTCTAATCCCTGTTTATTATTTATATCTGCGATAATTAACGTATCTTGATGTGGCAGACCGACATAAAATGAATCCCCTATTTTCTTATAAAAGTAATCTAATACATTTTTATCGAATATTCTAGCTCCATCATAACCATCTTTCGCATTTAGGAAATAAAATTTATTCCCTGCAACTTCATCCACATTATACTTAAGTGGTAATTTTTCTAAATTATTTTTAGCAACCTCTAAAATTTCTTGCTTATTTTTTGAGAATTTATCTAAAAAACTACTATCTAGCAATTTATAGCCATCTTTAAAATCATACGCTAAATAAATTTTTGTTTCATTTGTATGTTCAAAACTAACAAGATCTTTTTCTTTATCTTTATTAAAACTGCTAGCTCTAACTACGGGATAAATATTTTCCAACAATTGTTCTTCATTAATGTTGTCTAAAGAAACACTTGTTTGTGCACTGAAATTTTCTACTATATAGTAGACAAACTCTTCTATTTTTTTATCCCCTTTGCTAGTTTTCTTATCTCCTAACTTTCTGACAAAACTATCTATATCTATTTTTGCACGACGATTTTCATACTCTAAAATAAAAACACTATTATCTTTTTCTCGTCTTTCATGAATTTTTAAAGTAGGTAGTTTTTCTATTATTTTTTCAAATATATAATCTCTTGTATAAGACATATTGCCTCCAATTTTGTGTATAATATGGCAACTTAATTATACCATATTTATTTGTATTCAATCAACATAAATAGGGAATATATACAAATATTATTCACTTTTTTACACTTCAGTTATTTAATTGCAGCATAGTCTTTTATTTGTTATAATTTTATATATAAAACTTAGGAGGAATTTTGTGGATAACGAAGCTAAAAAAGCTGAATTATTGGAAAAATACAATAATTGGGCAAAAAAAAATAAACAACGTTTGTTAATTTCTGTTGTTGTTTACTTAATAATAATTTTATTGAATTTCATATTCCTAAAAAATAATAAAATTACTATTCTTTCTTCTTTATTATTTTTTACTTATGCCGTTTATGTATTTTCATTAATTTGGTTTATAAATAACAAACTTATTATGAATATTGATTCTATAGATTTTGATATAAAATAAACTGACTTAAATTAATCACTTACGATTATTTAAGTCAGTTTTTTATTATTTTTAAGCTTGTTGTACCTCTAGCTCTTCTTCATCTTCTTTTCCAATTTTATCAAGAGCCATAATTTTTTCTAATGGATTAGCTATAATAAATAGCAGTACCCCTAATACTCCCATAATTATTGCAATTATAGTTAATACTTTTTCATAACCCCAAGTTTCAGTCCAACCTACTGTTTTACCTGTGATCCATGAAGATACAACATATGTGAAATACCACATCGCCATAGACATAGCGGCGAATTTTTTAGGTAATAATTTACTGAACAATGCCATACCAATTGGTGATACTAGTAATTCCCCTACTGTTAGTACGAAGTATCCACCTAATACGTACCAAATGCTCATTTTTATTGATCCATCTAGTTTTCCACCTAATGATTGAAGTCCTAGTACAAAACATACAAATCCTAAACCAGTTAGTAGCATACCCCAACCCATTTTCGTAGCTACTTTCCAGTCATTATTTTTTTCTGCTTTTTTCATCCAGAACCATCCAAATAGTGGAGCAAGCACTATACATAAGAATCCATTAAATGAAACTAACCAAGTAATCGGCATATCAAATCCTAACACATTTAAATTTACAAGCTCATCTGTCATAAGAGTAATTGTTGTTTGTGTTTGGAAATACGCTGACCAAAACACTGTAGAGAATACAAAGATTATAACGGCAGCATATAAACGACCTTTATCATATTTAGATCCTTTTAAGTCTTCTTTATTTTCTTCAGCAGATTCATGTTTATTTTTACCAACTGGATATCTTCCTGAATCACCTAGTAATTTATTTTTACCAAATGTAAATAATATGAATGTGACAAATAAACAGATAGAAACCATTAAGAATGCTGGTGTAAATCCATAAACTGCAATTTTACCATCTGCTCCTTTTGTAGCTCCCCAATCTTGGTAAATTAGACCACCGATAATTGGACCAAGTAAACTTCCGATATTTACGAAAGTATAGAAGATACTATATGCAGCATCTTTCATAGATACTTGTTTTTCATCGTATAGTTCCCCTACAATAGCTGATAGGTTACCACGGAAGAATGCTCCAGCAATAGAGTTAATAATTACCCCTATTAAGAAGATGTAAAATCTACCATGAGCAAATGCGGTAAACAGTGTCCCTATCGAGTTAAATAGAATACCAAACTGAATTGCACGTTGCATACCGATATATTTATCAGTTAAATATGCTCCTAAAAGCGGTAGAAGAGAACCAATTGTTCCAAGATACGCCATAACGTCCCCTGCGAATGTTTTATCTAACCCTAATCCACCTTGTTCTACAGAATAAGTATAAAATAATATTAAAAATCCTGATGTTGCATATGATGCATAACTCTGAATGGCTATCATTACATTAATAAGCCACAGCCCCTTAGGATGCTTAAATTTCTGAGAATTTTTTACCATATTAACAACCTCCTTTTGTACTTCATACTTTTATTTTAACAGACATAAACCCTTGATACAACTGTTTTTAAGAGGTTTACAAACATTATACACCCCGCACTTTGAATACAAAATTATATTTAAAAATATAAAGTTTAATGTTTTTATGTTAAGTACAAAAATTGAATCTCCCACATCTAAAAATAGTAAAATATTTATTTAAGATTTATTATCAATAGTTATAAAATTTCATATTAAATTTTTTTACTTCTTTAAAGAAAAAAACTTACGAAAAAAATTTATTTATGCTATAATACGTAACGTATTTCAAAAAATAGAAAGGAGTCAATATGACATTAAAAAGAAATTCTAAATTATTTTTAGTTCTATTTCTAGGAACTTTATCGGCTTTTGGGCCATTTGTTACAGACTTATATTTACCAGCATTGCCTACTATGACCTCGTTTTTCAATGCTAGTACCTCAACAATTCAACTTACTCTAACAGGTAGTATGGTTGGTCTTGCAATAGGGCAATTGCTTATTGGACCTATCAGTGATAAATACGGACGTAAAAATCCATTAATAATAAGCTTAGTTATATATTTAATCAGTACACTGGCTATTATTATCTTTCCGAATGTTTATGCAATGATAACATTGAGATTTATCCAAGGTATTTCATCTGCAGGTGCTGTAGTTATTTCTCGTGCTATTTCTACTGATTTATACCAAGGGCGTGAACTAGCTGCATTCTTTGCATTACTTATGGCAGTTAATGGATTAGCACCTATACTTTCTCCTATATTAGGGAGTTTATTACTACAACTTACAGACTGGAGAGGAATTTTCGTAACTCTTGCTGTAATAGGTATTATCTTATTAGCTGTAAGTTTTAAGTTCCATGAATCATTAAATTCAGATAAAAGATTGAATCTTCCAATAACTAAAACTTATTACTCAATCATCCTAGTCGCAAAAAATAAACTGTTCTTTGCGCTAGTTATCATCCAAGGATTCGCTTTAGCTGCAATGTTCGCATATATAGCTGCGTCTCCATTTATCTTACAAACACACTATAATTTAACTCCATTAATGTACAGTTTATGTTTTGGTCTTAATGGTTTTGCTATAGTTTTAGGAAGTAAAAGTGCTGGTAGCTTTAAAGAAAAAAATAGTATTAAGCTAGGATTATCACTTATGCTAGCAGTTAGTATATATCTAGCAATCGTATTAACATTAACATTACCTTTCCTATTCATTGAAGCTAGATTCTTCCTTCTTTTACTAGGGCTAGGTTTTATACTACCTGCTGGTTCTGCTATCGCTATGAGTTTAGAGCGTGAACGTGCTGGTAGTGCATCTGCATTCTTCGGGTTCGTACCATTTTTCTTAGGTGGGGTTGTTTCACCACTAGTCGGAATTGGTAATATCTTCCATTCTAGTGCAATTGCAATAGTGATTTGTTCTGCGATATCTTTTGTAACATTCAAATTGATTGAAAAGAGAATACAAAATTAAAAATCTAAGTTATAAAATCATGTGTAATTACATAATATTATAACTTAGATTTTCTTTATATAATTTTACAAATAAAGACGATCAAGCGATCGCCTTTTTGTTTATATTATCTCATTCCCCAAGCTGCTAACCCTTGCGCTTTGTATGCACGAGTAGCTGCATTGATTTGGTCTTGAACTGTTGCTGTAGATCCCCATCCTGGCATAGTTTGGAATAATCCACTAGCTCCTGAAGCGTTTCTAGCATTTACTTGTCCGTTTGATTCACGTGCAATAATGTGTTCCCAAGTTGAAGCTGAAACTCCTGTACGACGAGCCATTTCTTGAGCTGCTGCCGCTCCTTCTGCTCCTGCAGTGTTACCATTTGATAATCTTACTGAACCACCAGCTGATGAATATGATTGAGCTGGAGTTGATTGAGCTGCGTATGATTGACTAGCTGATTTTTGTTGATCTGCTGGACGTTGTTTTGTTCCTACTACAACTACTTTAGTTGTTGCTTCTGTAAGTACTTTTTCTGAAACAACTTCTCTAGAAATTTCTTTTCCGTTTTCTCTTACAACATTATAAGTTACTTCTTTTTCTCCGTTTTTACCTTCAACTTTAGTAACTTTTTCATCTACATATTTAGAATCATCTTTTTCTTCTTTTGTTCCGAATTTAATTTCTTCTTTTTTAACTTCTGTAGCTTTTCCGTCTCTTACGATTTTAATAGTATCAACTGTTGCTACTTCTTTGTTTAAATCTGGTGTTACTCTATCGTTTTCTCCAAGAGTAATGTTTAATTCTTTTAAGATATCTCCAACTTTTTTGTAAGTAGTTTTTCTTACTGTAGTTGTATCACCATCAACGATTGTTACTTCGTGAGCTTTATAGATGTTAATAGTTTCCCCACCGTTTACCTTTGTATCTAGTCCTGGTTCTACTCTATCGTCTGCTCCAAAAGGAATGTCATTAGCAATAAGAACTTCTCTTACTGTTCCTTTTTTAGCTTTTAACTCAACTTTGCTTCCGTTATCTAAACTCACGGCGAAAACATTGTGCCCTGTATATTCTTCCGCTACTACGAAAGCTCCTGATAATAATAATCCTGATGTTGCTGCTGCTGCAATAATTCTACCTAATTTCATTCTGTTAATCAATCTCCTTTTTATCTTCTAATCCGAACAACGTACATGCATTATTGAATGTTTGTTTTGTTAGTTGTTCATACGACATTTCTTTAAGATCTGCAATTTCTTGTGCTACATAATGCACATATGCAGGTTCATTTCTTTTTCCTCTATATGGTGTTGGTGTTAAGTACGGACAATCCGTTTCAATTAACAACTTATCTAATGGACAGGCTTTTGCTACTTCTTTAAGTGTCTTCGCATTTTTAAATGTTACCGGACCTCCTAATGAAATATAGAAGTTCTCTTTTAGCATAATATTCATGCTTTCTACAGAACCAGAAAAACTGTGCATTATCCCACCAATTTCGCTAGCTTTTTCTTCTTGAAGTATTTGTATTGTATCTGCCATAGCATCACGTGTGTGAATTACTATCGGTTTATTTACTTCTTTAGCTAATTGAATTTGTCTTCTAAATACTTCTTTTTGAACATCTTTTGGACTTTTATCCCAATGATAATCTAGACCAATCTCACCGATTGCTACTACTTTATCATTTGTTAAAGCAATGTTTTTTATCATTTCATATTTTTCTTCTGTGAAATCTATTGCTTCTACTGGGTGCCAACCAACTGTTAAATATAAAAAGTCATATTTAGCTGTAATTTCCAGTGCTTTTTCTATACTTTTATCATCGAAGCCAACTATGTTTATTAATTTAACTCCCGCTTCTTTCGCGCGAGCAATAGTTTCTTCTAAGTCTTCTAAATAAGCATCATCATTTAGATGCGCATGCGTATCAAATAACATACTACGCCTCCTTACTCTTATTAGTATAACAAAACAAAGTTTCAGTAGAATATCTAAACTATTTCAATTATGTTACAATACTTTTTCAATTAAGATAAATATTGTTACTTCATACGTTTTCAGTAATTTTTAGAGTGATTTGTTGTCTTTTTTCAACAATAATTTATAAATTTTTAATATTTAAATTTTACTGAATATATATTATTTTTTGTTAAAAAATAAAAAACGACTCAAATAATAAGATACATCAATTATCATTATTAAAAGTCGTTCTTTTTATATTATTCAGCTTTAAAGTCTACTACTTGAGCACCGATAAGTTGCTCTAGTACTTCTGGTTTCACCTCTACTTGGTGACCTACTTTACCTGCAGAAACAATAATCGTTTCTACTTCACGACATTTTTCATCTACAAAAGTCGGGAATAGTTTTTTCATCGCAAATGGTGAACATCCACCTTTTACATATCCTGTAATTTTTGTTAAGTCTTTAAGTGGTAACATTGATAAACTTTTCACACCTGCTGCTTTAGCTAGTTTCTTAAAGTTTATGCTATCTTCACTCATCAACACTCCCACAACGTAATTACCTTTACCATCTGTAGTCATAATTGTTTTAAATACTTGGTTATGGTCGCGCCCGATGATATCAGCTACTCCTACACCAGTTTTCGCAGCATCGCTTTCTGCATCAAATTCAAAATGATTGTACTCTACACCATTTTCATCTAAAAATCTCATAGCATTTGTTTTTAGTTCTTTTTTCTTAGCCATAATAGCTCCTCTTTTCCATATTATGTAATAATATTATTATTTTACTCCAAAGTTTGCCTACTGTCAAAATCTCTTTTAAATATTTTGCAAAAATACCAACCTCAAGAACTAGACTTTCTTTCTAATCTTTGAGATTGGCATTCAAATTATTATTTTAACACAAAGTGTCCTTCTTCAACTTCTTCAAATTTTTCAGTACCAGTTATTACTATTTCCTCTGCACTGACTTCAAATTCTTCGAACATCTTTCTAGCTCTTACTGGATCAATAATCGGCATAGAATTTAGAAGACGTTTTGTATAAACATGCTGTGGATTTTTCATAATCTGTTCTGTTGTTCCTAGTTCTACTAGATTACCTCTATACATTACCGCTATTCTATCTGCGATATACTCTACTACACCTAAGTTATGTGAGATGAATAAATATGTTAGAGAGAATTTTTTTTGTAAATCTTTTAATAAATTAATTACCTGTGCTTGTGTTGAAGCATCTAAGGCAGAAGTTGGTTCATCACATAGAATGAAGTCTGGTTTTGTTACAACTGCTCGAGCAATACCGATACGTTGACGTTGCCCTCCACTAAAAGCATTTGATAATTTTAGCGCGTCTTCATTAGAAATTCCAACAAACTCTAAGATTTCTAACGCCTTTTTCTTCGCAGTTTCTTTGTCTTCTTTATGTAAAGCTTCCATAACTATATCTAAGGCGCTCATTCGTGGATTTAATGATGAATATGGGTCTTGGAAAATAATTTGCATCTTACTATAAACTTCTGCAAGTTCCTTTTTTGACATTTTAGTTAAAGATTTTTCATTACCTTCTACAAAAACATCACCTGAAATAAATGGGTCTATATTTAAAATTCCCTTACCTAGAGTAGTCTTTCCACTACCAGATTCACCTACTACAGCTAGCGTCTCAGCTTTATAAATATCTAAACTAATATCATTAACCGCAATAGTTTCTTTGATTTCTTTTCCTATTCCTTTAGACTTATAAACTTTTCGTACATTTTTCAGTTTTAAATACTCTTTACTCATTACTCCACCTCTTTCAGATACTCATGAGTATCGCTAAGTTTTTGCCAAGTATAGTGTTTGTCATCTTCTTTATAATCAACAGTCAGAAGCTCATTATTAGTATTTTCTAATCTTGCTGCAGCTAGAAGTTGTTTTGTATATGGGTGTTGTGCATTGCTGAAGATTTCTTCAACATTACCTTTTTCGACAACTCTACCTCTATACATAATATACACATAGTCACACATTCCAGCTATTACACCGAAGTCGTGACTGACTAGTGCTACACTAAGTTCTGTTTCTTTTTGTAATTTCTTAATTAGAGATAAAATCTGTGCTTGAACCGTAACGTCTAGAGCAGTTGTAGGTTCATCTGCTACTAATAACTTAGGATTAGCAAGTAACGCCATGGCTATTAATATTCTTTGACGCATACCACCAGATAATTCATGTGGATATTGTTCCATTCTAAGTGGTGCGTTAAGAATACCTACTTTTTCAAGTTGCTCTATAGCTAGTTTTTTCGCATCTTCTTTAGATTTATTTTGAAATCTTTCTATTAATTCTATTAAGTGAAAACCAATTGTTCTAACTGGATCTAGTGAGGTCATAGGGTTTTGGAAAATCATAGAAATTGGTAATTTTTCACCCTTCTTGACTTCCTTTCCATCAAAGATAAACTTATCATTTTTATCAAAAATATTGTTAGGAAGAATAGACATTATGCTACGCATCAGAATACTTTTTCCACTTCCTGATTCACCAACAACACCAGTGATATGACCTTTTCTTAAATTAATATCGATACCATGTATTAGCTGTTTATCTACTTCTTTATTTGGTTTATAATTAACCGTTAGATTTTTTAATTCTACTATGTTTGTCATACTATTCTCCCTCCTTTTGAATATATTTTGTAAGTAGGTTACCAATATTATTGAATGAATAAATTGTTAACATTACAAATAATCCAGGGATAATTGCCATATGAGGTGCACGTTGTAGACTTTGTTGTGCATTTTGCAGAAGTGTTCCCCAAGAAGTCATAGGCTGTTGAATACCAAGACCTAAGAAACTAAGTGCCGCTTCTGTCATTATTGCGTTAGCTATTGAGGCACTTGCCGCTACTACTAAAGTTGGTATTATAGCTGGAATAATATGTTTCTTTAAGATAGAGATAGTTTTTACACCGCTAAATCTACTATATACTACATAATCATATTCTTTTGCCGATAGAGTTTCAGCACGAACTAATCTCGCAAGACGCATCCAAGAAAAACATCCTATTACTATAATTATTGAACCAATTCCTGGTTTTAAAAACACACTAAGTACGATTACTAATACTAACCATGGGATAGATGATAATACATCGACTAATCTCATAAGAATACTATCAACAACTCCACCAACGTACCCTGCGATAAGACCTACTATCGTTCCGATTGTTACGGCAGTCACCATCGCTAATAATCCTACGATAAGAGAAACACGACCTCCATAAACTACACGAATGAAGTAATCACGACCTACCTCATCAGTCCCAAATAGGTGTTGTAGACTTGGTGATTGAGATAGATTCGCTACATCAGTAGCCGCTGGATCAATAGGAAGTAAAGGTGCTATTAATGAAACGAACACTAATATCGCTATAAAAATAAGTGAAAAAATATAAATTTTTGAACTTTTAGCTATTTTAATAAATCTTTTCATCTTACTTACCTCCTCGTCTAATTCTAGGGTCAACTATTGAGTACAGTATATCTGAAATTAAATTACCTACTATTACTAATGTAGCTGATAATAACATTACCGCCATTATTATAGGATAATCTAACGCTCTAGTTGCTTGTGTAATATATGGTCCAATTCCAGGCCAACTAAATACTGTTTCTGTAATAATCGCACCAGTTACTAACATCGGTAATGACATACCTACTTGAGTTATGACCGGTATTAGTACATTTTTTATAATGTGTCTTGTGAAGATTTGAGTTTTTGTCGCTTGGAAAGCTTGCTGAACTACTACATATTCTTCATTTGTTTGATTTAAAGCTGAAGACCTTACATATCGTGTAAGTTCCGCGAAAAATACAATCGTTAGAGTTAGATAAGGCATTATAAAGTGTGATAAGAAATCACCAAAGTCGCCTTCTTTACCAATTGTGTGCATTCCTATTATTGGGAATAAATTTAATTGATATCCTAAAACATAGATGAATATCATCGCTATCCAAAATGATGGTGTAGCTATTCCTAATGAAGCTACAGCATCGATTAGTTTATCTTGCCGTTTACCTTTGTTTGCTGCAGCTACTAATCCTAGTACTATTGCGATTATTAGTGCTGTCACGTAGGCTGGTAATACTAACGATATTGTATTAGGGATTTTCGCTAGAATTTCCTCTCCTACACTATTATGAGTTACTAATGAGTGCCCGAAGTTTCCACTCAATATTTGACCTAACCAATCTACATACTGAATTAAGAATGGTTTATTAAGCCCGCTTTGTTCACGAAGTATATTTATTTCTTCTTGTGACATATTAGACGTTATCTGTGAATCGATAGCATCATATGGCGCTAAATGTATTAAAGTAAATACTATAAACGATATTACTAAAAGTAATGGTATTGCTTGTAATATACGTTTCAAAATATATCGAATCATACAATCTCCTTTAAATTTTAATTACTATATTTTTATGAAATTCATTTATAATTTATCGCAAACCTTTTTGTTGTAAATTATAAATTAACATTCCCCTTAAAACTAATAAAGCGAGGGAGATACTATAAAATCTTATATAAATAGGATTTTATCGTACTCCCCCTCACACTATATTTTATTTTCCACTACTATTACTATTTAAGAGTAATTTTTGATAAATCATCAAATGTGTAGATTGGTACTAACTTAGCATCGTTAACATTTCCAACACGTTTATTAACCGCTAAGATTTTTTGGTTATCTACGATTGGGTATAGGTATGCTTGGTTAGCAATTTCTTGTTGAAGGTTTTTGTACACTTCTTTACGTTTAGCTTCATCTAATTCAGCTGCACCTTGTTTGAATAATCCATCAACTTTTTCACTTCTGTATTGGAAGTAATTTGAAGTACCATTTGATCCAAATAGCTTAGAGTATAAATCAGGATCGTTACCCATGATATATCCACCTAAGAATAAGTTGTAAGCTTTAGAACCAGGTTTTCTTAATTCTGTAAAGATAGCTGTCTCATCTCCACCACGTAGCTCAACATTAATTCCTACTGATTGTAATTGTTGTTGGATGAATGTTGCTTGGATAGTATTTGCAGCATCGTTACTTGCATATCCTAGGTTAAGTTTCAAGTTAGAAACTCCAGCTTCTTTTAATAGTGATTTTGCTTTTTCAACATTTTGAGTATATTTCTCTACATCATCAGTATGGAATGGATTTTTCGGCGGTAAGAATGAATAAGGGTTTTGGTAGTATTTACTGTCTAAGTAAGCAGCTTTATTCATATCTTCTTTGTTTAATGCGTATAAAATAGCTTGTCTAACTTTAACATCTTTTAATTCATCTGTGTTTGTGTTTAGTCCTAAGTATCCAATACGGTTTTCACTGTAAGGATAAGTATCGATGTTTTTAGAATCTAAATCTTTAATTGCAGCAGGTAATACATATGCTGCATCTACCTCACCTTTTTGTAATGCTACTTTTGTAGTATCAGCACTTTTAATAATACGTAGTACTACATTTTTAACTTTTGGCTTACCATTATAATAATTTTCATTCGCTTCAAATTTAATGTATTCTCCACGTTTGTTTTCTACTAGTTTGTATGGTCCAGTTCCTACTGGTGTTTCTTTTAATTCTTTAACTGAGAAATCAGATACATTTCCATAAACGTGTTTTGGAATAATATAAGTTTCATTTGCAATGTTATTTGCTGCAGCTGCACTTGGCTCTGGGAACTTAAATACTACTGTGTAGTCATCTACTTTCTCAATAGTTATCGGTTTATCACCAATCCATAAGTTTTTGAAGTTTCCATTTTCTTTTTTAGCTTTTGTTTGATAAGTGAAAACTACATCGTCAGCTGTGAATTTTTGTCCATCAGACCATTTTACATCTTTTCTTAAGTTAACTTTTAAGCTAAGACCATCTTTTGCAAGTTCAGTAGATTCTGCTAAAGCATATTCTTTTGAACCATCTCCATTAACTTTAATTAATGGTGAGTAGATAATATTAGTCATTGTTAACCCCCAACGGTCACTAACCTTAATTGGGTTAGTTGATGATGGATCATCACTAATAGCATACGTGAAAGTATCTTTATCTTGAGAAGTGGTAATTGTGTTTTGCGTTTTTGAACTACATGCTGTTACGACACTCATTACTAACGCTAGTGCTCCTATAAACAATTTGTTCTTTTTCATTCTTTTTTCCTCCTTGATTTTAAGTCCTATTTTCAAACTATGAAATATTTTGGTTTCCCCTATTTAATAATGGTTAAATACATTTGCCTATCTGACAGTGAGAGACTTACATTGCTACTCATGTATTAATTAAATAGACTATATTTTATAATGTGAAAAATAAAACCAGATATTACTTATACATTGAACGAATGAAATCAATGCTAGTTTAGTTTACTGTATTATCGATAAAAAAGTCAATTTATGTGCTTACTTTTATCATTTACTTTAATTATATAATTCTCTTAATTTAGTGTACTTGAAGAAATACTAAAGTATTATTATTTTTCTGTACCCCAAACTTCTTCTACGATTTCTTTGATTAAGCCGATTTTTTTCCATTGATCTTCTTCTGTAATCACGTTTCCTTCTTCTGTAGAAGCAAATCCACATTGAGTACTTAAGTAGATGTTTTCTAATGGAATGTATTCGCTAGCTTCTTTAATTCTTGCGATTACTTCTTCTTTATCTTCTAAATCTGCAAATTTAGATGTAATTAATCCTAAAACAACTTTTTTATCTTTTCCAACTTTTGCTAGTGGCTTGAAATCTCCTGCACGATCTGTATCGTATTCTAAGTAGTACGCATCTACGTTTTCTCCAGCTAGAAGCTCATCTTCGATATTTTGATATCCACCTTGAGAAATCCATTTAGAAGCGAAGTTACCACGACAAACGTGTGTATTGATTGCTAAGTCTCCTGGTTTCCCTTCGATAACTTCATTATTTAATGCTAAACAACGTGCTGCATATTCTCTACGAACTTCTTCTAAAGGACGCGCATCACGGAAACGATTCGCAAATCCATCATCAGCTAATGCTCCCCAAGTACAATCGTCAAATTGTAATACACGTAATCCTTCGTTGTAAAGGTCTGCGATAACTTGTTTATAAGCTGCTACAATCGCATCTTTTAATTCCTCAAATGTTGGGTAGAATTTTTCGTATCCTTTGATGTGGTCTTCTGTACGAATTAGCTCAAAGTATAATTGTGATGGTGATGGAATTGTTAATTTTACAGTTACACCTTCTCTATCAGCTACTAAGTCTCTCAAGAATTTGTAGTGAGCTACGAATGGGTGATTTTCTCCGCTGATTTTTCCTGATACTTTTGCTGTATCTGGTTTAGTTTCAATACCTTTGAATGGGTAACCTTTTTCTCCTTGAACGTGTTCTACACCATTAAGACCCCAGAAGAAGTCTAGGTGCCAGTATGCACGACGGAACTCCCCGTCTGTTACTCCTTTTAATCCATTTTCAATTTGTTTTTCAACTAATTCTGCAATCACTTTGTCTTCTACTTTTGTTAATTCTTCTTGTGATAATTCTCCTTTTGAGAATTTCTCACGAGCTTCTACTAACTCTTTAGGTCTTAAAAATGATCCTACATGATCCACTCTATACGCTACATTTTTTACTACTTTATTTTGACATCCTTGACACATAATATTTTTCTCCTCTTGTTTAACTGATTTATTTTCTCTTTTTGTTTTATTCTTCTGACTTTATTATTTTGACCTTATTATAAACTTCCAGTTACTTTCCTCTTCAAACTTTTCTTCTTTTCTCTTTTCTAATATCTATTTTTTTCATAAACTAAAACTTTTTTATAAAGACCGTACTATTCGTCTTCTGGTAGTATCGCTACCACTCTTACCGGTGACCCAGTTGCTTCTGTCCAGTTTGGATAAGCAATTGAAATTAATGATCCAGTTGCAGGTACTTGATCAAGATTTGCTAAAACTTCAATTTGATAAATATCTTGTTCTAGTAAGTAATATTCTTGAATAAGTCCTTCAGCAGCTGCTGTAACTCCTGAGTCAGTATCTAGAGTTTCATGTCCGACAGCTTTAACTTTTCTTTCTTTAATTAAGAATTCTAATGCATCTCTTCCCCAACCTGGAGTGTGTTGAACTTCATTTTCGTCTAGATTTCTAATTTCATCATAGCTAGGCCAACGTTTAGACCAGTCACTTCTGAATGCTACGAATGATTCTGGTAATATTTCACCATGCTCAGCTTCAAAATCAAGGATATCTTGTTTAGAAATCACATAGTCATTATTTTCTGCCACTTCTTTACTTTTATCGATTACGTATAAAGGTAATAGTAAATCTTTAAGTTCAATTTCATCTAACCAACGTCCACCTTCTACGAAGTGAATTGGTGCATCAATGTGTGTTCCATATTGACCTACTACTGAGAATTTTTGAACATAGAAACCATCTTTTAAAGTAAAGACATTTTCTTTTTCTAGGGCAGGAAGTGCTGGAAACTTAGGTGAATTTTCATCAATCTTGTGGCTTAAGTTCACCCATTTTTTATTTTTTAAAGTTTTGTAAATATTTAGTAATTCTGACATGTTACTTTCCTCCGAAATTTTGTATTATTTTGTAAGTTAAGTATCCTTGTGATTATTTTGAGAAATAAAAAAGTCCTCACAGAAGCTTACGCTTCTGCAAGGACGTCTAATCATTTACGTGTTACCACCTTACTTTATGATATTCTCACAAATATCAACTCAAAAAGTACGCATCAAATTTGATGTTATACCCTGAAGCTATAACGGGCTCACCCGTAAAGGCCTAATTATTCGACCATTAACACTCAAAGACCATTTTCAAAGTTTCCAATACGATCTCTTTTCACCAACCGAGACTCTCTTTACCATCTTTCACTTTTACTTATCTTATCGACGTGTGAATCATTAACTTGTTATTAAGTATATCAGTAAATTTTTTATGTGTCAACCATTTTTTTGAAAAATTGTGTATTTTCTCTTGAAAACTTTACAAAACTCCATAGAATTGTCGGAAAATAAAGAATGATTTCTAATTATTTTTAATTTTATACTCTTATTTTTGTTCTAACTAATTTCCAAACTATAGCTGGTATTAATAATATCGTTAATGCTAAAGATACACCTTGGCTAATAGTAAACACTTCTGTTAGCATTACCAGTGAAAAAGCAAATATTCCCATTAATAATATAAAATATCCCACTAATGACAGTCTTTCTATTGTGAAAAATTCACCTTCTTTTTCTACATTGTGTATTTTATAAACCTTACTTGCTAACAGCATAATTATTGTTAAAATAACTAGATAAATAATAATATTCTTCCAAGGAGTGTAGCCGAAATAATAAAATATTGGCATCCTTGGTATATTATTAAGAAACGGTCCATCTGGAAGATAATTTACAAAGAACAATCTTCCTATAGCAATCCACACTCCCAATGGATAATATATCAGTGTAAGAGCCGGAATATACATCGCACCTATGCTTAATATACTTCCACAAAAACTTGATAAAATAGCTCCTAATAATACTAGACCTATTCCCAGTATATATACTTTATTGTTTATTTCAAATACCGCTGACACGTTATAAATTTCTCCTAACAAACTATTGCTTATAACCGCTATATTAACTAGACCTGTTAAAATATAAGTAACTATTAAAGTTAAAAATGATAAAATTACTTTGGCAAAATATACTTTCTCTTTTTCATAAGGTAAGCTCGCTACAAATTTACCAAAATTAGTATGATATTCAACTCCAAAGATTAACAACGGGATTAAAGTTATCAAAATATAATAACCAATATTAGTTCCTTCGCTAAACATAGTTTCTTTCAACTTAACTTTACTAGCTTCTAAATTTTCTTTTAAGAAGGTTAATGTTTTTACATTACTAATATCTAATGCTGGTGGATATACTTTATCTAATTCCTCTTGTTTATCAAAGTACTCCTTGCTACCGGGTTGCATTCGTGACCATTCTTTATATTTAGGAACGTTATTCAGTTCTTCTTCAGTTAAGTATTGTTTGTATTTTTCACTTCCTCCACCTGTAAGTACATTTAGATCCTCATTGTTAGTATAAAATGTCCATATTGGAGAACTTGGAAAATTATGTAAATATGCTCCAACCGCATAAGAATGTTTCATCTCATCTAATTTTTCTTTTGACAATTTTTCTTTATAATTTTTCTGATATTCTTCTTTTAACTTATACAGTTCGTGTGTTTTTTGATTTAATTCATCATTAGATGCTCCTTTTCTTATTTCCAATTCCTTAGCTATGCCTGTTGTTAATTGAAAATCATAAGCTGCAACTCCATTTTTTAATTCATTTAATCGCTTATTAGTAGTTGTAGCAGCAAATATCGAAAAAGCAATTAATAGTATAATTAACATTATTGAATATTGTTTTAAGTATATACGAATGATTTTTAAAATATCTTTACACATTTTCATCTTCCCCTTTACTATTTAATAAAAAGATATCCTCTAATACAATAGGTAGTTTATCATATTGAAGAAGATCTTCATCTTGAATAATGTCATGAGTAGCATCATAACTTCCCCTCACAATAACCACATAAACTCTTCCAATATTGCTAATAATTCTTAAATTAGGATTACAACGTAACTCCTCTGGTATCTTTTCTTGATACACCAATTGATATTTACTATACTCATCCTTATTAATTTCTTCACCTATTCCAATTCCATCATCTAAATAGACAACCTTATCACTTATATTTTCTAAAGCATTTAATTGGTGACTACTAATTAATAATCCAATCCCATCACTTTGAGCATCCAAAATATAGTCAACTATCATTTTAGTATTTATCACATCTATTCCGTCTAACGGTTCATCTAAAAAGATAAACCTTGTTCGACATGAAATCCCCAAAATCAAACTAAAAATGGCTAATTGTCCTTTTGATAATTCAGATAATCTGCTAGTCTGTAATAATTTAATTTTTTCTAATTCTGTTTTAAAATATTGTTCATCAAAATTTTCATAGGCTAATTTGTAAAATTCACAAACCTTTTTAATTTTAGAATTTTTGAAATAATCGAATCTATCCGGTATATAAATCAGTTGTTTTCTTATATTTTTATTATCTATGCCTTCAATTTCTATTTCCCCAGAATCTTGACTATATATTCCTGATAAAATCTTTAATAAAGTTGTTTTCCCACTTCCATTTCTACCAACAAGTGCTACAATTTCTCCAGCATTTACAGTAAAACTAACATTATTTAATACTTTCTTTATTGAAAATTTTTTATTAATATTCTTTATCGCAAGTTTCATAATTTTTCTCCTTTAGCTTTTCAGAAATCACTTCACACAATTTCTCCATCGATAATCCCAAAAATCTCCATTCCATGATTAATTCTTTTAACTTTACATCTATCTTCTTATTATTCATTATTAATCATCCTTTCGAAATTCTAACTTAATTTTTTCTAATAAATCTTCTTCCGAGATTCCCCTTATCTTTACTTCCCTAACCAATTCTTCAATTATAGAATCTATTAATTTATAATTTGGGATAATACTATCAAAGTTATTAGTGATAAAAGTACCTTTCCCTACAATTGTTATAATTATTTTTTCACTTTCCAGCTGTTGAAAAGCTTTTTGTATCGTACTAACATTGACACCTAACATTTTAGAAAATTCTCTTACCGATGGTAATTTATCTCCCTCTTGCAATAAGTTTTTGCTTATCATAGATTTAATTTGATCTACTATTTGTTTATAAATTGGTTTATCTGATAATGAATCAATTTTAAACATAGTAACCTCCTTTCTAAGTGTACCACTATCCACCATACATCTTTCACTTAAAGTGTACCACACCTCACCATACATTGCAAATAAAAAAAAAAGACATAATAATAAATGTACCGACCCCAAAAAGTTAGACCAAAAAATCTAACTTTTTGGAGGTCGATATTTTTATGATTAAATATAATTTTGAATTTAAAAAGAAAGTCGTACTAGAGTATATAAATGAAAATATAAGCATAAGATCGTTAGCGAAAAAGTATGCTATAAAATCTCATAATAATATTGAAGTTTGGGTTGCCAAATATAAGAAATATGGAGATGAAGGATTACGTCGTTCTAGAAAAAATGAAGAATATTCTTTCGAAAAAAAGATATTTGTTGTAGAATTATACTTAACAAGTGAACTCTCATACAATGACATAGCTTTACAAGAAGGTATAAATAATCCAGCACTTATTTGTAACTGGGTTAATCGCTTTAGAGTAGCTGGTCCTAATGCATTGAGAGAACGAAGGAAAGGTCGGAAAATCTCAATGGCTAAATCAACTAAAAAGTTAAGTAAGGAAACAACAAGTCAAACCACAATTGATAATATATCTAAAGAATATGTAAAAGAATTAGAAGATCAATTACTACAACTAAGGATAGAAAATGCATTTTTAAAAGAAGCGAGGAGATTGCGTTTAGCGGAAGAAGCAGAAATGAAAAGAAGGCGCGAATTATAAGCAGTCTCCGAGGAGAATTCATACTTAAAGACCTTCTTTTATATGCGATAATGCCAAAAGCAACGTATATGTACTGGCAGAAGAGATTCGATAGAGTTAATCCAGATAAAGAAATTGAAGAGAAAATATTAGAAATAAGAAAGAATAACAAAGATTATGGTTATAGACGTATATATGGTGCATTACGTAATTTAGGATATATTATAAACAAAAAGAAAGTTCAAAGAATTATACAAAAATTAGGATTACAGGTTACATCATTCACTAGAAAAAGTAGAAAATACAATTCATATAAAGGGAAAATTGGAAAAACAGCTAAGAATAGAATTAGAAGACGATTCAATACTAATATTCCACATCAGAAAATCACTACAGACACAACTGAATTTAAATATTATGAAGTTAGTGAGAGAGGTAAATTAGTAGTAAAGAAACTTTATTTAGATCCATTTATGGATATGTATAATGGTGAGATAATAAGCTATAGTATAAGTGAGAGCCCATCAGCTAAAAATATAATGGATGCACTAGAAGAAGCTATTAAAGTCACAGCTAAATCCCCTTATAGGAGAACTTTCCATTCTGATCAAGGATCGGCTTATCAAATGAAGGCATACTCAAAAAGGTTAAAAGAAGAACGTATTTACCAAAGTATGTCTAGAAAAGCAAATTGTTTGGATAATTCGGTAATGGAGAATTTCTTCGGAATATTAAAACAAGAGATATACTATGGAACAACATATAATAATTATATGGAACTGAAGTTAGCTATTGAAAAATATATAAAATATTATAATGAAGAGAGAATAAAAGAGAAACTAGGATGGTTAAGTCCTAAGCAATATAGAATAAAACATATGACTGTATAAATATAAAAAAGATAGCGTCGCAGTCATTATAACTACTACGCTATCCTAAGTCTAACTTTTTGGGGTCAGATCAATCACTATCGTCTCTATAAATCAATTCCATATTATAAATTTTATTTATTTTTTAAATAGTCTCTTTTTTCTTTTTTAAACTCACTAAGCAATTTCTCTAACTCTGGTAGAGATCCTGTATTGACGAGTTTACCTTTGCCTTTAATTTTTTGATTATTTGATACTTCTTTATCTGTAGATTTTAAGAATTAAATATAACGTTCACAAGCTTCTTTTAATTTTATTCCAGATTTCTTCACTTTAGCATAATTAGTTGAATCGTCTTTTTCATCAATGTCTATATGTCCAGTTAGTCCTTCAAAAACTTTTTCCAATTCTTCTAAGTCACTAGATTCCAAAACTAGTTTTGAATTATGTTTATACTTTGCATATAATCTTTGTATTGTCTCAATATCCTTATTTAATTCTTCAAATTTATACGTCTCTATCTGAATAATATTAGCTTTTTTTGCAAAATCAGCAGATTCTTTTGCAGAATTGGCAGATTGACTACTATACCATAGACTGAAAATAGCAACAATCAGAGCTAAAACATTTATTATCCATCCATAATCTTCTAAACTCTTACCCTTCTTCATTTCTATATCCCTTTCTCGTTAATCTATATTTACAGTGTATCACATAATTATTTTTTAGCATAGTGATATTATAAATTAACTTATACTTAAGTTTCGTTTGTTAAAAGTTCCTTTTATAAAATATAACAATATAGATAATTCTATTTTTCTCCATCAATTGAATTTAACAAAGAGTCTATTTTTGTTGATAATTTCATAATTCAAAATTTATTATTCTCCAAGGTATTTGATATATATTTGACATGGATTCCATTCATCCCATAGAGTAGGAAAACATTCCAATTCTTTATAGCCCATCGCTATATAAAACTTATTGGTAATATCATACTCTTTGTAGCAACCTGTCTTAACTGTTTTCACCTGTGAGTATGTATATCCTAATTTTTTAGCCAAGATTTCAAATGCATTGTTCAATTTTAATCCAATACCCATTCTATGAAATTTCTTCTTAACACCCATAACAAAAATATCTGCACAATCCTTACTCGTTGCATTTAAAACAATATAACCTGCGACTTCATCATTCACATAAAAAGCCAATAATGGTTTATCTTGCGAATCTATAATATAATTTTCTGTGCTTTCAGGAAGTCCAAACCATTCTGGTAAATCATAAAGTACTTCCTTGGATATCTCTTCTTTTTCTTCCTTATTTATAACTTCTCTAATTTCTATTTTCATCTTTTCCTCAATAAATTCTAATTTATTTATCCCATCCTAATTGTATCATAAAAAATCAAAAATACGAGACATATTTTGGCTCTATGTCTCGTATTTCTCGTATAAACTATTTATTAATTAGTTTTATTTTTTCTTCTAGCTAATACCAATCCTGTTAATGCAGCTAAAAATCCTAATCCACCTAGTTCAGTTGATGTGCTTCCTGTATTAGGTAATTTTGGTTTAGGTGGGATATAAGTATTTTTCAGATTATAACCATCTATAGTTTTCTTATATCCAGCAACTGATTCTTCATCTATACTGTATGTGATTTCTTTTCCGTTTTCATATTTCGGTAGATCGTTAAACTCGTAGTTCCAGTTGTCTTTTGTTACTTCTTTTTCTGTTACTTTTGTTGTTTGTCCGTCTACTGTTTTGTTTAGGATTACTTTAATCTTGTCTGGGCGTTTTCCGTCTTGGTTGTTTGCGTCATCCCATGTTTTTGTTCCTGCTACACTTACTTTTTCTGGTGTATATTTATTTTTCAAATTATAACCATCTGTTGATTTTTCATATCCTGGTACGGCTTCTTCATCTATACTGTATGTGATTTCTTTTCCGTTTTCATATTTTGGTAGATCGTTAAACTCGTAGTTCCAGTTGTCTTTTGTTACTTCTTTTTCTGTTACTTTTGTTGTTTGTCCATCTACTG
>NZ_JBSMTL010000008.1:0-81811 GCF_054054385.1 Gemella taiwanensis
GAAAACAAGAAGTAGAAAAACTATCAGAGAATACTCCAAGTAAAGAATTTAATTTAAATATTCGTGTTGAAGATAACGCAGGAAATGTTAGCACAAGAGCTGCGAAGATTACAGTATCTTCAATAAGCTCTAAGACTAATCCTCAACAAAATGATCAAACGGTAAACTACGGACAAACGCCAAATCCAGAAGATAGTGTAAATAAACAAGGATTACCAGATGGAACAACGGTGATATGGAAAACACCGCCGGTAGTTAACGCACCAGGTTCAACAACAGGAGAAGTGGAAATCACTTATCCAGATGGTTCCAAAGATGTAGTTACAGTAAATGTAACTGTAAGAAAAGTAAGTGAAGAATATACTGCGACTGGAACACAAATTGAAGTAAATCAAAATGAAGAAGTAACATCTGATATGTTAAAAGGAGCAGTTAATGCGACTAATGGTAAAGGTGAGAATGGTAATACGAAAATCTCAAAAGTAGAATCAAAATCACCAATTAATACAGCGGCATATGGAGATCAAACAATTCAAGCAAAAGTGACATATATTGATGGTTCAGAACAAGAAGTAACGATTCCGTTAAAAGTCAAAGATGTAACCCCACCAACTATTACAGCTCCAACAGAAAATAAAAACTGGGACTTAATCGCAGTAGAAGGAACGAATCCAAATATCTCGGTAACAAGCGAAGATAATACTGGCGGAAGTGGAGTTAAGACAACAACAGTAACAGGCTTACCACAATTCCTAGAATACAATGAAGCAACTAAAACAATTCAGTTCAAAGCAGGAGTAACATCAGTACCAAAATTATCAGAAGGAATAGATGTAGCACCGCATAATGTAACGATAACAGTAGTAGATAATGCAGGGAATGAAACGACAACAAATGTTACAATTACTGTGAAGTCGATGACTACTAAATATACTGCAACTCCTAATGAACAAAAACAAACAGTAAGTTATGGAGAAGAATTAGATGCAGGAGCGAGTATTAACAAAGATGGGTTACCTACAGGTACGACATATACTTGGACAACATCACCGAGTACGACAGAAGGTCCTGGTGATAAAGTAGGAGTAGTAACTGTTACATATCCAGACGGCTCAAAAGATATAGTTAATGTAACTGTGAATGTGAGAAAATTAAGTGATGAATATGAAGCAACAGGTACTAAAATAGTTAAAAATCAAAAGGACTTAGTATCAAATGAAGACCTAAAAGCGGCGGTAACGATTAGTAATAATGGCGCTAGTAAGGTGAAATCTGTAACTCCTGTTGGAACAATCAGCACTGCTGAAGCAGGGAAGAAAGAAATTACTACAACTGTAACGTATCTTGATGATACAACAGATACAGTAACAATTCCTCTTGAAGTAAGAGACGTAACCCCACCGACAATTCAAACACCAACTGATGGACAGAATTGGGATTTAATCGCAGTAGAAGGAGAGAATCCAAATATTGCTGTAACGAGTGAGGATAACGCCGGAGGAAGTGGAATTAAATCTACAACTGTAATGGGGTTACCAAATTTCTTAGAATACAATGAAGCAACTAAGATGATTCAGTTCAAAACAGGAGTAACATCAGTACCAAAATTACAAGAAGGAACGGATATAGAGCCGCATAATGTAACGATAACTGTGGTAGATAACGCAGGGAATGAAACAACAACAAATGTCACAATCACTGTGAAGTCAATGACTACAAAATACACTGCAACTCCTAATGAACAAAAACAAACGGTAAGTTATGGAGAAGAAGTAGATGCAGGAACAAGTGTTAATAAAACGAACTTGCCAGAAGGAACTAGTTACGTTTGGAAAACAAAACCAGAAACAACAACACCTGGTGAGAAAGACGGAGTAGTAGAAGTAACGTATAAAGATGGTTCAAAAGATACAGTAAATGTAAAAGTTACAGTAAATGAACTAAGTTCAGAATACGAAGTAACTGGATCTCAGATTGAAGTAAATCAAAACACTCCAGTAACAAATGATGAATTGAAAGCCAAAGTGACGGCAACATCAAAAGTAGGCAATGTTAATGGGACTGACAAGATTTCGAAAGTAGAACCCAAAGCAGAGATTAGCACAGCTAACTATGGAAATCAAAATATTACTGCGACAGTAACATTCAAAGATGGAACAACGAAAGAAGTAACAATTCCATTAAAAGTTAAGGATGTCACAGCACCAACAATTCAAGCACCAACTAATGGACAGAATTGGGATTTAATCGCAGTAGAAGGAACGAATCCAAATATCTCAGTAACAAGTGAAGATAATACTGGAGGAAGTGGAATTAAATCTACAACAGTAATGGGGTTACCAGATTTCTTAGAATACAATGAAGTAACTAAGATGATTCAGTTTAAAGCGGGAACAACATCAGTGCCGAAATTACCAGAAGGAACAGATGAAGAGCCACATAATGTAACGATAACGGTAGTAGATAACGCAGGAAACGAAACAACAACAAATGTTACAATCACCGTGAAGTCAATGACTACAAAATATGAAGCAACTTCGAATCCAGACAAACAAATAGTAAGTTATGGAGAAGAATTAGATGCGGGAGCAAGTATTAACAAATCTGGTTTACCTGCAGGAACAACTTATACATGGGAAACAAAACCAAGTACGACACAAGGTCCTGGGGATAAAGTGGGAGTAGTGACTGTTACATATCCTGATGGTAGTAAAGATACTGTTAATGTTACGGTTAACGTTCGTGCACTTAATGATGAGTATGATGTAGCTGGAAATGAAATCGTAGTAAACCAAAATACTCCTGTAACAAATGATGAATTAAAAGCCAAAGTGACGGCGACATCAAAAGTAGGGAATATTGATGGAACTGATAAGATTTCAAAAGTAGAATCAAAAGCGGAGATTAGCACGGTTAACTATGGAAATCAAAATATTACTGCGACAGTAACATTTAAAGACGGAACAACGAAAGAAGTAACAATTCCATTAAAAGTCAAAGATGTAACTCCACCAACTATTACAGCTCCAACAGAAAATACGAACTGGGAAATGACTGCATTAGATAAAACTTTACCAAATATGCAAGTAAGGGTAGAAGATAATGCGAATGGAAGTGGCATAAAAACAGTAAGTGTAGAAGGACTTCCTAATTACTTAGAATATGATAATGCAACTAAATTAATTAAATTTAAGGCTGGAAAACAAGAAGTAGAAAAACTATCAGAGAATACTCCAAGTAAAGAATTTAATTTAAATATTCGTGTTGAAGATAACGCAGGAAATGTTAGCACAAGAGCTGCGAAGATTACAGTATCTTCAATAAGTGCGAAGACTAATCCTCAACAAAATGATCAAACGGTAAACTACGGACAAACACCAAATCCAGAAGATAGTGTAAATAAACAAGGATTACCAGATGGAACAACGGTGACATGGAAAACACCGCCAGTAGTTAATACACCAGGTTCAACAACAGGAGAAGTGGAAATCACTTATCCAGATGGTTCCAAAGATGTAGTTACAGTAAATGTAACTGTAAGAAAAGTAAGTGAAGAATATACTGCGACTGGAACACAAATTGAAGTAAATCAAAATGAAGAAGTAACATCTGATATGTTAAAAGGAGCAGTTAATACGACTAATGGTAAAGGTGAGAATGGTAATGCGAAAATCTTAAAAGTAGAATCAAAAACACCAATTAATACAGTGGCGTATGGAGATCAAACAATTCAAGCCAAAGTGACATATATTGATGGTTCAGAACAAGAAGTAACAATTCCATTGAAAGTCAAGGATGTGACAAATCCGACAATTTTAACTCCAGAAGAAAATAAAAACTGGGAAATAACTGCATTAGATAAAACTTTACCTGTGATGAAGATTAAAGCAGAAGACAATGCAAATGGAAGTGGAATTTCTACGATTGAAGTAAGAAATATGCCTTCATTCTTAGCTTTTGATGAACCTACTGGAACAATTGTTTTCAAGGAAGGTGTACAAGAAGTACCGAAAATTAAATCCGACAATACGATGTATGGTGTAACTATAATCGCAAGAGATAAAGCTGGAAATTCAACATCAATTTTAGTAAATATTACAGTTTGGTCTATGCGAGGAAAATACAATCCACAACCGAAACCACAAATTGTGGACAACGGCACAGTACCAAACGCAGAAGATAGTGTAGACAAAACAGGATTACCAAGCGGAACAACAATCGCATGGAAAACAAATCCAGATGTAAGTACACCAGGAAGTCATCCAACAGTAGCGTTAGTAACGTACCCAGACGGAACAGTAGACGAAGTCACAGTACCAATCACAGTTAAGAAACAAAGTGAGACATTCACACCAACGGCTAAACAGCCTAACCAAACGGCAAAACATGGAAGTGACCCAAGCGCAGAAGGAAGTATCAATACGGACGGCTTACCAAGTGGAACAACGTACACATGGGTAGAAAAACCAGATACAAATACAACGACAGGAAGCAAACCAGGAAAAGTATTAATCACATACCCAGATAATAGTACAGAAGAAGTAACGGTAACAGTAGAAGTAACACCACAAAAAGACGACTACAATCCACAACCGAAACCACAAACAGTGGACAACGGCACAGTACCAAACGCAGAAGACAGTGTAGATAAAACAGGGTTACCAAGCGGAACAACAATCGCATGGAAAGAAACACCGGTAGTGAACACACCAGGAGACCATCCAACAGTAGCGTTAGTAACGTACCCAGACGGAACAGTAGACGAAGTAACCGTTCCAATTACAGTTAAGAAACAAAGTGATACATTCACACCAACGGCTAAACAACCAGGACAAACGGCAAAACACGGAAGTGACCCAAGCGCAGAAGGAAGTATCAACACTGAGAACCTACCAAAAGGAACAACGTACACATGGGTGGAAAAACCAGATACAAATACAACGCCAGGAAGCAAACCAGGAAAAGTATTAATAACATACCCAGATAATAGTACAGAAGAAGTAACGGTAACAGTAGAAGTAACACCACAAAAAGACGACTATAATCCACAACCGAAACCACAAACAGTGGATAACGGTACAGTACCAAACGCAGAAGATAGTGTAGACAAAATAGGATTACCAAGCGGAACAACAATCGCATGGAAAGAAACACCGGTAGTGAACACATCAGGAGAACATCCAACAGTAGCGTTAGTAACGTACCCAGATGGAACAGTAGACGAAGTAACCGTTCCAATTACAGTTAAGAAACAAAGTGATACATTCACACCAACGGCTAAACAACCAGGACAAACGGCAAAACACGGAAGTGACCCAAGCGCAGAAGGAAGTATCAATACGGACGGCTTACCAAGTGGAACAACGTACACATGGGTAGAAAAACCAGATACAAATACAACGCCAGGAAGCAAACCAGGAAAAGTATTAATCACATACCCAGATAATAGTACAGAAGAAGTAACGGTAACAGTAGAAGTAACACCACAAAAAGACGACTACAATCCACAACCGAAACCACAAACAGTGGACAACGGCACAGTACCAAACGCAGAAGACAGTGTAGATAAAACAGGCTTACCAAGTGGAACTACAATCACATGGAAAACAAATCCAGATGTAAGTACACCAGGAAATCATCCAACAGTAGCGTTAGTAACGTACCTAGATGGAACAGTAGACGAAGTCGAAGTACCAATTACAGTAAAAGAACAAAAAGATACATATAATCCAACTGCGAAACAACCAGGACAAACGGCAAAACACGGAAGTGACCCAAGCGCAGAAGGAAGTATCAACACTGAGAACCTACCAAAAGGTACAACGTACACATGGGTAGAAAAACCAGATACGAATACAACACCAGGAAGCAAATCAGGAAAAGTATTAATAACATACCCGGATAATAGTACGGAAGAAGTTACAGTAACAGTAGAAGTAACACCACAAAAAGACGATTACAATCCACAACCGAAACCACAAACTATTACAAATGGAGATGTTCCAAATGCGAAAGATAGTATAGGAAATGTACAAGAACTACCAGATGGAACAAGAATAGAGTGGAAAGATGGAACAGTTCCTAATACTGATATTCCAGGGAATATTTCTGCAAAAATAACTATCACATATCCAGATGGAACGGTAGATGAAGTCGATGTGACAATTATAGCTAATAAACAAACTGCAAAAGGAGAGCCAGAAGTTCAACCAATGTTACCAGAATTCAATGGAGGAGTGAACGGAGATCCAGAAGTTCAACCAATGTTACCAGAATTCAGTGGAGGAGTAAACGGAGAGTCAGAAGTTCAACCAATGTTACCAGAATTCGGTGGAGGAGTGAATGGAGATCCGGAAGTCCAATCAACGTTACCAGAATTCAGTGGAGGAGTGAACGGAGACCCAGAAGTCCAACCAACGTTACCAGAATTCAGTGGAGGAGTGAACGGAGACCCAGAAGTCCAACCAACATTACCAGAATTCAATGGAGGAGTGAACGGAGACCCAGAAGTCCAACCAACGTTACCAGAATTCAACGGAGGAGTAAACGGAGAGCCAGAAGTTCAACCAATGTTACCAGAATTCAGTGGGGGAGTAAACGGAGACCCAGAAGTTCAACCAGAGGTACAAAAAAATAAACTTATTATTACTAGATGGATCGATGAGAATGGCAATGAATTGAAACCTGCGGATGCTAAAGCTCCAACCAAACTTGGTGAAGAAAATAAGGCATTTGATCATGGTGAAATAGAAGGTTATGAATTTATAAGAACAGAAGTTAGTAAATCTGGGGATGTTGTTACACATATCTTCAGAAAACGTGCTAATAATGTGATTAATAAAGTACGAGTAACACAAGCTAATTCTCGAAATATTGAGCTAGTGAAATCTAGTGGATTTGGAAAAACATATAAACGTTTAGCTAATACAGGTGAAACTACAAATAATAGTGAATTAGCAGGACTAGGTTTAGCAATAGTAGGTCTATTTGCAGCAATAAAACGTCGTAAAAACGAAGAAGATTAATTTTAAATTTCCTTAGAAGTTTAAAAGTTATAAACCTATATAGAAAAAGAATCCCTTGGAAATGATTATCTCCAAAGGATTCTCTATTTGATTATAAAAGAAAAGGTCCGACATTGTCAGACCTTAAAATTTTAACCTATTATTTTTTTAATAAATCACGGATTTCTTTAAGAAGTTCTTCTTTAGCATCAACTTTTGGTGTTTCTTCTTCAGCTTCTTCTTTAGACATTTTATCTTTAGCTGTGTTGATTGCTTTAACGAAGATGAAGATTGCGATTGCTGTGATTAAGAAGTCGATTGTGATTTGGATAAAGTTACCGTATTTAATACCTTGCCAAGCTAAGTTAGTGAAGTCTGGTTTAGCTGGGAAAATAAGAGCGATAAGTGGCATCATAACGTCAGTTACTAATGAACTTACGATTTTACCGAAAGCTGCCCCCATGATAACCCCGATAGCTAGGTCTAATACGTTTCCTTTAAATGCAAATTTTTTAAATTCGTTTAACATAAAAATAATTCTCCTTCTATAAAATTTTAAATACCTCAGTATAATATATCAAAATTGAAATAAAATCAAGTATAAAGTTAAAAAAAATAAAAAAAAATTAAGTAAACGTATTCTAATCTTAATTGTCATATTATTTAAATATATTTTTTATAAATTATTTATATTTTTTTAAAAATAATATATGTATTTATTAAGTAAAATATACTGTATTTGTAATTAGTATATAAATTACCGAATAAACAAGAAAACTAACCGAATATGCATTATCTATAGATTTTTAAATATTTATTATATAAAATATAATTATGAAAGGAGCTAAAGATATGAAAGTTGAATTAAATATAGATAAGAAATTTGGAGAAACAATAGTTACTATATCAACAAATAAAGTGAATGATGAGATTCAAAACTTAGTGAATTATATAGAAAATAAGGAAGGTTACTTTATAGGAGTTTTAGATGACAAAGTACGTTTATTAAATATGGAGGATATTATAAGGGTATATGTTGAAGATAGAAAAGTATATGTAGTTACAGTTGAAGGTAGATTTATTGTTAGAAAAAAATTATATGAAGTGCAGAGTACATTAACTAAGGATTTTATAAAAATATCTCAAAGTGAAATAGCTAATGTTAAATATATTCATAGCTTAGATTTAGGATTAAGAGGAACAATAGTTATAAATTATAAAAATTCAGATATAAGTTATGTATCACGTAGAATGTTAAAAGAATTTAAGATGAAATTAAGATTATAGGAGGTATTAAAATGAAATTATTTCAAAAAATTGTAATATTTATGTTGTTAGGGATAGGAGTAGGAAATGTTATTAATCTAATATTTGGTATTTTATATGGTCAGTTTTATCCTGGTATGCCATTGTATATTCAGAGTTTTGATAATCTAAATACGGCAGTATTAATTCAAACCTTAGTATATGCTATTTTAGGTTTATTACAAGGATTAGCTGGTAAAGTATTTCAAAGTAAGTTAAATGATAACATAGTAATAGTATTTGTATCACATTATTTTCTTATTATGTTACCACTTGTGCTAGCGGGTTATTATTTGAAATGGTTTAGTAGTCTTACTACTTTAATTTTAATGCTGATTACAGCTACTGTGGTTTATGTTTTAATAGGAATAGTTCGATATTTTAGTGTTAAAAATAGTATAAGTGAGATAAATATAAAATTAAGAGATAATAGATAAGATTTCGCTAGTAACAAAGGAGGAGCAACACAAATTAATTATTTTGTGTCGCTCCTCTAAATTTTATAACAGATTATAAAATACTTTTTAAAGAATACTTGATATAAAATATTTTTTAATTTTTGTTATTTTGAATTATTATTTTATTCTAATTAAAATATTATTTTTCTACTTCAACTTTATCTTTCTTTAAAAATTTATTAAGTAGATTAGAAGCTTTAGCTTTATTTTCTTCTATTTTTTCAGAAAGATTTTCTATTTTTTGATCAGTATTTTTTTTGAATCCAGTAACATTTGATTTCATATTATCAACAGATGATTGTAATCCGTTGATTGATGATGCTAATCCTTCTGCTGAGTTGAATAGTGGATTTAATTTTTCAGATTTAACTTGTAAATCTTCAGCTAGGATGTTTGTGTTTTGTAATAAAATATTAGTTTCTGCCATAATTGGCTCTAAGTTACCTTCAACTTTTTTAACTGTTTCATTTAAATCTTTAGCAAGAGCAAGAGCATCTTCTGCGATGTTCGTAACATCTTCTACACATTCAGTAGCAATAACTACAGATTTTCTAACAGTTTTAAGTGTAACAGCAGTACTTATACATAGAATTAAAACACCAACACCTGCTAAAAAGATTCCAGCGTATGCTAAAATTAACCAGTTTATATCTAACATAAAGTTTTCCTCCTTGGGTTATTATAATCAATTATATTTTAAGTTTATTATAAATACAACTAATTATTTTGATTTTTGTTCTATAAATTTGTGGCAAAGTTTATTGATATTTCCTGCTCCCATAAATAGAAATACACTATTATCAAAGTTTAGTTTATCGAAATCTTCTTCACTATTTATAATTTGAGAACCTTTAGTCACTTTTTGTAAGTCTTCAATACCTACAATTTTTTCTTTTTCACGTACTGAAGCAAAGATTGGGCAAAGGAATACTTTGTCTGCAGTCTCTAAGCTCTCAGCAAATTCGTTTAAGAATTTAGCTGTACGTGTGTATGTATGTGGTTGGAAAATTGCGATAACTTCTTTATCAGCATATTTTCTACGTGCACTATTGATTGTAGCTTTAATTTCACTAGGATGGTGAGCATAATCATCTACAACTACACTATTTCCAATTTTGTGTTCACTGAATCGTCTTTCTGCAGGTTTATACTGACTAAGAGATTCTTGAATTTTCTCTACACTAATTCCATTTAGGTCGGCTAAAGCAATAGCTGATGTCGCATTAGAGATATCATGTAATCCAAATACTGCCATAGTAAATGTTCCAAGTAGTTCAGAGTTTTTGTAAATGTCGAATTTACTATGTTCTGATGTAGTTTGGACATTTTTTATTTGATAGTCATTTCCATCGTTGAATCCATATTTTATAGTTTTTGCATGTGCAGGTTTAAGTTGCGAAGCTAAGCGATCATCACCACAAATAACAACTGTATTTTTAACCTGATTTACAAAACTTTGGAATGCATCAAACATATCGTGTTCGTCATTAAAATAATCTGGGTGGTCAAAGTCAATATTTGTTACAACAGCATAATCTGGATGATATGCTAAGAAGTGTCTGTAGTATTCACAAGCTTCAGCTATCATATACTCTGAATTTTTCTCACCGTGTCCAGTTCCATCTCCGATTAGGTATGAAGTAACGTGACTGTGTTTAAAAATATTACTTGTCATAGTAGTTGTAGTAGTTTTACCATGAGCTCCTGTGATTGCGATTGAAGGAATCTCAGAAAGAAGTTTACCAAGGAATTGAGAGTAAGTGTAAGTAGTTAAACCTAATTCTTTAGCTCTTCTATATTCGACATGTGTTTCGTCGAAAGCATTCCCTAGAATTACTTCATATCCTTCTTTAATATTTTCTGCCCCATAGTAGTACATTGGGATGTTTCTTTGTTCTAATTTTTCTTGTGTAAAAAAGTATATTTCCTCGTCTGAACCTTGCACTTCATTACCCATATCATAAGCAATTTGTGCAAGAGAACTCATTCCGGAACCTTTAATACCTATAAAATGATATTTACTCATTATAGTATCTCCTAAGTTTTCATTAATAAAATAAAAAAAATTCTGTAATATTTTTTTCATAAGCAATTCAATTTTACAACAAAACTGATAAAAATTCAATAAATAGGAGTTTATTTCTGATAGGATACTTTCAAATTTTTTCTATATTTTCATTTTAGAATTAATAACTTTTCACATATAGTGTAGTCAATTTTAAAAGAGGGCAATTAAGAAGTAAGTTTTCAAAATTGCCTCTCTTAGAGTTAATTTAATAAATTTATATTAGAAATAAGATTATTTTCTATTTTTTCTTCTACCAAGTAATAGTGCGCCACTTAATACTAGTCCGATTACAGCTAATGAAGCTAAGTTATTATTTGTTAGCCCAGTTTTAGCTAAGTGTTTTCCTGATTTTGAATTGTTGATATTTGATGTTACACTACTATTTAATGGTGTAATTTGAGTAGGTTGATTATTTTGCACTGTAGGAGAAGTTTGTTTGTTATTTGAATCGTTATGTTCTGAAGCAGAAGTATTACCAACGTTAGAATCATTATGCGCAATACCTCTATTACCGCTATTATAATAATTGTGAGTTGCATCATGATTATCATTGCCGATAGCCGTATTATTGTTATTTGAAGTATTACCGCTGTTTTCATTATTTTGCTTAGAATTATTAGAAACTATTGCAAATTTACTGAAGTGATCTATTTCAAATGTCACTTTTCCGTCTTTTATAGTTGAATTTATATGTTCTAACTCTCCGTTATCTTTTATGTGATAAACATCTACATCTTTTTCACCTTCTTTTAAGACAATGGCTACTGTACGTTTTGCTTTTGAATTAACTACATTATTGTCTTTGTCTAAAAGTTTTAAATCTAATATTCTGATTTGATTGTCTGCAGGTAAGTTTAATTTTTCTAGAACTGAAATTGCTAAAGCTTTATCTTCTACAGGAGTTGCAGAAAGTTTTGCTGCAGTTGTTTTATCAGTTAAAGTAACTTTAACTCCTGAAGCATCATTTGAGAATATATTGTTTATTATATTTTCAGATGGTGTCACGTTGTTGTTCGTATTAGTGCTTCCTGAATTTGAATTATTATTAGGTTTATTATCAGGAGTAGGTTTGTTTTCAGGTTTGTTATTTCCTGTGTTTTCGTTGTTTCCAGGTTTTACTTCAGTAGAACTGTTATTAGCATTATTTGAAGAGTTATTTGCATTATTATTAGCTGTGCTACCATTAGAAATATCACTTGGTTTTGTATTATCTCCAGATCCATTATTGCTTGAATTATTAGCAGGGTTATTATCTGGAGTAGGTTTATTTTCAGGTTTGTTATTTCCTGTGTTTTCGTTGTTTCCAGGTTTTACTTCAGTAGAATTGTTATTAGTATTATTTGAAGAGTTATTTACATTATCATTAGCTGTGCTATTATTAGAATTGTCGCTTGGTTTTGTACTGTCTACAGCTCCATTATTACTTGAATTATTATCAGGTTTATTATCTGGAGCAGGCTTATCTTCAGGTTTATTATTTCCTGGGACAGTTTCTTTATCATTTTTATGTTTAGTATACTCTTCTAATGCTTTATCTATGTTAGATTTTTCTTCTAAAATTTTCTCTATAGATTTTTCTTCATCATATACTTTTTGAGCTTTTTCTGTGGCTTCTTTTAGTTTAGCATATGCTTCTTTATTAATTCCTTCTTTATCTTTGTCATCATTAACTAAGATTTTAGCTGTTTCTAAAGGTAAAAGAAGGTTTGCTCTTTCAGTAGCAAATTTTTTCGCAACTTCATCATTATCATTTTCAGTTGGTTTGTTATCGCTAGGAGTGTCAACTTTATCGTTAGGTTTGTTGGCATCACTATTAGATGGAGTGTCGACCTTGTCGCTAGGTTTGTTGGCATCATTGTTAGATGGAGTGTCGACTTTGTCGTTAGGTTTGTTAACTTCGCTGTTAGATGGAGTGTCGACTTTATCATTAGGTTTGTTGACATCACCGTTAGTAGGAGTGTCAACTTTGTCGTTAGGTTTGTTGGCATCACTGTTAGAAGGAGTGTCAACTTTGTCGTTAGGTTTGTTAACTTCGCTGTTAGATGGCGTATCAACTTTATCACTTGGTTTATTAGTCTCATTATTATTAGATGTATCAGTGTTGTCACTTGGTTTATTTGCTTCAGGAGCAGGTGCTTCTTTCAATCCATTAACCGCTTCTTCGATTTCTTTTAATAAACTAGAACGAGTGTCTTCTAGATTTCTTGTTTCTTTAGCTTTGTTTATGAATTCAGTTGCTTTACTAATAGCTGTAGTTAAATTATTTTTAGATTCATCTGTATATTTATTAGCAGCAAGTTTATCGTTGGCTGATTTAACAGCTTCATCTAGTTTTGAAGTGTCATATCTAAGAAGGTTATAGTATGTTTGAACATCATTAAATAATTTCAAAATTTCATTAGATTTAGGGTTGTTGTGCACTAAATCTTCTAGTTTATCGATTTTACCTTGAAGATAGCTATCTACAGCGTTGATGCTTTCTTCACTGTAGTTTTTACTGTCTTTATCAGAATTGAAGTTAGCTACAGCTTCAGCGTTTGAAGTTCTTAGTTGAATAAGTAAATCATATTGATTTTTTAAATCTGATAGTTCAGTAAATGCAGTAGAAATTTCTTCTGTGCTGGCTGTATTATTTTTCAATACATTTTGTGCAGCGTTGATTTTGTTACCGAAGTTTTTAATTACCGCCATATCTTGGCTCACGTTTGCATTTTTAAATACATTATTCCAACTATCATAGTATTTACTTGTAGTAGCTTCGAATAGTGCGTTTAGTTGTTTTTTATCTGCAGTGATAACAGCATTTTCTTTAGGATATTTTACAGATAATACAGCTATGTTTTCATGCTTGTCAGTACCGAATAATGTACTGCTTGCAAAAGTGTTAAGTTTTATTGTAGATGGTTTTCCTTCGATAGGTATTCTAATTTTTGAAGGATATTTATAAGAATTAGTTACATTATTGTAAGTAACGTCGGCAGTATCTTCTTTTAATACTTGAACATCTTTTTCAGTATTACCATCAAAATATGTAAGTTTACTCATAACAGCAACATTAGTTGTTCCATTATTCATAGGAACAAGATCTAATTCTAAGTAATTTTTTCCATTTTCAGTTACTAGATATACGTTTTTAATAATTCCATTTGCCATAGAAGGGCTAGTTAAATCTTGTTTTAATAATGAACCTTCTAATTGAACTTTATTATTAGAATTTGTAGAAGGAGATTCTGATGGATTACTTGGTTGATTTTGAGTTAAATCAGCAGAATTGTTAAATGCATTCACAGCAGTATTCAATTTGTTTAATTCAGTTAGTAACGCTTCTTCAGTAGAAGAATCATTGTTTAATAATTCTTTAGCTTTTGTTAGCTCATTAGTTAAAGTAACAAAGGCTGCTGGTTCTTTTTTACCTTGTTTTATCAGTTCAACTTCTGCAATTTTTTTCTTAAGTTGTTCTTTAGCTGAAACTTGTTCTGCTTCAGGGTTTTGAGAAGCATTTAAGTCTTCTATAGCAAATTTGAATTGTTCTTTGTAGTAATCTGTCAAATCAGTATTTACTTGATCGTCAGTATCATTAGAATCAGGTGTTAGTTTGGCATGTTCAACATATGCTTTTGCTTCATCTATTAATTGTTTAAGTTTAAGTTTTGATTGAGTAATTTTGTTGAAATTGTTGTAAGCTTCTTCAGCTTTTTTAATTTCTCTAGAAAGTTCTTCAGTATTGATGCGAAGATAGTCTCCTAAATGTTGAACCTCTCCTGTTAGTTCATCTAGTTTTTTATATACTGTTACAGTTCCTTCTTTGTCGAATTCGTTTGAGTAAGTTTCTTTTTTGCCTTCTATATCCACTGGATCTAGAGAGTTTATTTTACTTTCAACTGCATCTAATTTTTCTTTAACTAATGCTTTACTTTCGCTAGTAAAGTGTGAGTTGTTCTTCCAATCATTTTCATACTGTTCTTTTGCATTTTGTAGTGATTTATGAAGGTTAGCCAATGAATCTAATTTAGTAGTTTCATCTAAAAGTTTATTAATAATGTTATCTACTTCGTCTTTAGTTAGTGAATCACTATTTAAAAGTTGTTGAGCCTTAGTAATTAATTGATTGAATGAAGTTTTGAACACTGGTTTTAAATCTTTATAGTTATCTTGGACTGTATTACTTGTGTAGTAATTAATTTTATCTCTTAAAGAAGCTTTTAGAGGTGATTCTTTTTTAGCTTCTAATTTTGTAGAGTAATCGATATATAAATCTGTTGGACTTGTAAAGTTATCGATTCCATTTTTTCCTAATGAGAATGAATCTTTAAAATTGAAGTTTCCTAGAAGGGCTATTTCAATATTTTTCTTAGTAGCATCGACTGTAAGTTTTAATTTAGTAGGGTAGTCGCGACCTCCAATATTTTTTGTCTCTAAAACAACGGCATCGGCATCTGTATTTCCTAGACTATTGTATTTGAAAGTGTCTGCTAGAGCAAAATCGATAGCTCCACCCATGATTTTAGGTTCTAATGTCAATATTACTTCGTTTTTACCATTTCCTAATTCGTGAACTTCTACATTTTTTATAAGTTCTGTTAAATCACGACTGTATCTTGTTTTAATAGGTTTGTCGCTACCTCTTTCTACGAATTTTGCAGTTACATTATATGGCTCTGCTGGCTTAGTAGTATTTTCAACAGGTGCGGCAGGAACTGGTTCTCCTTTTCTACCATCTTTTGTAGTAAGATTATTTATCGCTTCAGTTAATTGTTTAACAAGGTCTGATGTCTCATTGATTTGAGGGTTATAACTGTTTGTTTGGTTAATCCAGTCTTTAGCGTGATTTAATGCTTGATCAAATTTTTCAAGAGACACAGGTTCGTATTCACTTCTTATTTTTTTATCTGCAATGCCGATGATACGTTGTAATTCTGTAGTATTGTATCTTAAGTAAGTGAAGTTAGCATTGTCGAAGTCTTTTATTAGCTGAACTAATTCTTTTATGTTTCTTGTATTTTTTAATGCAGGAACACTCTTAATGTAATTTTTGTAGTTTTCGATACTTTCTTTAGTGTATGTTTTTTCGTTATAAAGATCAAAGAATTCTAATAGTTTTGCAACTTTAATATCTAGAACCTCTCTTAATGTTGCAATGTCTTCCATTTCATGAATAGGAGTAGAAATTTCATAAAGTTTATCGTAGTTAGCACTATCTGAACGTTTTAATTCTTGTAGTTTTGTTATAGCTTCGCTAATTTTAGCTCTTTGTGAGAAGTCTGCAGCTGTATCTGAAGTATTCTCTTTTGTTAGTAACCATTCATTAACTTTATTACCACGATCAATCCAATTTTGAATTTTTTCGTCTAATTTTTCTCTGTATTTAGGGATAGCTTCATTACTTTTTTTAGCAGCTGAGTAGTTAATATCTAAAGCAAATGGACCTGTTTGTTGTTTGACTCCATTTTTATCAATATAAGTCATATTAGAAACAACTAATTGTTCAGCTTTTAATTCGCCAGGAACGCTAAAGGCAACAAGGTGTTGATCTTCAGCAGAAGGACCTAGTTTAACATTTGTATCTAAACCAGAAACTTTATTAACAACAAAGCTTGTAATTTTACTAACTTTATCAGGGTTAGCAACAAGATTAATTTCAATATCTTGCCCTTGTTTGTAGATACCTACTAAAGACTCTTTAAATAGATTTTTAATTTCTTCTTTGTTATCAACTACTTTTTTATAGAAATCTTGTTGACCATCGCTAGAAACAGTTACCATTGTTGGTGTTTTGAAGTCAGTAGTAGTGTAAAAACCGTCATCTTTTAAATCGTGATTCACATCGAAGTTATAAAGTTGAATATAATATTTTAAAGTGTTAATTGCATTTTGTGCAGTTTTTTCTGTATAAGAATTAGCATCTAGTTTTGCTTTTGCAGCAGCAGCTTCGCTCCACATATTATACCAAGGAGTTGTATCGATAACATCATCTGGAACTTGATGATTTTCAAATGTTACGTGGTAATATGGGAAGTTAGAAGTTTTGTGGAAAAAAGTAGTTCCTAAATATCTATTTGTGATAGACTGATCGTTAAAGATTTTATTTATTATTTCATTTAGTTCAGCCTTAGTTTGTTCAGTAGCTGCTTTATCTCCGAAATCAGCTTTTGCTATATTGCTATTTGTTGGCCAAGCTTGAGCTGTGATAGAAGATATAGTAAGTGCCAATGCAACACCCATACTAGATTTTAATAATTTATTTGTTTTCATGGATATTCTCCTTTTGTATATAATATAATAATTTATTCTAATATTAATTTTCTAGAGTTGATTAAAAATACATGATACTATAAAAACTATTTACATAAACACTATTAAATCAACCTTTAAAAATAATAGACACCTATACTATAACATAAAAACGTTTCAAATGAAATAGATTATCAGTATCTTTTATATGGAAAATAAAATAAAATTTTATGAATTAATAAAAATTATACTTACTAATTTAAAATAATATTTCAAATTTAGTTTTTTTATTATTTATTAAAAAGTTAAGGAAATATTTGTATAGGCTTGTTTGTAGTTTTTTCTTGTTTCAAAAATGTATCTAAACTAAAAAAATAATTTTTCTTAGTCTGTTTTAAATTTTCTTTTTAAAAATTTACTTAATATTTTTCATGTAGTATAATTTAAAAGGAAATATTTTTATAAGGAGAGCAAGATGGCGAAATTTTATGCAGTAAAAAAAGGTAAAAAAACAGGAATATTCTCAACTTGGGACGAATGTAAAGAGCAGGTGACTGGATTTAAAGGTGCGGTTTATAAAAGTTTTAAAACATTATCAGAAGCTGAAGCTTTCCTAGAAAGAAATGAAGAAAAAAAAGAAAATATTGAAGAAGTTGATGGAGTGTATGCTTATATTGATGGTAGTTTTGACAGAGTTAGTGGCATATATGGTTCAGGTGTAGTTATAGTAGATGGCGATGAAAAATATGAATATAAACATGCTGGAAATCGTGAAGATTATGCACAATTACATAATGTTGCGGGAGAATTGGAAGCAGCTAAATTTGTTATGTGGTATGCTGTCGATAAAAAGATTAAAGAGATTACATTGTTTTATGACTATCAAGGGATAGAAGCATGGGCTGTTGGAGATTGGAAAGCAAATCTTCCTTATACTCAAGATTATGTAAAATTTTATAATAAGGTGAAGACAGCGGTAAAAGTTAATTTTGTGAAGGTAAAAGCTCATACCGGAATAGAGCTGAATGAAGAAGTGGATAAGCTTGCAAAAGAGGCTATCGAACAATTTAAAAAAGAAAATACTAAGTAAGATAAAGTAAGGGGCAGACCCAAAAGTCCTAAAATTTAACAAAGTTCATATGAGAACTCATAGACGCAGTGGTTTATTGATATCTAAATTCACTTTATAAAAGCTTTTTAGATATCTAATAAACTGTGCGGGGGTGACTCGACAAAATCTTGTTTCTTAAGAAATCACGATTTTTGAGTCACTCCCTTGTTTTTTATTAAACCTTAAAAGATAAATGTGTTATAATTATTAAAATATAATTGAATTCTAGAAGGAAGAGGGTGAATAAGTGAATGCAATGATAAATAATAAACAAATATTAAATAAGATAGCTCGTCTTATATATAGAGATAAAAAACGTATAATAATTGCATTGGTAGCTTCGATAGCATCTTATTATTTTACGTTATATCCAACTGATAGATTGAGTTATATTGTTGATGGTATAGCGAGTAGTAATATTGATTTTAATGGTGTAGTTAATGAAATTCTTAGAATAATTTTAGCTGGGATCGCATTATATATAGTCTATTTCTTTAAAGAATACTACACGTTTATAGGTTATGATAAGATTATTAAAGATATGACATATGATATCCAACATGACATTTATGGGCATACACCTGTGTTTTTTAACAAGTTTAGTATAGGTGAGGTAATAAGTAGATCTACCAATGATATTACAAATTATATTGCTCCACTTTTTGGGTATGGTATTCTATTGATTTTTGATGGAATAATTTATAATTTATTTATAAGTATACTTATATTTAATAAATCGAATTTTATATATTTATTTCTAATTCACATACCGTTAGTTATACAAACTATTTATTTAGTTAGCAGACGAAAAGCACAAGAAAAATATTATAACAAGATGGCGAAAACTATGGATGAAATTACAGAAGAGACTTTAGAAAATGTTAAGGGTATTCGTGTAATTAGAGCTTATAGTTTGTTAGATAAAGTGAGAAATAGTTTTGTAGGAAAACTTAGAAGCTATGCTAGGAGTAATGAAGAATACATGAAGAAAACTCTTGTCTATCAACCACTTAATACAGTATCGTTGGCGACAAGTTATATTATAGCTGTAGCTTGTGGTTTTTATTTTATTAATCTAGATATGATGACATTAGGAGAGTTAATCTCAGTCTGTGTAGTTATAGGTATGATTCAGTGGCCATACATTGCTTTATCTGAGTTAGTTATTATGATTATAGAAGTTCGTCAAGCTACAAAAAGAGTTTTAGAAATCTCTGATAAAAAAGCTGATGTTAATAATGAACTAGCTGAAAGTAATTTTGAGTTTAATAGTAGTATTGAATTTAAAGAATTTAATTTTAGTTATGAGGATAATAATCATGTATTAGAAGATATTAATTTTACAATTAATAAAGGTGAAACTATAGGTGTAGTAGGAAAAACTGGTAGTGGGAAAACGACATTTATCAAGCAACTGTTTCGATTATATCCAATAGAAGAAAATACGCTACTTCTTGACGGCAAGGGAATGGAGCGATATTATGATTACTCTGTTAGAGAAAAAATAGGGTACGCACCACAAGAATATCAGTTATTCTCAAAATCTATAAAAGAAAATGTGTTGTTTTATAGATATGATTTAGAGGATAGGTTAGACGAAGTATTGGAGCAAGCGGACATAGAAAAAGATATTAGTAGATTTAAAGATGGTATTGATACCCTTGTAGGAGAAAATGGTTTATCTTTATCAGGTGGACAAAAACAACGTCTAGGTATAGCGAGAGCATTGTTATCTGATCCTGATATCTTAATACTTGATGACAGCTTAAGTGCGGTAGATTCTAATACAGAAAAAATTATTATAGAAAATATTAAAAAAACCCGAGAAGGTAAGACTAATATAATAGTGGCTCATAGAATTTCTGCAGTAAGGCATGCTAATAAAATAGTTGTATTAGACAATGGTAAAATATTAAGTTTCGGAACACATGATGAACTTCTTGAAAAATGCCCTTGGTATAAACAACTAGATGAATATCAAAATAAGGAGGCAGAAGATAATGAAGAATAAAAATCCGTTATTTCAATTTCTTCCTTATATGAAAAAAGCAAAGAAATCTTATATAATAGGTTTTGTTTTTTCACTATTAAATGTGGGGCTAGGTGTTGCTGGTGTGTACGTATTGTCGAAAGTTTTTGATGGAATTACTGGAGATTTAACACGTCAGATAATTCTGAAATCATTGGTGGTAGTAGCTGGTTATGGACTTATTCTATTATGTTCGGGGATATCTAACTATATTAGAAATATTTACTTAGTAAAAGGTGCTAACGAGGTTTACGTTAGAATTCAGATGCAGGTATACGATCATATTCAAAGTCTACCGATTAAGTATTTCGATAATATGCCTGCTGGTTCTGTAGTATCTAGGATAACAAGTGATGTAAACCAAATTAGAACATTTTTCGTTTCGACATTTGTGCAGATATTAATAATTGTCCTTAAGATTGTTTTTTCTTATATTGTATTATTTTATGTAGATATACGCTTTGGATTATTTATGCTAGCGCTATTCCCGGTAATGTTTGTGATTTTAAAACTATACAACAAGTTATCTATAGATAGTATTAAGGGATATAGACGTAAGTTTTCTCAAAGTAATGGGATTATAAATGAAAATTATCAAAATTTAGAAATCATCAAAGCCTTTAATAAAGAGAAAGAGAGTATTGAAGATTGGAATAAACATAATGAAGAAAGATATAAATATTGGAAAAAATTAAATCTAGTAGATAGTCTATTACTTCATAATATAACTGGAGTATTTAGAATAGTGATTTTCATAGGTATTGTTTATTACTATTCGTATTCACACTTTAATAATGTTTATGGTATTACATTGGGTATGGTATATCTATTTATAAATTATACTACTGATATAATTTATAGAATCGCAGACTTTACAATGGGGATTTCTAATTATATCAGAGCGCAAGGTTCGGCTATAAATATTCAAGAGATACTTAAGCTAGAAGTTGAGGAAGACAGTCACAACGATATTACCGAGGATGATTTCCGAGGAAATATTAAATTCGAAGACGTATATTTTTCTTATAAAGATGATTTTTATGTTCTTCGAGATTTGAATCTTGAAATCAAAGAGAATCAAACTGTGGCCTTTGTAGGTCATACAGGAAGCGGTAAGAGTACTATAATGAACTTAATTGTTAAGTTTTACAGTGCGACTAAAGGTAATGTCCTAATAAATGGCAGAAATATAAATGATTATAGTAAGGAGTATCTAAGAGAAAAAACGGCTATAGTACTTCAGGATTCATTTTTATTTGAAGGGTCTTTACTGGAAAATATTACTACTTCAAATGATGAAAAGATTGCCAGAGAGGCCTTGGCTAGAGTTGGAGGAGATTTTATTTTAGAAAATCGCTCGTTAGGTTCAAAAGTAGAAGTTGGTGGTAGTAACTTTTCTACAGGAGAAAAGCAGCTTATTTGTTTAGCGAGAGCTCTGGCTAAAAATCCGAAAATCTTAATTTTAGATGAATCAACGGCTAATATAGATAGTGAAACAGAACAAAATGTAAGTCGAGCTATAGAAGAATTAAAACAGGGACGAACAACCCTTATAATAGCTCATAGGTTATCTACGATAAAAAATGCTGATATGATTTACGTCCTTAGAAAAGGTAAAGTTATAGAAAATGGAACTCATGAACAATTATTAGCTCTTGAGGGAAGCTACAAAAAAATGTATGAAACTCAGGTAAAAGGATAAAAAAATAAAGGAGAGATTCGTAAAAACAGATTCTGCTGAATTCTGATTTTCGGATCACTCCTTTTTTAATAGTTATTTTTTGAATACAAACTCGTATGCTAAATCGATATCTTTAAATGAAATCATTACAGTTTCGTATCCTAATGGTTTGAAAAGTTCGTTTACAGCAGTAGCGACTTTCTCACAAACTTCTACAGGGCGGTGAACCCAACCGATTTCAAGATTAGCTCTGCTAATTTCTTCTCCATCAAGAATTGCAACACTTTCGATTAAATCTAATGTGAATGCTTCTCTTGGTCTTTCGATTATTTCTGCGATTGTGTCGAAAAGTTCAGCACTAACTTTTTTTAAATCTTCTTTTTTAAATCCTCTAGCAACTATACGTGGCATAATAAACCTCCATTTTTTGAATTCGTTTTCTTTAATTATATCATATAAAACCACATTTTTGGTGAAAAATATATCTAAATAATAATTTTGTGTATATATGAAATTAAATTTTAATTTATAATAAATGAAGATAACTTTTACTATATCTGTAATCTAATGAAAATATTATGTTTTTTAGCTGATTAGAAAAAAAACTAGAGTAATTTTTTGCTTATTTTACTTACAAATGTTATTATTAAGATAGGGAATGTGGTATGATATAAAGTAGGAAAAAATATTAAATTAAATACTAAGGAGAAATTTTTATTAGACTTTTATATAAGAAATACTTTTCATTAATAATGTTGATTTTAATTTGCACTGCGATATTTTTATTTTCCAATCAAGTTGGTGAGGAATCTTCGAAGATATCAAGTGATTTAATCATAAGAAAATTAGGTCACTTTAATGAATATATGATTTTAGGATTTTTTTCATTTTCTTATCTATCAAATTTATTTGTGAAAAGTAATGAATTTAAAGATTATAGAAAAACAGCAATAGTGAGCTTTGTATTTTCTGTTGTATACGCTTCTAGTGATGAATTTCATCAGACTTTTGTAGCTGGAAGAGATGGTAATATCATAGATGTACTAATAGACAGTAGCGGTGCTTTAGTAGGGATAATGATATCTAGTATTATGTATTTTCTTATTATGAAAAAATAGTGAAAAATATAGTAGTTTTTAGTTGTATTTTTTTTAGAAAAGTTATAAAATATTTACTTAGAGAATTAAAAGTTAAAAAATAAAAGGAGGAGTTTTTGATGCTTAAAGCGCTTATTGTAGAAGATGATAAATTATTAGCTTCATCGTTAAAAGCAGCAATCGCAGAAAAATTCGATGCGGATGTTTGTTATAATGGGCTAGATGGACGAAAATATATTGATGAAAATGTATATGATTTTATCATAACGGATAGTATCTTACCCGGAATGGGTGGAATAGATCTATTAGATTATATTCGTGAAGAAAAAGAACTAAAAATACCAGTAATTGTAATCACTATAGCTGAGTCAACTGAAGAAAAGGCAAGAGTTATGAAGCATAGAGTAACGGAATATCTACCACGTGTAGCGGATGCTTCTCTTTTACTAACAACTATGTCTAACTTACTTCAACGTGAAAGTAATCTAAAAGGTGAAAATGAAATTACGTATAAAGATTTAGTATTAGATCTTAAAAACGAATTGGTATCATCTAATGGTGGAACGTTAGAATCTATTAAAGGAAAATATCTTGAATTATTATCTTTTTTCGTTATAAACAATAATATTGTATTAGAGAAAGAAGAAATTTTTGATCGTGTATGGGGTGTTGATTCAGAAACAACTATTAATGCGATTGAGGTTTACATTTCAGGATTAAGAAAAGAACTACGAAAAATTGGTTATGACAAAAATCTTAGAACTGTTCGTGGTGTCGGATATACTTTTGAGTAGGTAAGGATATGGAGTTCAATTATCCAATAGATTATACGCTATATAATACTGAGGAAATAACAACGATTATTAAGTTCTTAGACTTAATTGAAGAGTGTTACTTGTCAGGTGTGGAACTTACAGAGTTTAAATCTGCATATAAAGAATTTAAAAGTGTAGTTCGTGCGAAATCTGTAGAAAATTTATTGTATCGTGATTTTAAAGAAATCACAGGTTTTGATGGTTATTTAGCAGTAAAAGAAATGAAAAATGAAAAACCAAAAATTAAGCTTTAATGCTTGATTTTTGGTTTTTATTTTAGGTCAAGATATCCGTAATGAAATTTTGTGTTTTTTCTTATTATTTGAGTAAAATTAAATTTTTCGAAGATATTATCTTTAAAATGTGCTTTTACTATTATTTTTTTTCTTGCGACTCTTTTCGCCTCTTTTATAAATTCTTCGTAAGGAAAGGTAGTGTCGGCTAAGGGAAGTATACCTTCAAGATTTCTTGATTCTGTAATGTTATGAGAAAACATAGGATCGAAGTATATAATGTCGAAACTAGCATCAGGACAATTTTTTAAATAATCTAGACAATCAACATTATAAGTTTTAATTTTACGCATTGCTTTATTAATTTCTACATTAGGAGAAATATAGTTTTTTAGACCGTTGGTTGTGATTAGGTGAATGATGTTATTTTTTTCTAAAGATATAACTTTATGTCCATAATAACTTAGTAATATACTGTCTCCAGCTAGGCCCATAGTACAATCAAGAATGCTTTGTTCTTTTTCTTTGATTATTTCTACTAACGGTTCGTTATCTGAATTTTTTATCTTAAGAGCTGTTGTGTCTAAATGAAAGAAGAGTTCAGAATCATCTTCGAAGTAGCTTAATTTGTTTTTATAGACTACAAGTACACCATCTACTGAAGATAGTAGTTGTTTTATTGTTTTTTTGTTCCTAATAATATATTTTAATCTTAAATCATCCGCGAGTTGTTGAGCTTCTTCGTTAAGTTCTAGGTTCGTTTTTACACTAGTTGTTACTATTATATTTTTCATTGATTATAAAAGTTTTCTCCTCGGTTATGATTACATCTACTTTTTTATCGTGATCTTCTTTAGGGACATTATCTTGTAGTAGTTTATGGTAAGATAAACCGACACTAATACCATATTCTCTAGATGAGAAATATTTATCGTAGTATCCTTTACCGTAACCAAGTCGATATCCATTTTTATCGAAAACGATAGAAGGTGTAATAACTAAGTCTATTTTTCCTTTATAGTAATCAGATGAAGTTGGTTCTAATACTCTGAAATGCCCGGGATTAAGTTCATCCCAGGAATTCAACTGAATTAAATTCATCTTGACGTTTTCTATTTTAGGAACAAATATTTGTTTTTTGTTTATCCATTTTTTTATAAAAATTTCAGTTGAAATTTCGCTACCAAATCCTACGTATATGAATATTTTTTCTGAGGATTTGAAGAAATCTTGATCTTCTAATATTGTAAAGATTTTATTAGTAGATGAATTTCTATAGTCATTTTCTAAATTATTTCGTTCGGATATAAATTTTTTTCTAAGTGTTTTTTTCATAACTTATCACCTCACGTTATATTATATCATAAATCTAAATACAATTATATTTTTGATATAGTATAATAATTGAATGATATATTTATGATTATGTAAATGAGAAAAAGTACATTATATCTGTAATAAAAATTTTTATGGTAAAGGTGTTCAAAAAGTTATTATAAAAACAAATATGGATTTTATTGGTAGATAAAGTTATGATATGGAGATACACGTTATCTATTAATTTTTAGAATTTTTATATTAAAGTATGTACAAGTATAATCAAAATTTTAAGAAAATATAAATGGATGTAAAAACTGTAAATGTTGTTGTAGGTGGGTTTCAGATTTTCATAATATTATGAGATTTTTATAAATATAAAAATCTTAAATTATGATTTGCCGTATCTGCAAGATAAAAGTAGTAAAATAAAAAATAATTATTCATTATTTAATGGAAATAATAGTATAAATATGATATAATATAAAAGAAAATTTATGAGAAAGGAATCTTCTACAAATAATGACAAATTCAGAAAAAAATAAAGATTTATTAAGTAATGATGAATTGGCAAAAAATAGTAAAAAATCAGATGATTATTCAAACCTGCTTGAAAAAATAAGAAAGCAAGTTGATATAGAGAATTCTTCTACTTATACTAGAAAGACTCATAATGAACAAGAAAATCTTGAAGAAACAGTGATTATGCCAACTGTTACAGAAGAAGTAACTGATGAGTATGCCGAAACAGTTGTACTAGATAAAAATGAGCTAGTGCAAGCAATAAAGAAAGAAGAAGCGTTAGTAGGGAAAAAAGTAGAAAAAGTTGAGGAAAAACCTGTAGTATTAGAGGTATTAGGACTTAAAAAACGTATTGGATTAAAAACAATTGTTGAAGACATTACATTCGACATGCGTGAAGGTGAGATAATTGGATTACTAGGGCCTAATGGAAGTGGTAAAACTACAATTATGAGAATGATGGTAGGGTTAACTAAAAAATCAAAAGGTGATGTCTATTGTTTTGAAAAACCTTTAGGTTTAGGAAGAACTGCTATGCTTAAAGAAGTTGGAGCGATGATTGAAACACCTGAATTTTATAATTATATGTCAGGTTGGGCTAACTTAAAACAAATTGCACGTGTATGTGGTAAAAAAGTAACAAGAGCACGTATGAAAGAACTAGTAGAGTTCGTTGGTTTAAGTAAAGTAATTAGAAAGAAAGTTAAAACTTATTCTTTAGGTATGCGTCAACGTTTAGGGTTAGCTCAAGCATTGCTAAATGATCCTAAAGTTCTTATCCTTGATGAACCGGTAAATGGATTAGATCCTCAAGGAGTTCAAGATTTTCGTAATAAACTTAAAGAAATAGCTGCAACTGGTGTATCAATCTTAATTTCATCTCATTTATTAGATGAAATTGAAAAAGTTTCTGATAGAGTTATTGTTATCGAAAAAGGTAAAATTATTGCTGATGATAAATTAGAAAACCTAGTAGCAGATGAAGTTATTAAAACATTAATTTCAACTCATGATGTGGAAAAAACAGAAAGATTAGTAAGAGAATTAGGTGTTAGATATGAAGTGACTAAAGATGGATTCGTATTTGAAAACCTAAGTCGTGAAGAAAAATCTCGTATTATTACATATCTAGTAACTAATAATGTTGAATTAGATACAATTCGTGAATTAACAACATCATTAGAGGATCGATTCCTACAAATCACAGGAGGGGAGAGAAAATAATGAAATTATTAATAAATGAATTTATAAAAGATTATAAAAAGAAAACTACATGGTTATATTTCTTACTGTCATTTGGAATTATTTTATTAAATAGTTATATTGCTAAAAGACAGTTTGAAGATGGAGTGGATGCGGTAAAAATACTTAGTGGAATAACAGTTGTTGCGGGTTCAGTAGCTATGGTATTCTCACTAATTATGTTAGCAAACAACTTATCTCAAGAATACTCAAAAGGAACTATTAAGTTCTTATATACAAGACCAAAATCACGTTCTGCAATACTTACTGCTAAAATAGTATTAGCATTTATCAACTATATTATTTTCCTAGTAGTAGGAACAGTATTCGATTTTGTGACTAAAAACTATGTATTCTTCAAAAATAAAATAGGGTTAAATCATTTAAATGATACTATAGAAGAAGGATATTTTGGTAGAACAGTTGCTAAACAATTAATTATTACAAATTTAGCTGATTTAGCAGTGTATATCTTCTTTGTAGCTATGGTAGTGTTAGTTTGTGTAGTATTCAAAACTCAAATTCTATCATTAGTATTAGTTATGCTATCACTTTTAGGAACGGGACTGATACAAGGTTTAACAATTTTAGCTGTTTCAAAATTCTCATGGGCAAAATATCACATGTTTGATGTACCTTTATTTAGCGCATATTATTCAAGTGAAGCAGGTCGTCAAACTGTAAAAGAAATGTTTAAGTTTGACAATGCAAATGCGTTAATTATTATGTTAGTAGCATATAGTTTTGTATTCTTTGTAGTTTCATACGTTGTAAATGCAAGACGCGATATCACAATAGATTAGAGTATAGATCGTTAGGAGGTAGGTAAAATGAGAAGTTCATTAAAGAAAATTGAGCGAATTATGGATATTCTGGATTTAAATGGAGATGTGTTATCATATAAATATACAGATGAAGAAATACGTTTTGACTTAGGTGAAGAACAATTAAGCAGTATTTTTAGTAGATTTATTAAGAGAAATCTTCCTAAGATTAAAGAGGGGTTACATGCTGGGAAACTTGTGAAATGCCAAAGTGGATTAGGGATTTCATGTTTATTTATTCCGAGTGATAATGAAGATGATTTCTATTTAATTACTCCTTTCTTAGAATATTTAATACCAACTAAATTATTCCAAGAGTCATTAACAAAATATGGTGCAAGTATCAGTGAATTAATATGTGATATATATTTTTCATTACCAATTACACCAAGAAAAAAATTCAACTATTTAGTAGAATTATTAGTAGAAGATGAAAATGTAGACTTCTTAGATGCTATTGTTTTAATTGAAGATTCTAGTGTGAAAAATGTAAGAAGAACATCATCTAGAAAAAATACATACTTAAATAGCATTCTAGAGAGTGAAGTTAAGTTTAAACATGAAATTTTACAAGCTGTAGTAGAAGGTAATATTTCTCGTGTTAATATGCTTTTTGACTTACGTCGTAGAAATCACGGAGTAGAAGAATGCCACATTGATCAAGGTGTTAACGTTCGTCGTAGAAAATCATATAATATGAATGATTTATTACGTTATGCTCTTGAACAACACAATGATGATTTCTTAGGAATTGAAGAATTATGGGTTAAAATTAAAAATAAACTTGATAACTATGACTTATCAGAAGATGTTATTAGAAGTTACTGTCTGTTAGTTGATAGAAATAAATATAAAGATAAACAAGCTGTGGTTCGAAATTGTATAGCTTATATCAATGACCAAATTTCTGAAAAAATCAGTTTAGATAATGTTAGTGATTATCTAGGTGTTAATAAGAGTTATCTTTCTTCTATCTTTAATAAAGATATGGGAATTAGTATTGTAGATTATATTCACGATAAACGTATATCTAACGCGTGCTATTTATTAGCGAATACTGATTTTTCAATTTCAGAAGTTGCAGATTATATTGGGTACTTCGATACAAGTTATTTCATTAGAATATTTAAAACACTAGTGAAAATGACACCTCTTAAATATAGAGAGTCATTATCTAAAAGATAATATAGAAAAGATTGTTGGCTAAAATAGTCAATAATCTTTTTTTATATGTTATGTAAATAATATATATCGTTAATTTTGTATTTTGCTACTTGCATTTATGCAATTGTGGTATAATATAATCATTCTTAAAAATAGTAAATCGTAGGAGATTAAAGATGATTTTTGCATTAGATGTAGGAAATACAAACATCGTACTTGGAGTATTTAGTAGTGACTATAAGATGCTTCATTCATGGCGTATAGCAACGGATAATACTAAAACAGAAGATGAACTATATGTTATTATTAGAAATTTCTTTATTGATAAAGGGATTAAGTTTAAAGATTTTGATGGAGTGGTAATATCAAGTGTAGTTCCTAAAATGATGTTTGCATTAGAATTGTTAAGTAAGAAATACTTTGAAAAAGAACCGATTATTGTTTCGGCTGATATTAACACAGGTATAAAGGTACCTGAGCCATATAGTAGTAAATTAGGAGCCGATCGTGTAGTTGATATTGTCGGAGCAAAAGTTAGTGAATATTTACCAGCTATAGTAGTTGATTTTGGTACTGCTACAACATTTGATTGTGTAGATGAAGATATGAATTATCGTGGAGGTATTATTTGTCCAGGTATGAATATTAGTGCGGAAGCATTATATTCAAGGGCAGCAAAACTACCTAGGGTGGAATTTGAAGCGGTGAGTACCTCTTTAGGAATGGATACTACTAGTCAAATGCAAGCAGGATTATTTTACGGATTCCTAGGACAGTTTGAGAATATCGTTAAGCATTTACAACAAGACTTAGGTAAAGATTACAAAGTAGTTTTAACTGGGGGCTTATCAAAATTTATAGCCAAGTACAGTGACGTAGTGGATATAGTTGATGAAGAATTAACTTTAAAAGGTATAATTGAATTGTACAAAATGAATAATAACAAATAATATTTGAAGAACTATGAAAAGGATATAACTACAATGAAAATTACAGTTTTTTGTGGAGCAAATAATGGAAAAAGTGAATTGTATAAAGAAAATGCAATAGAACTTGGTAAGTGGATTGCTAGAAACAATCATACTTTAGTATATGGTGGTGGGAAAGTAGGTCTAATGGGAGCTATTGCTGATACTGTCTTAGAAAATGATGGAGAAGTCATAGGTATAATGCCACAATTTTTAGTAGACAGAGAAATTAGCCGCAATGATATTAATGAATTGATTATTGTTAATGATATGTCGGTGAGAAAAACTAAACTTGTTGATCTTGGTGATGTGTTTATTTCTTTACCAGGTGGACCAGGAACACTAGAAGAGATATCACAGGTAATCTCATGGGTGAGAGTTGGTAAAAAAGATGCTCCTTGTATTTTAATGAATATTAATGGTTATTATGACTTTTTAGAACAATATTTTGATAAGATGGTAGAAGAAGGTTTCTTAACTATTGAAGATAGGAAAAATACTTTATTTACAGATAATATAGAAGAAATGGAACAATTCATAGCTAACTATAAAAATTTATAAACGTAAATAAATAGACAATAATGGAAATAAAATGTATAATAGTACATCGTAATAAGAAGTTCTAGAATTGAAAGGAATTTATTTTAATGAAAGATTATTTGATTAGAGGATTAGCCTTTAACGATGAAATTAGATTTTTTGTAACAAAAACTACAGATTTAGTAGAAGAAATTAGACAAAGACATGATGCTTATCCAACAGCAATAGCAGCAGTAGGTCGTACAGCTACGGTTACTACAATGATGGGTGCTATGCTTAAGAGTGGAGATAGAATTGATGTTGCTGTTCGTGGAGATGGTCCTGTAGGAACAATCTATGCATCATCAAATGAGATAGGGAAAACTACAGCATATGCTAAAAATATGCAAGTTCATATTCCAAGTAATGCTCAAGGTAAGCTTGATGTGAAAGGAGTAGTTGGAGGAGGAAATATCACGGTAGTACGTGACTTAGGATTAAATGAAAAGTATACTACTACTTCACCGATAGTATCTGGAGAAATCGCAGAAGATTTCACTTATTACTTCGCTGCTAGTGAGCAGGTTCCTTCTGCAGTTTCACTAGGGGTATTAGTAGAAACTGATAATTCTGTAATTGCAGCTGGTGGATTTATTTTACAAGTACTTCCAAATGCTACAAATGAGACGATAACAAAGATAGAAAAAGCAATAAGTAATATTAAACCAATTTCTACTTTAATTCATGAGGGTAAAACTCCTGAAGAGATTGCAAATATAATCTTCGGTGGAGAAGAAAACTATCGTATCTTACAGAAGAATGATGTAGTATTTAAATGTACATGTTCTAAAGAACGTTATGCTGATGCTTTAGTAACATTAGGAAAAAAAGAGTTAGAAGATATTGCTAAACAAGAAACTACGGAGTTAGTCTGTGCGTTTTGTAAAGAAAAATATCATTTTTCTCAAAAAGAAATTACTGACTTATTAGACAATTTAAAATAATATTATGAATAAAGAGCCTTAATGATTAACATTTCATTAGGCTCTTGAATTTTCAATAAAAGTTTGGTATCATAAGTAAAATTACTCAAAGTTTATATAGGAGGAGTTATGGAATTACTAAGAGAAATGGTTATTACCGATGGTAAAGTTTATGATAATAATGTCCTTAAAGTTGATTCATTTTTAAACCATCAAATCGATGCTGGCTTAATGATGAAAATGGCAGAGTCTTTTTACGAGTATTTTAAAAACGAAAAAATAACGAAGATTCTGACAATCGAGGCAAGTGGTATTGCACCAGCGATTATGGTAGCAAACTTATTTAAAGTGCCGATGGTTTTCGCTAAAAAGAGTAAACCATCAACATTAAAAAATAATGATGTATACGCTGCCGAGGTTCATAGCTACACGAAAAATATAACTAATACTATAGTAGTTTCAGAAAAGTTCATTAATAAAGATGACAAAGTACTTATTGTTGATGATTTTCTTGCTAATGGACAAGCTACTCTAGGTCTTATGGAAATAGTAGATAAGGCTGGAGCAGAGACAGTAGGAGTAGGGATACTAGTTGAGAAAAGTTTCCAAGATGGTAGAAAATTATTAGACAAAAAGAATGTCAATGTTTGTTCTTTATGTAGAATTGCTTCTCTAGAGAATAATGAAGTTAAATTTAATAATGCTGATGATGAGAAATAAGAAAGGATTTAAATAAAATGTGGGAAAATAAATTTCAAAAAGAAGGTTTAACATTTGATGATGTGCTATTAGTACCAGCTAAAAGTGACATTTTACCTAAAAAAGTTGATTTAAAAGTTAGTTTAACGGAGAAAATTAAACTATCAGTACCAATTATTTCTGCTGCGATGGATACAGTAACAGAACATAAAATGGCAATAGCAATGGCTCGCGAGGGTGGAATCGGTGTTATTCACAAAAATATGACTATTGAAGAACAAGCTGAACAAGTAAGAAAAGTTAAACGTTCAGAAAGCGGAGTTATTACAGATCCTTTCTTCCTTACACCAGATAGTCTTGTATACGAAGCAGAAAACTTAATGCAACAATACAGAATTTCAGGTGTGCCTATTGTAAACAATGAAGATGACATGAAAGTTGTTGGAATTATCACAAACCGTGATATGAGATTCTTAACTGACTTTGATATTAAAATTAGCGAAGTAATGACTAAAGAGCACCTTATTACTGCTCCAGAAAAAACTACGCTAGAAGAAGCTAGTGTAATTTTACGTAGTCACAAAATTGAAAAATTAATTTTAACTGATGAATCTGGTAAATTAACAGGATTAATCACTATTAAAGATATTGAAAAATTAGCTAAATATCCTAACTCAGCAAAAGATGCTAAAGGACGTCTTCTAGTAGCTGCTTCTGTAGGTATTACTAACGACACAGTTGACCGTGTTGATGCTTTAGTAGAAGCTGGAGTTGATGCTATCGTAGTTGATACTGCTCATGGACACTCTAAAGGGGTATTAGATGCAGTTAAAACATTAAGAACTAACTATCCTGATTTAGATATTATCGCAGGAAATGTAGCGACTGGAGAAGCTGCTCGTGATTTATTTGAAGCTGGAGCAGATGTTGTTAAAGTTGGTATTGGACCTGGATCAATCTGTACTACACGTGTAGTTGCAGGGGTAGGAGTTCCACAAATTACAGCTATCTATGACTGTGCTACAGTGGCTCGTGAATTAGGAAAAACAATCATCGCTGATGGTGGAATTAAATATACTGGAGACGTAGTAAAAGCTATCGCAGCTGGAGGACACGCAGTAATGTTAGGTTCTATGCTTGCAGGTTGTGAAGAATCTCCAGGTGAATTAGAAATCTTCCAAGGTAGAACATTCAAAGCATACCGTGGAATGGGATCAATCTCAGCAATGGAAAAAGGATCTAAAGACCGTTACTTCCAAGAAGATGGTAAGAAATTAGTTCCAGAAGGAATCGAAGGACGTACACCTTATAAAGGTGCTGTTTCTGAAACAATTTACCAAATCATTGGTGGATTACGTGCAGGTATGGGGTATACTGGTTCACGTGATTTACATGCGCTTCGTGAAAACTCACAATTTGTTCGTATGACTGGTGCTGGATTAATCGAATCTCACCCACACGACGTTCAAATTACAAAAGAAAGTCCAAACTACTCTAAATAATAATTATAGATAATAAGAAGCTAGGAGCTTGAAGTTCAAGTTCCTAGCTTTGTTTTAGTTATTAGATTTGTTTAGTTAAGTCTATCATTTCAAGAAGCCCTTGAGCGCACTCGCTACCTTTGTTTCCGGCTTTTGAACCAGCTCTTTCGATAGCCTGATCGATGTCTTCAGTAGTTATAACACCGAACATTACAGGAATTTCGCTGTTAAGATTGATTTGACCTACACCTTTTGCTACCTCGTTACAAACTAAGTCATAGTGACTAGTGCTTCCACGAATAATGCTTCCTAATGTAACGATACCATCGTATTTATTTGTAGCTACTAATTTTTTAGTAATGAATGGAATTTCGAATGCTCCTGGAACCCAGTATACATCGATGTTTTCTTCTTTTACTTCGTTTCTAATTAACGTATCTTTAGCTCCACCTAATAATTTAGATGTAATGAACTCGTTAAAACGTGCTACTACAATTGCTACCTTAATATCTTTACCTATAAATTTTCCTTCAAATGTTGTCATAATAATGTTCTCCTTATATATCTAAAAAGTGATTAAATCTTATTTTTTTTGTTTGTAAATAGTGTTTGTTTTCTTTATGTGGTTTTATCTTAATTGGTTCACGATCAACTATATTAATTCCTAAAGAACTTAATTGTTCTACTTTGTCAGGGTTGTTAGTAAGTAGTTTTACCGATTTTATTCCTAAGTAATCTAATATATCTACTGCAATACTATAGTCCCTCTCATCGGGAGCGAAACCTAATTGAACATTAGCATCGTAAGTATCTACACCTTGTTCTTGCAATTGGTATGCAAGAAGTTTGTTTCTAAGCCCAATTCCTCGACCTTCTTGTCTTAAATATAGAATAGCTCCTCGACCAAGTTCTGAGATTTTTTGAAGTGCGGCGTGTAATTGTTCACCGCAATCACATCTATGAGAAGCAAATATATCCCCTGTCAAACATTCTGAGTGAACTCGTATCAGTAAAGGTTCTTCAGAAGTTAAATCACCTTTACTAATAATTAAATGTTCTTTATTAAATTCATCTTCAAACAGCTGTAAATCAAAGTCTCCAAATTCTGTTGGAAGCTTTACTTTAACGCTGTCTTCAAATGATAAAAAACGTGTTAGCTCATCTAAATCGACAACTGTTAAATCCCATTTTTTAGCGAATTCATACAGATCATCTCTTCTAGCCATAGTTCCATCTTCATTCATAATTTCGCAGATATATGTAGCTTCGGTACTGTTAGCTAATCTTGCTAAATCTAAACTTGCTTCGGTGTGGCCACGACGAACTTTAATTCCACCATCACGTCCTACAAGGGGGAACATATGTCCAGGTCTATTAAAATCTTCTGGTCTTGAATTAGGATTTGCTAATTCTTTTATAGTTGTAGCTCTTTCAAAAGCCGAGATTCCTGTAGTTGATGTTTTATAATCAACACTTACTGTGAACGCTGTACCGTGAGGATCTGTATTTTTATCTAGCATTGAATGCAAGTTTAATCGTTTAGCTATTTCAGTTGAGACAGGTGCACAAATTAAACCACGGGCATGTTTCGTCATGAAGTTTACATTTTCACCAGTAACTAGTTCAGCTAAGCCTACTAAATCTCCTTCTGCTTCTCTGTCATCATCATCGATAAGAACGATTAATTTTCCAGCTTTTAAGTCTTCGATTGCTTGTCGTACATTATTAATCATTTAACTTTCCTCCAAATAGTTTTAATTGAGCTTTTATATATTTTGCTAGAATATCGGTCTCAATATTTACATTGTCACCAATTTTCAATTTTTCTAGATTTGTATGTTTTGCAGTATGTGGAATTAACGAAACGGTAAATTTATTATTGTCACAAGTTACTACTGTTAAACTTATTCCGTTTATAGTAATTGAGCCTTGATTAATGATTTCTCCTTGAAATTTACTTGGATAAGCAAAAGTTAGAAGAATAGCATTTTCGTCTTTTTGTCTTGCTGCTAATTGTGCTAAGCCATCGCTGTGACCCGAAACGATATGCCCTTCAAATCTATCTGAGTGTCCCATTGCGGGCTCAAGATTTACAGAGTCATTTACTTTTAAGTCTTTAAATGTTGTTCTCTTATAAGTCTCGGGCATAATATCAACGGTGAATTGTGATGAACTTTTTTGGACACATGTCAAGCATACTCCATTTACTGCCATACTATCACCAATTTTATATGTTTCTAGTAAGTTTTTAGTTGCTTGTATTGTTAATTTTATACTGTGACTTGATTTTATTATTTTTACTATTTTCCCTTGTTCTTTTATTAATCCTGTAAACATTGACTTTCTTTCCTTCCTGAGATTCTTATATCTTCACCGAGTTTTATTACATTAATATCGTGTAAAGTGATTTTTTCATTAGTAGTTCTATCACTACTAAATGATGAAGTATTGTTTCCTCCTAAGAGTGTAGGGGAAATATATGAAATCACTTCATCCCAATAACCACTAGCAAGGAATTGATCATGTATACAAGGACCGCCTTCTACGTAAACTGACTGTATACCAAGTTTTGCAATCTCAGTAAGAATTTCTTTTATTGTAAAGTCGTTAGGGGTAACGATAGTTACATGCGAAGGTAAGTCTTCATTTTTATGTTTTGAAAAAACTATAACGTCAGAAGAATCGTCTTTAAAGAGATTTAGTTCTTTATGTTGAAAAATTGAACCTTCTTTGTCTAATACTATTCTTTTCGGTGGATATAACGAAGTATTGGCTCCAGTTAATTTTGGATTGTCTATTAATACAGTTTTTGCTCCAACGAGAATAGCTTGATAATTATCACGTTCATTTCTAACGAAGTCATATACTTCTTTTCCTGTTATTTGAGTTCTTTCATTAGTAAAGGCTAATTTTCCATCAAGACTGGTAGCTTGTTTTAAGACTACATAAGGTCTTTTTTGTGTGTGGAATAAATTGTAAGCATAATTTAGATTATAAGCTTCTTTTTCCAAGATACCAGTTATAACTTCAATTCCATTATCACGTAAGAATTTAATTCCCTTTCCACTAACTATTGGATTAGGGTCTAATTGAGCAACAACAACTTTAGAGATTCCCATTTTCAATATAGTTTCTGTACAAGGAGGTTGTTTTCCTTTGTGGTTACATGGTTCTAATGTGACATATAGAGTTGAATTAAATATTTTTTCAGGAGTTTTGCAAGTAGAAATAGCATTTTTTTCAGCATGTTCACAACCGTAACGAAGGTGTGAACCTCTTGCGACAATTTTATTATCTTTTACTATAATTGCACCAACTAGAGGATTGGTATGTGTATATTTTGCACCACGCTTAGCCTCTAATAGAGCAAGATTCATAAAATATTCATGCATAGTATCAACTCCTTTATAAAAATAAAACCCCGATTATATTTGATGATTCAAATAATCGGGATTGATGGTTTGTTTATTATTCGATAAAAAGCCCTGAATGTATAATTATAATACATTCTAGGTTGTATATTATCAGTAGTATTAGATATATTTATCTTAATGCTATAATTTCTTCTCCCATCCAGACTATACTGTCGGTTCTGGAATCTCACCAGATCAGCTTGCGCTCACGGACTTCTAGAAAACTAGTCACCGCCGGTTGGGAATTACACCCTACCCCGAAGAAATATTTAATTCATGACTTAATGATAGCACTATTGAAAACGCATGTCAATAATTAAAGTTTATTTATAAAAAATATTTAAAACAATATAAAAAAAATAAGAGTGATTCAACAGATAGTATTTCTACGAAATCGGTATTTGAATCACTCCTAATAATTTTAAATTATATTATAAAAATTGCGCTAAGCAAACGATAAGAATAATAACTGGTAGTATGTATCTTAATAGGAATAGCCATGTTCTGAATAATACTAGGCTTGTTTTGTTATTCTCGTTAATGTGTAATTGCTCTTTGGCAACTTTTTTGTCTAGTACATATCCGGTGAATATTGATAATGCTAAGCAACCAAGTGGCATAAGTATATTAGATACTAAGAAGTCCATTAAATCGAAAACTGTTTTTCCGAATATTAATGTATCAGATAATGAACCGTAAGATAGAGCAGAAGGAATTCCAACTATGAAAGTTAAGATTCCGATGATTACACTGAATTTAGTACGGTTAGTATTTTTTTGGTTAGTAATATTTCCTACATTGATTTCTAACATAACTACAGATGAAGTAATAGTAGCGAATAAGAATAATATTAAGAATAAAATGTAGAAAATTTTACCGAATGCCATATTGTTGAATAATTGTGGTAATACGATGAATAATAAACTCGGTCCACCTTCAGATTCCATTCCGAATGAACTCATAGCTGGAAAGATTGCCAATCCAGCCATTATAGAAACGGCAATGTTCATTAATACAACCGAAACACCTGATTGAACCAGGTTAGTTCTTCTATCAAGGTATGATGCATAAGTTAACATAGCTGTAACCCCGATAGAAAGAGCGAAGAACGATTGACCAAGTGCGAATAAAATACCAGAGCTTGTGATTTTAGAAAAATCAGGTTTTAAGAAGGAAGTTACTCCACTCATTGCATTTGGTAATGTTAATGATCTTGCGATAATTACTAAGAATATGATGAATAATAGTGGCATCATGATTTTTGATGCTTTTTCAATACCTTTTTGAACACCACGAGATACTATAAGAATATTTAATAAGATGAATAAAGCCTGAGCTCCTAATGCAATCCAAGTATTTGAGATAACACTAGTGAATAGGGCTGCGTGATTACCAGTAGCATGAAGCCCAAGAGCATCAGCAATTGAAATACCTAAGTATACTAAAATCCATCCACCAATAACACTATAGAATGATAGTAAGATGAATAGGGCGAATCCACCGATATAACCAATAATATTATAATTTTTGTTTTTTCCTAGTTTACCAAAAGTTCTGATGGCTGAAACTCCAGCGCCACGACCAAGTACGAATTCAGCAAGAAGTAGTGGTAGTCCAATTAAAAGAGTGAAGATAAGGAAGACTAGTAAGAATCCACCTCCACCATTTGCTGCGGTCATGTATGGGAATTTCCATACAGCTCCAAGACCTATCGCAGATCCCGCTGAAGCAAGTATGAAACCTATTTTAGAACTCCATTTTGAATTTTCTGACATAAAATTTTTCCTCCTATTAATTGTTAAAAAAATAAAAGCTATTTAGAAAATACTAAATAGCTTTTAAAATATATATAATACTATACTCAAGGCCATTTAGTATTTTTACCAATGGCCTGAAAACATGTTTAACTAGCCATTGTAGACATCGTTGCACTTATATCTACAATGCTATGAGATATAAGTGCTGCTAAAATGGCACGAAAAAGTATTCTCTTTTACTAGTTAAAATATTAGTTTTCATTATTGAGTAGCTCCTTTATTAATTGTAATTAAAATCTTAACATTTATCTGAAAATTTGTCAATAATTTTTTGAAAACTTTTAATTTGTTGCTTTTGCATAGATAATAAAAAGGTAAGGAGCAAAGAATAATCGTATAATAAAATAAATCACCATATTCAAATATATACTTGAGTATGATGATTTATTAGATTGTTGATTAGAATTTTTATAGATTATTCATTATCTAATTGCATATAAACAACTTGAGTAGTTAAGTATTCTTCTAAACCATGTTTACCGTCAGCTCCACCGATACCAGATTTACGACGTCCAGCGTGGAATCCTTGCATAGCTTCGAAGTTTTCACGGTTAATGTATGTTTCACCAAATTTTAGACCATTCACAGCTTTGAATGCAGTATTTAGGTTAGTAGTGTAAACAGATGAAGTTAATCCGTATTCTGAATCATTTGCATATTCTAATACTTCTTCTAAAGTTTTGAATGTTGCTACTGGGATTACTGGTCCGAATGTTTCTTCTTTCATAATTTTCATTTCGTTAGTTACATCTGTTAAAACAGTTGGTCCAAAGAAGTATCCTACTTGATTTTCATCACGAGCTCCACCATATGATAAAGTAGCACCTTGTTTTACTGCATAAGCAACTTTTTCTGCAACAGCGTCTACAGCACGTTTTTCGATAAGTGGACCGTAATCTAAACCACCTTCTTTATTAGGGTCACCGAATTTAACTTTATCAAGTTCAGCAAATAAGATTTTTTCGAATTCGTCTTTAACATCTTCGTGAACATATACTCTTTCAGCACAGTTACAAACTTGTCCTGAGTTAATTACACGAGATGCTACAATCGCTTTTGCAGCAAGATTTAAATCTGCATCTTTAAATACGATAGCTGGAGCTTTTCCTCCAAGTTCTAGAGAAACATTAGTGATGTTTTCAGCGGCAGCTCTCATAACTTCTTGTCCAGCTGTTAAGCTACCTGTTAAACTTACTAAGCCCACTTTAGGGTTAGAAGCTAATCTATTTCCTACAACAGATCCACGTCCGTGAATAATATTAAGGATACCTTTTGGAAGACCAACTTCTACGCAGATTTCAGCAAAAATATCAGCATTTATTGGTGTTAATTGACTTGGTTTCAATACAATTGTATTACCAGTAAGTAAAGCTGGTGCTGCTTTTCTAGCGATTAAGAAGAATGGGAAGTTCCATGGTAAAATACCAGTAGTTACTCCGTGAGGGCGTTTGAATAAGAAGATGTGTTCATCTTGTCTATCACTTTGAATAATTTCTCCTTCATATCTTCTAGCCCATTCAGCCATATAATCTAAGTAATCTGCTGTGAATAATACTTCAACTTTTGCTAAATCGAAAGTTTTACCACCTTCATTAACAATAGTTTGTGTAATTTCTGGTTCACGTTCGCGGATGCGTTCAGCAATTTTTCTTAGATATGCACCTCTTTGAATTGCAGGTAATTTTTCCCAATCACGTTGAGCCGCTTCTGCTACATCAATTGCGCGGTCTACATCAGCTTCTGAAGAAGAAGGGATTTTCGCGATAACTTCTTCTGTAGATGGATTTAGTACGTTTATATAATCATAATTTGTATTTCCTTCAAATTCCCCGTTAATAAAATTTTTTAAAACTTTAACTTCACTCATAGTTAATTCTCCTTTTTCTGTTTTCCTCATAAGTAAACGTTATCATTACTGTATTAACATTGTATCTTATGAAAAAATATAAATCAAGTACTTTGTTTGTATTTTTTGATATATATTTATGTATTTAAACTTTTATTCAGGTATTTTTACAAAAAAAATTATATATAATTTTAAATAGAAGAAATGAATAATTTAAAAATAGTACAAAGAATTAAATTATTTTTATTTCCTGTAACATATCAAATAAAGCGCATACATAAAAGTGAAGGTGTATTAGATAATGATATTGTTATTATTGTACTTGATACAGTTTGTCTAAAATAATAAATTTTAATGCATTAAGTAACTAAAGAAAATAATAGTAAAAAATTTTTCCAAGCAAAAATATTTCCATTAGCTATGTATTTAGTGGTATAATCTTAGGTAAGAAACATTAGGAGGTTCATTAATGAAACAAAATATCGGAGTTATCGGTTTATCAGTAATGGGAAGTAATCTTGCATTAAATATTGCAGATAATGGTTTTAAAGTTGCAGTATTTAATAGAACAACATCTGTTGTAGATAAAATGCTAGAAGAGCACCCACACAAAAATGTAACAGGGAGATATTCATTACAAGAATTAATCGATGGATTAGAAAAACCAAGAAAAATTGTTTTAATGGTTAAAGCAGGATTTGCTGTAGATAGCCTAATTGAACAATTAACACCACTTCTTGATAAAGGAGATATCATTATTGATGGAGGAAATTCATTCTTCAAAGATACTCAAAGAAGATATGATCTATTATTAGAAAAAGGAATTAACTACTTCGGAGTTGGTGTATCTGGAGGAGAAGAAGGTGCTAGATTCGGTCCTGCTTTAATGCCTGGTGGTGATGAAAAAGCTTACGAAGAAATTCGTCCAATTTTAGAAGCTATTGCAGCTAAAGTTAACGATGTACCATGTTGTAGTTATACTTCAACTGGTGGAGCAGGTCACTATGTGAAAATGGTTCACAATGGTATCGAATATGGAGATATGCAACTAATTTCAGAAGCTTACAAAGTTCTTAAACACCTAGGTGGTTTCTCAAATGAAGAATTACAAAAAACATTTGAAGAATGGAATAAAGGTGAATTAGAATCATATCTAATTGAAATCACAGCAAATATCTTCAAAGTAAAAGAAGAAGATGGAAGCTACTTAGTAGATAAAATCTTAGATAAATCTCAACAAAAAGGTACTGGGAAGTGGACTAACGAACAAGCTATTGATTTAGGAATTGATGTATCAGTTATTACAGCTGCGCTAAATGGAAGATATATGTCAAATCTTAAAGAAGAACGTGTTCGTGCTGAAAAAGAATTTGCTCGTAAACCTTATGCAGTAGTTGAAGATAAAGAAAGATTAAAAAATATTGTAAAAGATGCTTTATTTATTTCAAAAATTGTATCTTATGCACAAGGATTCAAATTATTACAAGCTGCTGAGAAAGAATATAACTGGACATTTGATTATTCACAAATTGCTAAGATTTTCCGTGGTGGATGTATTATTCAAGCGAAAATTTTACAAAATATTATTGAAGCATACCAAAATAATCCAAAATTAGAAAACCTAATCTTTGATCCATTCTTTAAAGAAGTTATTGAAACAAGACAAGATAGCTTACGTGAAGTTGCTGCTTTAGCGATTTCTAATAGATTACCACTAAGTGCTATGACTTCTGCAGTTTCTTACTTAGATATCTACACTACAGCAGATAGTGGTGCTAACTTAATTCAAGCACAACGTGACTATTTTGGAGCACATACTTTCGAAAGAACAGATAAAGAAGGAAATTATCACTATGACTGGGTTGGAAACAATGAAAAATAAAACAGCAATAACACTTTTTGGAGGGACAGGAGATCTTACATATAGAAAATTGTTACCTGCGTTATACAATTTAACAGTTTTAGGAAAATTAGCCGATGATTTTAAAATTGTTGTAATTGGTCGTAGAGCTTATACACAGTCAGAATATATAGATATTGCTCGTACGTGGGTAAAAGAGTATGCGCGTACTAAATTCGACGATGAACAATTCGACGCTTATGCTGAAAGAATTATCTATTTTAAAATGGATATGACAAATGAAGATGACTATGAGATGTTACAAGCATTTTATGCTGAACAAGATATACAAAATCATGTATACTACTTTGCAGTAGCTCCATCATTCTTCATAACTATTACAAATGGTCTTAAAAAATATTGCTCAGAAAATAATGCGAAAGTTATTATTGAAAAACCATTTGGAGAAGATTTAGAAAAAGCTGGAATATTAAATGATGAGCTTGCTAAATTCTTTAATCAAGATGAAATTTATCATATTGACCATTATCTAGGTAAAGAGATGATTCAAAACATCCTATCTCTACGTTTTGAAAATATCATCTTTAAGGGTATTTGGAATAAAGATTTTATCGAAAATGTTCAAATTACTGCTGCAGAAACTGTAGGTGTTGGAACTAGGGCTAGTTACTATGATAAGAGTGGTGCTTTAAAAGATATGGTTCAAAATCACCTATTACAGGTTCTATCATTAGTAGCTATGGAAGAACCAAAAGAAGAGGGAAGTCGTAGTATTCACGAGAGTCAATATAATCTTCTTTCTGCACTAAAACCGATTGAAGATGTTCATGAAAGTTTAGTTATGGCACAATATGAAGGATATCTTCAAGAACAAAATATTCCTGCAGATTCTAAGACGGAAACGTATGCTGCACTTAAATTATTTGTAGATAATGAACGTTGGGAAGGTGTACCATTCTTTATAAGAACTGGTAAAAAACTTGAAAAACGAGAAACTCAAGTAGTGGTACAGTTTAAGTCTGTTGGAACTTCACCTGGTAATGTATTAATAATAAAAATTCAACCTGAAGAAGGTGTGTATTTCCAATTTAATGCTAAAAAACCAGGTACAGAGCAAGAATTACAACCAATTTCACTTGATTTCTGCCAAAGTTGTATACTAGAAAATATAGTAAATACACCTGAAGCTTATGAAAGATTATTAGATGCTTGTTTTAGAGAGGATAGAGCATTATTCTCTCAATGGAATCAAATAGTTGAATCTTGGACATTTGTTAATAAACTTATAGCTAAGTATGAAGAACAAGGTTCTCCATTATACACATATGAACAAGGTTCAAAAGGTCCAAAAGAGGCTGATAATTTAGTGGATTGGGTTAAATAATTATTTAGATGTATTGTATGGCTTAAAGTCATGCAATACATCTTTTTTGCAGTGTAGGTGATTTTTTAGGGGTTGCTAGTTAGGAAAGTTTACGTTAAGCATGAAGTATAGTATAATGAAAATATAAGAAAAATTTAAATAATTATTTTCAAAAGGAGTTAAGATATGAGACTGTTAGATTCAATGTTAGAATACAATGAGTATTTTGTTAAATTCGAAGAGTATGAAAAATATAAGACAGAAGATAAATATCCAGCTAAGAGAGTAGTAATGTTTACGTGTATGGATACAAGGTTAGTTGAACTTGCAACAAAGTCTTTGAATCTATCTTCAGGAGACGTTAAAGTTGTAAAAAATGCAGGTGCTATATTAACTCATCCTTTTGGATCGATTATGAGAAGTTTGATAATAGCAGTGTATATGTTAAAAGCAGATGAGATTATAGTTATGGGACATCACGACTGTGGTATGCAAAATATTGATACTAATCTAATTATGGAAAAAATGCGAGATAGAGGTGTTGGAAAAGAAACTATTGATATTCTTCAATACTCTGGACTTGATTTAAATACTTGGCTACATGGCTTTGACGATGTTGAAGAAAGTGTTGGGCATGATGTTAATATGATTATGAATCATCCATTAATACCAAAAGACGTCCCTGTACATGGTTTAGTAATAAATCCAAGTAACGGGAAAGTTGATTTAGTTGTTAATGGTTATGAAAATCTAAGAAAATAGAAAGGGGATAGTAAGTTGAAGAAAATATTAATCTTGAATACAGGTGGAACAATCTCTATGAGTGAAGATCAAACAACGGGTAAAGTTTCGCCGACTGATAAGAATCCAATTGGTGTTGGAGGAAGTATGTTTTCTTATATTGGAGATTTAGTAGTTGAAGATTTATATCATCTTGCTTCTCCTCAGATAACAGAACATGAAATGTTAGGTATAAAGAATAGGATACTAGAAGCGGTAACACAAGGATATGATGGCGTAGTAGTTACACATGGGACTGATACGCTTGAAGAAACTGCGTATTATTTAGAATTGACATTAGATGTGAATATTCCAGTAGTGGTAACAGGAGCGATGCGTTCTAGTAATGAAATAGGAGCGGATGGACTTGCTAATCTAAGAAGTTCTTTAGTAGTTGCTGTTAGTGATGAAAGTTGTGATAAAGGTGTATTAGTAGTTATGAATGATGAGGTGCATACAGCTACCTATGTTACTAAAACACATACTACAAATGTAGCGACTTTCCAAACACCAACTTTTGGACCTATAGGATTAGTATCTAAAAATAGTGTAATTTATTTCCAAAAATTAATAAATGAAGAACATTACGATGTAAATTTTTTTGGTAAGAAAGTTTACTTATTAAAGGCGTATGCTGGTATGGGAGATGAGCTTATTAATGCAGTCGCAAATCTTGGAGCAGATGGATTGGTGATCGAAGCTCTAGGTGCTGGTAATTTACCTCCAAGAACTGTTCCGGCGATAAGAGAATGTATTAAGAAGAAAATACCTGTAGTATTTGTTTCCCGTGCATTTAATGGTGTTACTCAAGATGTATATGATTACGAAGGTGGCGGTAAGAGATTCCAACAAGGTGGAGTTATTTTTACAACAGGACTTAGTGGACAGAAAGCTAGAATTAAGTTATTAGTTTTATTAGAAGCAGGAGTTGATTTTGATAATTTAAAAAATTATTTTTAGAAATAATTTGTGAAGTTATTGAAATATGAAGAAGGTTGAATATTTTTTATAATTATGGTAGTATATTAAATGATTAAAATTAGGAAAGAGGTGTAGAGTTGAAATTTAAATATCATAAGTCGTATAGAGGATTTTATCTAATAGAGGATAATAAATTTAAGCGACCATACCAAAAAATAGATCAAGAAAAAACATTAGAGAACTTAAATGGAAAAGTTGAGTTTAATAAAAATGAAATAATTGAAATAGCTGATGAATTCGTAGTTTTTGTTGTAAAAGATGGTGGAAAAACAAATGATACAAAGCCTGTAAAAGAATCAAAAACTAAGAAAAAAACTGAAAAAATCGATTTTGAAGTATTGGAATTAAAATACAAAATTCCTAGACTGTTATTACAAAAATTGTATGGAGTTATAGCAGGGAATTCAAAAAAAGGACAACGCGATTTATTATCTGTTTTATCAGTTATAGAAAATGTTACTCTAGCTGATAGTCTATTTTCTTCAAAAGTGAAAAAAATATTCTACTACAGCGATAAAGAACTGAATGAGTTACTAGTTAGATACAACTTTGATAACTTAAATGTAGAAAATCTGAAAAAAGATATAGAGGTCAACTACCCTAGCCAATACATTTCTAATTTGCCAGTTGATTATAAAGAATATGAAATGATTTTTGTATTTTATTTCATTATTCTAATAGAATTATTAACGATATTAAAATAAGATGAATTTTTTGATTAAAATTTATTTAAAAGACTTGATTTTTATGTAGGTCTTTGTTATAATTTTAATCAGAAAGTTTATTTTTTTGAAATAAGTTGGTCAAAAAACGACCTAACTGGACAAGGGGTGTCCACAAATAAACTTTCAAATAAACAGGGGAAACATAAGATGGATATTTTACATTTGTTACATATGCAAAGTAGACTTGTACCTGATATGTTTATGAAGTTTAGTAATAGGTATGAATTGCTTATTGCAATAAAAGTTAATCAACCAGTAGGTCGAAAAACATTATTAAACTTTATAAATATGACGGAAAGACAATTACGTACGGAATGTGAAGTTTTATCCAAGTTAGGGTTAATAACAAAAAAAGCTACGGGAATGAATCTTACAGAAAAAGGAGAAGAGCTTTTATTGGAGATAAAAGAATCAGTTATTAATGATGCTTTTGCCAAAGAGAGAAGTTTTATAAAAAATTATTTTTCAATAAAACAAGTTCACATTGTAGCGGGTGACTTTATTAATAATGAAGCCACTAGAGAAGAAATGACTAACTTACTCTTGGATAAGGTTAATGCTAAGATAACTAAAGAATGCGTAATTGGAGTCAGCGGTGGTAGTACGATGTATTACATAGCCGGCAGAGTTAATGAAACATTTGGTTATGGAAAAGATGTTACTATAACGCCTATCAGAGGGGGATTATCTGTAGTAAATACAGAATATCAAGCCAATGATATAGCCTCTAAGATGGCAAAAAATTCTGGACATAATTATCAATTATTACATGCACCAGATAATATAGGACAAAAAGCATTAGAAGAACTTGTAAAAGAACCAGTCGTAAAAAATGCTCTAGATGTTATAAGTAAAACATCGATAATTATCCATAGTATAGGGAAAGCTTTTGAAATGGCGAATAGAAGAAAATCTTCTAAAGATATTTTGAAAGTATTGGAAGAAAAAAAATGCTGTTTGTGAATCATTTGGAAGTTATTTCGATGAGAACGGCAGTGAAATATTTAAAACCTCTACTATAGGTATGAGTTTTAAAGATGTTGATGGCATTGATAATGTCTTTACGATAGTTGGTGGAGAAGAAAAAGCTGATGCAGTATTTAGTTACTTAAATACTAGACCAGCAAATGCGACACTAATTATTGATGAGGCTATTTGCAAAAAAATAATAAAAAAAGTTAATAAAAATTTTTAGGAGGAACTAAAAAATGACAGTAAAAGTAGCAATTAACGGATTTGGACGTATCGGACGTCTTGCATTAAGAAGAATCCAAAACGTAGAAGGAATTGAAGTAGTAGCGATTAACGACTTAACACCAGTTAATCAACTAGTACACTTATTAAAATATGACACAACTCAAGGTCGTTTTGATGGAGAAGTATCAGCAGCTGAAGGAAGCTTAGTAGTAAACGGAAAAGAAATCAAAGCATTCGCTAACCCTAACCCAACTGAATTACCATGGGGAGAATTAGGAATCGATGTAGTATTAGAATGTACTGGATTCTTTACTTCTAAAGAAAAAGCAGAAGCTCACGTTCAAGCAGGAGCTAAAAAAGTTGTTATCTCAGCTCCAGGTGGAAACGACGTTAAAACTATCGTTTACAACGTAAACCACGAAACTCTAGACGGAACAGAAACAGTTATCTCAGGTGCTTCTTGTACAACTAACTGTTTAGCTCCAATGGCTAAAGCTTTACACGATAACTTCACAGTAGTTGAAGGATTAATGACTACAATCCACGGATACACTGGAGACCAAAACACACTTGACGCTCCTCACCGTGGTGGAGACTTACGTCGTGCTCGTGCAGCTGCTGAAAACATCGTGCCTAACACAACTGGTGCTGCTAAAGCAATCGGATTAGTAATCCCAGAATTAAACGGAAAATTAGATGGAGCTGCTCAACGTGTACCAGTACCAACAGGTTCATTAACTGAATTAGTAGCTGTAGTAGAAAAAACTGTAACAGCTGAAGAAGTTAACGCTGCTATGGAAGCTGCTGCTAACGAATCATTCGGATATAACGTTGATCCAATCGTGTCTTCTGATATCGTAGGTATCTCTTACGGATCATTATTTGATGCAACTCAAACAAAAGTATTAACAGTTGGAGACAAACAATTAGTTAAAGTTGTTTCTTGGTATGACAACGAAATGTCTTACACTTCTCAATTAGTAAGAACATTAAAATACTTTGCAGGATTAATTAAATAATCTATAATAGATAATAGAAGAATAGATAAGATATAAGTCAATTTTGACTTATATCTTGTCTCATATATTCTAAAATATAAATAAAAGGAGCTTTCCATGAAGAAATCTATCAAAGACTTAGGTAACTTACAAGGGAAAACTGTCTTAATGCGTGTTGATTTCAACGTGCCTTTAAAAGATGGTGAAATTACAAACGATAATCGTATTACTGCAGCATTACCAACTATTGAGTATGCTTTAAATCAAGGTGCTAAAGTAGTTGCTTTCTCACACTTAGGCCGTGTTAAAGAAGAAGCTGATAAAGCATCTAAAAGCTTAGCTCCAGTAGCTGTTAGATTATCAGAATTATTAGGTAAAGAAGTAAAATTCGTAGCTGAAACTCGTGGAGCTGAATTAGAAGAAGCAGTTAAAGGATTAAAAGATGGAGAAATCTTAATGTTTGAAAACACTCGTTTCGAAGATGTTGAAGGCAAAAAAGAATCTAAAAATGATCCAGAACTTGCTAAATACTGGGCTTCTCTAGGAGATGTATTCGTAAATGATGCATTCGGTACAGCTCACCGTGCTCACGCTTCAAACGTAGGTATTGCATCTAACATTGGTGAAGGAAACTCTGCTTCAGGATTCTTAGTTGATAAAGAAATCAAATTTATCGGAGGAGCAGTTGATAATCCAGAAAGACCTCTTGTTGCAATCTTAGGTGGAGCAAAAGTTTCTGATAAAATTGCAGTTATTGAAAACTTATTAGAAAAAGCTGATAAAGTAATTATTGGTGGAGGTATGGCTTATACTTTCATGAAAGCACAAGGTAAAGAAATCGGAATTTCACTTTGTGAAAATGATAAAGTTGAATATGCTCGTGAACTAATGGCCAAAGCTGGAGAAAAATTAGTATTACCAATCGATACAGTAGTAGCTAAAGAATTCTCTAACGATGCACCAAGTCGTGTAGCACAAGGTGATATCCAACCTGATGAAGAAGGATTAGATATCGGACCGAAATCTGTTGAATTATTCAAGAGCACTCTTGAAGGAGCAAAAACAGTAATTTGGAATGGACCTATGGGTGTATTTGAAATGCCTAACTTTGCAAAAGGTACAATTGGAGTTTGTGAAGCTATCGCAAACTTAGAAGGTGCTACTACTATTATCGGTGGTGGAGATAGTGCTACAGCAGCAATTTCTTTAGGATATGCTGAGAAATTCTCACACATCTCAACAGGTGGTGGAGCATCTCTAGAATATCTAGAAGGAAAAGTATTACCAGGAATTGATTCATTATCTAATAAATAATTTTAAAACTCAAGGAGAGTAACATCATGTCAAGATTACCATTTATCGCAGGAAACTGGAAAATGAACAAAAACCCACAAGAAGCTAAAGCGTTTGTTGAAGCTCTTGCTGGAAAATTACCATCATCAGATAAAGTAGAAGCAGGAATTGCAGCTCCATCTGTAGATTTAAGTGCAGTACTTAGTGCGGCAGAAGGAACTGGATTAAAAGTTGCAGCTCAAAACTGTTACTTTGAAAATTCAGGAGCTTACACAGGTGAAACTTCACCTAAAGTATTATCTGAAATGGGAGTAAACTATGTAGTAATCGGTCACTCTGAACGTCGTGATTACTTCCACGAAACAGATGAAGATATTAACAAAAAAGCAAAAGCTATCTTTGCTAATGGATTATTACCAATCATCTGTTGTGGAGAAAGTCTTGAAACATACGAAGCAGGAAAAGCAGCTGAGTTTGTAGGAGCTCAAGTAAAAGGTGCTTTAGCTGATTTAACAGCTGAACAAGTAGCTTCATCAGTAATTGCTTATGAACCAATCTGGGCTATCGGAACTGGTAAATCAGCTACAAAAGAAGATGCACAAAAAATGTGTAAAGCAGTTCGTGATGTAGTTGAAGGATTATACGGTAAAGAAGTTTCTGAAAAAGTTCGTATTCAATACGGTGGATCAGTTAAACCTGAAAACGTTAAAGAATACCTATCATGCCCAGATGTTGATGGTGCATTAGTAGGTGGAGCATCTCTAGAAGCTGAATCATTCTTAGCACTTCTAGAAGGTGGAAAATTAGCTTAATTTTAGCAAAATTAAATAAATTATAGTATAATAGAATTATAAATTTAAACAACAAGGAGAAAGTTAATGTTAGCAAAAACATTTGATATTATCGCAGAAGTATATGCAAGAGAAGTTTTAGATTCACGTGGTAACCCAACTGTAGAAGTTGAAGTAACAACTGAATCAGGAGCATTTGGACGTGCATTAGTACCATCAGGAGCTTCAACTGGACAATACGAAGCAGTTGAATTACGTGATGGAGACAAAGGACGTTACCTAGGTAAAGGTGTAACTAAAGCTGTAACTAACGTTAATGAAGAAATCGCACCTTTATTAGAAGGTAAATTCGACGTATTTGATCAAGTAGGAATTGACTACGCTATGATCGAATTAGATGGAACTGAAAACAAAGGACGTCTAGGAGCTAACGCTATCTTAGGTGTATCTTTAGCAGTAGCTCACGCTGCAGCTGATTCTTTAGGAGTACCTCTATACAGATACTTAGGAGGAACTAACTCTAAAGAATTACCAACTCCAATGATGAACATCGTAAACGGTGGATCTCACTCAGATGCTCCAATCGCATTCCAAGAGTTCATGATTTTACCTGTAGGTGCTCCTACATTCAAAGAAGCTTTACGTTGGGGAGCTGAAGTATTCCACAACTTAGCTAAATTATTACACAACCGTGGTTTATCAACTGCAGTAGGTGACGAAGGTGGATTCGCTCCAACATTCGAAGGAACTGAAGATGCTGTTGAAACTATTTTAGCTGCAATTAAAGCTGCTGGATTAGAACCAGGTAAAGATGTATTCTTAGGATTTGACTGTGCGTCTTCTGAATTCTACGAAAACGGAGTATACAACTACGCTAAATTCGAAGGTGAAGGTGGAGCAGTTCGTACTTCAGCACAACAAGTTGATTACTTAGAAGAATTAGTAAACAAATACCCAATCATCACTATCGAAGATGGTATGGATGAAAACGACTGGGAAGGATGGAAATTACTTACAGACCGTATCGGTAACCGTGTGCAATTAGTAGGGGACGATTTATTCGTAACTAACACTAAAAAATTATCACAAGGTATCGAACAAGGTGTTGGTAACTCAATCCTAATCAAAGTTAACCAAATCGGTACTTTAACTGAAACTCTAAACGCTATTGAAATGGCTAAACGTGCTCGTTACACAGCTGTAATTTCTCACCGTTCTGGAGAAACTGAAGACTCTACAATCTCAGATATCGCAGTTGCAACTAACGCAGGACAAATCAAAACAGGTTCTCTTAGCCGTACAGACCGTATTGCTAAATACAACCAATTATTACGTATTGAAGATGAATTAGATGCTACAGCTGTATACCCAGGTGTTCAAGCATTCTACAACATCAAACGCTAATTAGAATATTTTAAAAGAAGCAAGAGCTAAAGGCTCTTGCTTTTTTTGTTTAAATAATTATATTTTTACTCATTAAAATATAAAAAAATATTAAGGTATATTTACAATATATTAAATGGAATAAATTCAGTATTTGCCTAGTCAAATGTAAAATATAAGAATGTAAAACGATTGCAATATTGAATTATAAACTAAAAGGTAATTTAAAAATGAAAATAGGTAAAATTAGATATTTTAAAAAGGTACTAAAATTTATACTAGTGTTAATGTATTAAATTTAGTATATAAATGATTAAATAAATATAATAAAAAAACAACTATAGAAATGTTTGTATTATCTTTGAAAATGTTCACTTTATCCTTGTTAGTCATATTTTGTTGTTATACAAGTTTGATTATTGTTTAAATGAAATAAAAAAATAATGGATTATTTTTAAAGTTACAACATTAAATTAACGAATAAAAATCTTTACAAGCGGTTTCATATATGATACTATTTTAGAGAAAAGATAAATATTTAATTAACAGGAGGCTAATATGGCAAGTTTATCATTAAAAAATATTTATAAAAAATATGATAATGGTTTCTGCGCGGTAACGGATTTTAATTTAGAAGTAGCCGATAAGGAATTCGTCGTTTTTGTTGGACCATCTGGATGTGGAAAATCTACAACACTTAGAATGATTGCTGGTCTAGAAGACATAACTGAAGGAGAATTTTATATAGGGGATAGATTAGTTAATGATGTTGAACCTAAGGATAGAGATATCGCAATGGTATTCCAAAGTTATGCGCTGTATCCACATATGACAGTTTTTGATAATATGGCATTCGCTTTAAAATTAAGAAAAGTTCCAAAAGAGGAAATTAAGGCTAAAGTAGAAGAAGCAGCAAAAATTTTAGGACTAGAAGAACTTTTAGATAGAAAACCTAAAGCACTTTCTGGAGGTCAAAGACAAAGGGTTGCGCTTGGACGTGCAATAGTTAGAAGTCCTAAAGTTTTCCTTATGGATGAACCTCTATCTAACTTAGATGCTAAACTAAGAAGTAATATGAGAGCGGAAATCATTAAAATCCACAATACTTTAGGTGCAACTACAATCTATGTAACACACGATCAGACTGAAGCTATGACAATGGCTGACAGAATTGTTGTAATGAAGAAAGGTATAGTTCAACAAGTAGGAAGTCCGAAAGATATTTATGATCATCCTGAAAATCTTTTTGTAGCTGGATTTATCGGAGCACCAACTATGAACTTCATGAGAGGAAAAGTTGTAGAAGGTAACTTTGTTACAAAAGGTGGTGGGAATATTGAGATTCCTGTTGGATATTATGAAAAATTAAAAGAATTAGGATACGAAGGGAAAGAAGTTGTTTTAGGGATTCGACCTGAAAATATTTCAAATGATCCGTTAGTATTAGAAACTTATTCACATGCTAAAATTACTTCAAAAGTAATTGTGGCTGAGTTATTAGGTTCTGAATATATCGTTCATACTGATTTAAATGGAGAAAATATCAAAGCAATTGTACACTCAAGACAAAATATTAAAATGGGTGATGAATTAACTTTTGCTCTAGATATGAATAGAGCTCATTTCTTTGATGTAGATACTGAGCTTAGTATTTTAGATTAGTTTAAATAAGACGTCAAATTTTTAAAAACATAAAATAATAAGGAGGCTCATATTATGAGAAAAATAAATAAGCTGCTTGCTGTAGCAGCAACAACTGCACTTGTTTTAACAGGGTGTGTGGGTGGTAAAAAAGAAGAAAAACAAGCTGACCCGAACAAAAAAGTAGAAATTACTTATTGGGACTTCCCACAATTCACTAAAGATAAAGAATTTAAGAAAACTGAGGATTTCGATGCAGCTTTAATTAAAGCTTTCGAAGCGAAAAACCCAAATATTAAAGTAAATTATCAAAAAATAGAATTTACAGATGGACCAGCTAAAATAGAAACAGCTATTCAATCAAAAACTGCTCCAGACGTAATTTACGATGCACCAGGTCGTGTAATTGCTTGGGCAGCGAAAGATTTATTAGTTCCTTTAGATGATGTAGATAAATCTAAATTAAATGAAGCAGCAGTTAAAGCTTCTAGTTACAAAGATAAACTTTACATGTATCCACAAGGGGTAGCACCATTCTTAATGGGTGTAAACAAAGACCTAACTGATAAATTAGGAGTAACAGATCTTCTACCTCTTAACAAACAAGATAGAAGTTGGACAGTTGAAGAATATGAAAAATTCTTAAAAGCAGTTAAACAAAAAGATTCAAACATCACTCCAGCTTTATTCTATACTAAATCACAAGCAGGAGACCAAGGGCCAAGAGCATTCGTTGCAAACTTATACAACTCTTGGATTACAGATGATGCAAACAGTAAATATACAATCAATGATGTAAATGGTGTTAAAGGTTTAGAATGGGTTAAAAAAGCATATGATGAAGGTTTATTAGGTCAAGGTGTTGCCTTAGAAGCTAAAGATGCTCTAGAAGCATTCAAATCAGGACGTGCAGCAACTACAATCTTATTCTCACCAGGTATCGCAGCATCACATGCATCAGGATTTAACTACAAATTCTTACCATTCCCTAACAATGGTGGAAAAGCTAAATATGACTACTTAGTAGCTGGACCAGCTATCTTTGATAATGGTGATGTAGATAAAGCAGCAGCAGCTAAAAAATTCGTTGACTTCATGGTAAATGATAAAGATTGGGGTAAACGTACTCTATTAGCATCTGGTAACTTCTCAGCTAAAAAAGGTGAAACAGGATTATACGATTCAGAAGAACTTAAATTCGCTGAAGGTCTAACAAGTCAATATGGAACATACTATAACACAATTCCTGGATTTGCTAAAATGAGACCACTTTGGTTCAATATGGTTCAAGGTGTATTAAACGGAAAAACTTCACCTAAAGAAGGATTAGATAAATTTGTTGAAGATGCAAATAAAACAATAAAAGAAGCATTGTAATTTGACGTATAAAGGGGATAGAGTTGCTTCTATCCCTTTTTAAGATAAAATAATAACTTTTTAGGAGGAGCTATGAAGACTACTAAGAAAAGAAAAAAAATAGACTTTAGTGCATATTTATTTATTTTGCCGGTTAGTATATTTTTTATAACATTTGTTTTGGTCCCGATGTTACGTGGACTTCAGTTATCATTATATAGTTTTGCTAAGAAAAATCCAGTATTTGTTGGATTGAAACACTATTCAGATTTATTATTCAGTGGAAATGGAGCAACAATCCATGAACCATTTATGAAATCTCTTATTAATACAGTTGTTGTAACTGTAGTTGCGGTACCGATAGTTGTATTGGTTTCAATATTTGTTGCGGTAACAATTTATAATAAGAGTGCAGTTGTAAGATCATTCTTCCGTGGAGTATTCTATATCCCAGCTATTTCTTCAGTAGTATCTGTTACAGTAGTTTGGGCTTGGATTTATCACCCAGAATATGGAATTTTAAACTATGTGTTTAAGTCTATGCACATAATTAATGAAAATGTCGATTGGTTAGGGAATCCGAAAACAGCATTATATGCTATTATTACGATTCTTATTACTACTTCGCTAGGTCAACCGATAATTCTTTATGTTGCTGCTTTAGGTAACGTACCGAAAGAATTATTAGAAGCATCTGAAATTGATGGAGCAACAAAATGGCAAGTATTTACAAAAATTACTTGGCCGCTTATTAAACCAACAACATTATATATTGTTGTTGTAACAACAATTAACTCGTTCCAAATTTTCGCCTTAATTCAGTTATTAACAGCAGGGGGACCGAACTACGGAACAAGTACAATTATGTATTTAGTATATGAAGCAGCAATTAAAAATGGAAATCATGGTGTAGCTAGTGCGATGGGTATTATCCTTGCGGTAATTATTGGAATAATTTCTATCTTACAATTCAAGTTTCTATCTACAGACAATGATTAGGAGGATTTAGGATGAAAAGTATTAGTATTTTTAAAATAGTATCTATGATAATATTGATTGGATTAACTATATTCTTTATATTTCCATTCTACTGGATTGCATCGGGATCGTTTAAGTTACAAGATGTAGCTATAACAATTCCACCTGAATGGTGGCCGACATCTCCAACTTTGGAAAACTATAATAAGTTATTCACATCAAATACTCTAAGATGGTTTTTCAACTCAGTATTTATTTCAGTAATGACAACATTCTTAGTATGTGCGACATCAGCATTAGCAGGATATGCATTAGCTAAGAAAAATTTCCCAGGAGTTAAAGTTATTTTCATGGTCTTTGTTGCAGCGATGGCCTTACCAAAACAAGTAATTTTAATACCTTTATTAAACTTAATTACTGAATTTAACTTAATGAATACTTACTATGCATTAATTTTACCAGCGGTAGGATGGCCATTTGGAGTATTCTTAATGAGACAATTCTCACAAGCAATTCCAACAGAATTACTTGAATCAGCAAGAATTGATGGTTGTGGTGAAGTAAGAACATTTATGAACATTGCATTACCGATTATTAAACCAGGTATTGGTGCGTTAGCAATCTTTACATTTATAGCTAGTTGGAATGATTACTTCTCACAATTAATCTTTTCTAACACACCTGATATGTCTACATTACCATTAGGACTAGCAGCGTTAGCACAAGGGCAAGAGTTCTCTAATGACTATGGGCTATTAATGGCAGGGGCATCATTAGCATCATTACCTATGATAATCGTGTTTATCTGTTTCCAAAATTACTTTACTCAAGGTGTTACTTTAGGAGCCGTGAAAGGATAATCTTATGGAGAAACAACAATTATTAGAATATCTAAAAGGAGAAATGATAGTTTCTTGTCAAGCTCTACCAGGAGAAGCTTTATATAGAGAAGAAGGTGGAGTAATGTGCTTAATGGCACAGGCTGTAAAAAATGCTGGGGTAAAAGCTATTAGAGCTCAAGGTGTTTTAGATATTAAACAAATAAAAGAACAAACTAACTTACCTGTAATTGGTATAATTAAAAAATCATATGAGGGTTATGCTTCTTATATAACAGCTACAATGGATGAAGTAGATAAATTGGTAGAAGCTAATTCTGATATAATTGCTCTTGATTGTACAAATAGAGAGCGAGGAGATGGAAGAACTCCAAGTGAATTTGTAAAAGAAATTAAAGAAAAATATCCAAATGTCTTGTTGATGGCAGATATTTCAACTTTAGAAGAAGCAATTGAAGCTGAAAAAGCTGGAGTTGATTTTGTTGGGACAACTATGAATGGCTATACACCATACACGGAAGATTCAAAACAATTTAATCCTGGTTTAGTAAGAGAAATCGTAGAAAATGTAAAAGTGCCTGTTATTGCAGAAGGTAAAATTCATACTCCACAACAAGCAAAACAAGCGTTTGAAGCAGGGGCGCATTGTATAGTTGTTGGTGGAGCGATAACAAGACCGCAAGAAATTGCAACAAGATTTTTAAGTGAGTTGAGATAATGAGTGTATTAGTTTTATTAGCATATTGGTATACCTACAGTAAATGGTATATACTTGGATCATGGTTTATAACACATATATTGAATATAGCGTTTAAAAAGATATGGCTTTCTCCATTATTGATAAATGCTCTAGCATTAGCTGTATTATTCATAGGAATATACTATAAATTGATAGAAGGTCAAGAGGTTGGAGCATCTGTTCTTAATGTATATTTACCAATAGTGTTTTCGAGTATTGTAATGAATGTGCTCATTTTCACGATTAGAAAAATTAAGTTAAAAGTAAAAAACTAAAATAGAGCTATTGATTGTTTTAAAGTTGTGATATATTATCATAGTTTAGGGCTAATCAATAGCTTTTTATTTATTATAATATTAATTTAGAAATTGCATTTTTATTTTTAATTAAAAATGAAAATCAATGAAAATATGAAATAATTTGATGAAAATATATTTTTTTTAAACTTATATTTGTATTTTTATAATTTTATAACATTTTAAATTTAGTAAATTTAATAAAAATATAAAGTTTAAGGAAATCTAATAAAATAAAGGTTTTCAAGTTTTTTCACAGTATATATCTATTTATATTTGTAGATTTTTTATATAAAGAAACATAAACTCAGTTAATTTTTATTGTGTTTTTTAATGAAAATCGGTATTAAGTCAGTCTTTATGAGTGAAATATTTTGTTGATTTGAAGTTATTTCTGTTATATAATGTAATTAAAGTATTAATTATCTATTATTACTTTGTCTTTTAATAACAGGTTTCTTGTAGATGTATACAACATATTTAGTTATCTTAAGCAAATAAATTTTTTATTGTAAGGTGTAAAAAAATGAATTTAAGAAGAAAGACCTTAAAATTAATGGGTTCTCATATAGATATTCTTATTTTTGATAGCATTGATGCTGAAAATATTTTAGATGATGCTGTGGAAATGTTAAAGATGTATGAGCATAGATTTAGTGCAAACGATGATAGTTCTGAACTTATGGTTGTAAATCATAATGCAGGTATTAAAGCTGTCAAAGTTCATCCAGATTTATTTGATTTGATAAAAATTGGAAAACTTCACAGCTGTGCGCCTAATAGCTTTTTAAACATAGCTATTGGACCAATTGTGCAGACATGGAGAATAGGATTTAATGATGTCAAAGTTCCAACAAAACAAGAAATTGATAGTCTATTAGAAATAACAGATCCTAATCAAATAATTCTCAATGAAGAAGAGCAATCTGTCTATCTTGCAAAGAAAGGTATGGCTATTAATTTAGGTGCCGTAGCAAAAGGATATATTGCGGATTTAATGATTGAATATTTGAAAAAAAGAGGTGTAGATGCGGGTTTAATTAATCTAGGTGGTAACGTATTAACTTTTGGTGATGCTAAGCATAATCCAGATTTAATGTGGCGCATAGGTATTCAAAATCCTGTGGAACCTAGGGGAAATCACTTATTTACTATAGGTATAAAAAATCAATCTGTTGTAACTTCTGGTATTTATGAACGTAATTACACAGAAAACGGAAAAACTTATCATCATATATTAAATCCGAAAACTGGTTATCCCGTTGAAACAAATGTAGCAGGTTTGTCTATAATTTCAACAGCCTCGGTGGATGGAGAAATTTGGACTACAAGGTTATTTGGAAAAAATGTCGAAGATATTATGGATGAAATAGATAGTTTACCTGATATAGAAGGTGTTGTTGTAACAATTGAAGGTAAAATCTATTATACAAGCGGAGTGCTAGATAAAATAATATGTTAGCTGATAATATCTTGAAGAATACTGAAAATACTATTAATTTAAGGAGGCTCTATTAAAGTGGCTGAAGTAAAAAACAAAAAAAATGTTAAAAAAACAAGACAAGAAAATCTAGATACAAATAAAGTAGATAGTACAAAAAAAGAGAGAGGAAACAAAAACATGGTAAAATTAATTGGTCTAGTTGGTACAAACTCTAAAAAATCTACAAACCGCCAACTTTTACAATATATTCAAAAACATTTTGCAGGTAAAGCTGACATCGAATTAGTTGAAATTAAAGATCTTCCTTTATTCAACAAACCAGCTAATAAAGAATTACCTGAAGGAGTTAAAGAAATTGCAGCTAAAATTGAAGCAGCTGACGGAGTTATCATCAGTTCGCCTGAGTATGACCACGCAGTACCTGCATCATTAATGAGTGCAATCGCTTGGTTATCTTATGGAATTCATCCATTACTTGACAAACCAGTAATGTTAACAGGAGCTTCATATGGAACATTAGGATCATCTCGTGCACAAGCTCACCTTCGTCAAATGATGGATTCACCAGAAGTTAAAGCACGTGTAATGCCAAGTTCTGAGTTCTTATTAGGACATTCTTTACAAGCTTTTGACGAAGCTGGAGATATTTCTAACCCAGAAACAGTTGCTAAATTAGATAGTTTATTTGCTGATTTCTTATTATTCATTAAAATTACTGAGAAATTAATCAATGCACATAAATTAGCTGAAAAAGAAATTGAAAACTTCTCTTGGGAAGATTTAAAATAGGATAGGAGTGTAGACACATGAAATTAGTAGGAATCGTAGGTTCAAACGCGGAAGTTTCTTATAACCGCAAATTAATGGAATTTATAGCAAAAGAATATAAAGATTTATTCACTTTAGAATTATTAGACATTACTAACTTACCAATGTTTAACCAAGATGAAGATCATTCAAGAGAAAACAAAGATTTATTAGTAATGAACCGTAAAATTTTACAAGCTGACGGTGTTATTATCGCAACACCTGAGCACAACCACACAATTACAGCTTCTCTTAAGAGTGCTTTAGAGTGGTTATCATTCGAATTACACCCACTTGAAAACAAACCAGTAATGGTACTTGGAGCTTCATACTATGATCAAGGATCATCTCGTGCCCAATTACACTTACGTCAAATCTTAGACGCTCCAGGTGTTAACGCAATCGTATTCCCTGGTAATGAGTTCCTTTTAGGTAAAGCTAAAGAAGCTTTCGATGCAGAAGGAAACTTAAAAGATGATCGTACAGTAGGTTACTTACGTACATGTTTAACTAAATTTGTTAAATTTGCTACAGTAGCACAATCATTAGCAGAAAGAAAACCAACACCACCAGAAGACTTAACAGCTAGTGGAAAATGTGATACAACAATTGAAGGTGTTGATATGGATGATGATAACTGGGTTGAATTAGCAGCTGAGAAAGTTAATGCCGTATCTGGAGATACATATGTTAAACTTGACCGTGGTATCTTAACAGTAGACCAACTTAACTACTTCTTAAACTCTATGCCAATGGAATTAACTTATGCAGATAGCAATAACCAATTCATCTACTACAATTACAACAAAGAAGATTATGAAATGCTTGCAAAACGTCGTCCAGGTCAAGTTGGATGCTCATTAGCAAAAGTTCACCCAGATCACCCAGAGAGAATACAAAAGAGTGTAAACTGGTTAGTAGGATTACTACGTTCAGGACAAATCGATGTATTCCGTACACACGTACCAACTCACGGACCAGACAAATACGTAGTGCACAACTATCAAGCAATGTACGATAAAAACGGTAAATATGCTGGTATCAACGAGTACATCTTAGACTTCAAACCAATCGTTGACTGGTACCTAAAACAAACTGGTCAATCATTAGTTAAAAATGGAGTGCCAGTAGGTCACGGATATGCAGCAGCGCCAGCACCAGCAGCAGCTGACGCAACAAGTGGAGCTTCAGACGCTGGACACGGTCATGCGGCAGCACCTGCACCTGCAGCAGCGCCAGCAGCAGATGCAACAAGCGGAGCTTCAGCATAATAATAGAAAATATTAAAAGGTTTAGGTAGAATTACTTAAACCTTTTTTCTTTTTCAAGGAGTGTTTTTAGAGAAAAATTAAAAAGAATGAGTTATAATAGAATGTGAGCACGATTAGTGCAAAATTATATTTATACTAAATACGGAGAGTTTGATATGAATAAAAATAATTTATTATCAAAGTTGTTTCATAGATACTTTATAGTTGCCTTAAATGGTATGGCATTAGGTTTGTTCTGTACGTTAATTATTGGATTAATTATTAAACAAATTGCTATAAATTTAAGTGGTGCACTATCTAGTTTTCTTATTGTTGTAGCTACAATTTCAATGGCTTTAACAGGGCCGGTAATTGGTATAGGGGTAGCGCATGCCTTAAAAGCACCTAAGTTGGTAATTTTAGCTTCAGGTGTAGTAGGTTTTCTAGGTGCTTTTGGTTCTAATCTTGGGACGAATCATCTAGTAGAACAAGGTAAATTAATTGTTACAGGATCTGGTGATCCGCTAGGAGCATTTATTTCTGTTGTTATAGCAGCTGAAATTGGTAGATTAGTTTCAGGTAAGACAAAGATTGATATAATAGTTACTCCATTCATTACTATTATAATAGGTGCGATAGTTTCGTATTTCACAGGACCTTACTTGATTAAAGGTATGAAAATCTTAGGTACATTTATTAGAGAAGCGACGGAACTTCAACCATTCATCATGGGGATAGTTGTATCAGTAGTTATGGGAATAATTTTGACATTACCTATAAGCTCTGCTGCATTGTCGATTATTTTAGGATTATCTGGAATAGCTGCTGGTGCATCAACTGTAGGTTGTGCAGCACAAATGGTTGGATTCGCAGTAATAAGTTTCAAAGCTAATCGTTGGAATGGACTGTTTGCTCAAGGTTTAGGAACATCTATGCTGCAAGTTCCGAATATTATGAGAAAACCTATTATATGGATTCCGCCGATAGTAGCTAGTGCAATATTAGGACCTATTGCTACAATTGTCTGTAGAATGGAGAATAACCCTGCAGGTGGTGGAATGGGGACATCTGGACTTGTAGGGCAACTTATGACATGGCAAACAATGTCTAATCATGTTTCTCATTCGGTACTGTTAATAGAAATTTTATTATTGCACTTTATTTTACCAGCAATAATCTCATACGCGGTTTATTATTATATGGAGAAAAAAGGATTCGTAAAAGCAGACGATTATAAATTAGACTTATAAAATATTAAGAACTAGCTATTGTAAATGGCTAGTTCTTTTTGTACTAATATTTTTTGTTGATAGTATTGGGTGGTGTTGAAGATAAAAAATAGAATTAGGATAAAATTATGAATTTTGATGAATATGGTCAAAACATGATTAAAGCAAAAAAAAGAAGCCCTGTTACAGATGTAATAGGGCTTTTAAGCTTTTTCTTATTATCGTACTTCTTTAATACGAGCAGCTTTACCACGTAAGTTACGTAGGTAGTATAATTTAGCACGTCTAACTTTACCTTTACGTACAACTTCAATCTTTTCAACTTTTGGAGTGTGAACAGGGAATGTTCTTTCAACACCAACACCGTTTGAAATTTTACGTACAGTATAAGTAGCAGAGATTCCTCCACCACGACGTTTGATAACTACTCCTTCGAATTGTTGGATACGCTCACGTCCACCTTCAACGATACGAACGTGTACTCTTACTGTATCCCCAGCTTTGAATTCAGGAATGTCTGATCTTAATTGCGCTTTAGTAATCGCTTCAATGATTTTGCTCATTTTTCTTTCTCCTTTTTTTACAAAATGTTCTTTATTAATGCTTGATTAACAGAGGAACATCGTAATTTAATGTTTTCACATCTTGACTATTATAACATTATTTTTTATAAATATCAATAGATAATTTAATAATTTTTTTATAAAAGGGCTTTTTCCCAAACTTCTTCTTTATATCCTAATAATAGAATGTCGTTTTTAAAATCAAAGGCAAGTGGTCGTTTAATCAACATTCCATTTTCATGAAGTAGTTTAAGTGCCTCATCAAGAGATAATGTAGCCAACTTGTCTTTTAACCCTAGTTCTTTGTAAACCAAACCGCTAGTATTAAATAATTTTTTTAGCGGTAAGTCGAATGTTTTGATTAGTTTTTTAAATTCGTCTACTGTAGGTGTTTTTTCTTTTACATTGTAGTACGTCGCTTCAATATTATTTTCAGTTAATAGTTTTTTTGCTTTTCTACATGTCGAGCATGTTGGATATTCATAAATGTTTAGCATATATTCTCCTTCCTATTGTAATCAAAAATCTCAGTAAAAATTTACTAATCTACGATATTATAATACTAAATTTTTTTACTGTAAAGAAATCTGTTTAGTAGGAATGTTTAAGGGTAAGCGGTTAAGTTAAAACATTAAATAATATGTGATATAATTATACTATAGGAATAAAGGAGAAATACTATGCAAAAAATAATTGTAAAAGATGTTTCTAAAGTATATGGTGAAGATAGCAATAAAGTTATAGCTAATGATGCTATTAGTTTTGATATTAATGAAGGAGAGTTTGTAGTAATTTTAGGTCCTAGTGGTGCTGGGAAAAGTACATTGTTGAATATTATAGGTGGAATGGATAATGCCAGTGAAGGATCTATTAATGTCTTCGGAAAAGAAATCGTTGGTTTGAATGAAGACGAACTTACAAAATATAGAAGAGAAGATATAGGATTTGTATTTCAATTTTATAATTTAATTCCAAATTTAACTGTTTTGGAAAATGTTGAATTAGCAGAACAAATAGTAAAACAACCAAAAGATGCAATCGAAATATTGAAGCTTGTTGGACTAGAAAATAGATTGAATAATTTTCCTTCACAAATTTCTGGAGGGGAGCAACAACGTGTAGCTATAGCTAGAGCAATAGCTAAGAACCCTAAATTATTACTTTGTGATGAACCGACAGGAGCTTTAGATTATAAAACTGGAAAAAATATATTAAATATATTAAAAAAATATAGTGTTGATGAGCAGAAAACAGTTATTATTATTACTCATAATAGCTCCATTGCAGAAGCAGCTGATAAAGTAATAGAAATCTATGATGCTAGAGTAAAAAGAGTAACACAAAATACTAATCCTAAAAGTATAAATGAGATAGAGTGGTAGTATTATGAAAGCAATAAATAGAGATATATTAAGAGAAGTCTCACGGACTAGGTCAAAATTCATATCGATAATGATAATAATGTTTCTGGGAGTTTTTATATTTGTAGGTTTGAAAGAAACTTCACCTGCAATGGTAAATACTTATAATAAACATATAGAGCGCCATAAGATGTATGATTTGAGAGTAAGTCATAGTTATGGTGTTAATGATTCAGATATGAAGATTATCAATGATTTTAATAATATTGATATAAGTGAGAGTTATTATATAAAAAAATTACAAATCACAAATAGTAATGAATTTGTAAATGTCGAGTCTTTACCTGAAAAATTAGTTTTACCTAAGGTTGCTGAGGGGGCTTTACCTAGTGATGAAAGTGAAATAGCTTTAGTAGAATCACTTCAAGGTAGTTATAAAATCGGTGATGAAATATCTTTCGTTTCAAGTAATAATGATAGTAACACTTTGAAACAATTTAAATTTAGAGTGGTAGGTTTTGTACAAGGTGCAGATCACATAGAAGTATCGAATAATAATCTAGCTAATAAAGATTATTTTGGATATGTGAAAAGAAACGTCTTTAAATTTGAAAATGTTAGTGGTGTCAATATTAAATTAAAAAATATTAATTATAAATATAGCGATAAAGATTATATAACTGAAGTTAATAAAACAAGAGATGCTCTTATAGAAAAATTAAAAATTCAACAGGAAGCAGATAAGAAAAGCTATTTAGAGAAAAATAATAAAAAAATTAACGAAAATGAGAAAGCTGTAAATCAAGCACAAGAACAGTTAAATGCTGTTAAATCAAAAATAGAATTATTAAAAAATGTTGATAGCAAAAATTATAATGAGCAAATAGAAAAACTAAATAAAGCTCAAAAAGAGATTGATGATAATAAAAAACAATTAAATATAGCAAGAATAAGTCTTAAAGAAGAAAGTTATCCAAGATTTTCAGTAGAGAACATTAGAGGGTTAAAAAATTATGCTCAGTTTATAGATTCTGCAAGTAGTTTAACATTTGTAGCGAATGTCTTTTCTATATTTTTATTCGTAGTATCAATCTTAGTTTCACTAACTACTTTAACTAGAATGATTGATGAAAATAGAATAAATATAGGGACACTTAAATCGTTGGGATACAGTAACTATCAGATTTCTAAAAAGTATTTTGTTTATGGAGGTTTATCAACCTTTGTAGGAACTATTTTAGGAATTATTGGAGCATATTTAGTAATTGTACCAATAATATATAATTCATATGCAAGATTTTTCACATTTAATACACCAGAAATTGTGTATACCCCAAGTATTCTTATAGCATCGTTCATAATTTCATTAGGATGTATAAGTTTAGCGATTTATATACCTTTAAGAAAGAATCTTAGAGAAAAAAGTGCATACTTATTACGTCCTAAAGCGCCAAGTAAAGGAAGTAGGATATTCTTAGAGAAAGTACCATTCATCTGGTCAAGACTTAGTTTTTTAAGAAAAGTTACATTTAGGAATATTTTTCGTTATAAAATAAGAATGTTGATGACGATCTTTGGAGTTACGGGATGTTTAACACTTATGTTTATAGGTTTTGGTATTCGATATGGTGTTATTGATATTTCAAAAGAACAGTTTAAAGTGATAAATAAGGTAGATATAGCAGCTACTTATAATCCTTATATAGATAGTACAAGTGTAGAAAAACTCCAAAAAAAGGTTAGCGAAGACAAGAATGTTAAAGCTAATACAAGAGTAAATATTCAACTTGCAACTTTTGAGAGTAATAATGAAATCGTAGATTCTGTGCAGTTAATTACAGTCGACAAAAGTGAATATAAGGACTATATTACTTTAAAAGATAATGGTGATAATAATATAAGTATCCCAAAAAACGGAGCTGTAGTTAGTGAAAAATTGGCGTACTTACACAAGTTGAATAAGGGGGATAATTTCACTGTAGTAGTAAATAATAAGGAGTACACACTGACTGTAGGAGAAATCAATAAGAATTATTTCGGACATACGATATACATTGATAAAAATTATTATCAAACTGTTTTTAAGAAAGAGTATAAAGACAATACATTTTTAATACAGACAACAGGCGGTAAAGAATCTGTTGAAAATGTAGTAAGTAAGTTACATAATAATAGCGATATCGTAAACATTAGTGATAATTCGAAGATTCAAGAAATACTAGATAATTTTATTAAAGGAATTGATATTATAGTAGCGGTAATGGTAATTTGTTCAGTTACATTAGCTCTTGTGGTGTTGTACAATTTAATAAATGTAAATGTATCAGAAAGAATTAGAGAATTATCTACAATAAAAGTTCTTGGATTTTATCCAAGTGAGGTAACGATTTATGTATTTAGAGAGATTTTTTATCTAAGTGGTGTAGGTATTATTTTAGGTAATTATCTTGGATATAAGATGTATTTGAAAATAATTTTAGAACTCGCAGGAAGGGATATGATGTTCAGTAGTAAGGTACCATTAGTGGTATATTTATTGGCATCTGGAATAACGGTATTTATTACGATAGTAGTAATGATAGTAATGCATAATAAATTAAAAAAAGTAAATATGGTAGAAGCTCTAAAAGCAATAGAGTAGAATAGGAGAGGAAAATGAAAATTACAATTAATGATCAAGCGAAAAAATTATTAAATGAGAAAAATAAAAAACACGTGTTAGTATCTCTGTTTCAACAGTTTTGTTGAGGTGGTAGAGTAAATAGAGCTGTCGTGGTTTCGATGGCTGATAAATTTGATGCAAAATTGTATTCAAAATATGTAGTAGATGGAATAGATGTTTATATTGATAATAGACTAACTACAGATAACGAAGTAGAAATTTGTACAGAAAAATTCTTCTTTATGAGACAGTTGAGTCAAAAAGGAATAGATATTTAATAGTATAAAAGCAACTAGAGGCAAATATTTTATCTCTAGTTGCTTTTGTTTATTTTAATATTTAGTTAGAAGCGGCACTAAGTTCTTCTTCTTTTTTATGTTTGTCGCTATAGATTTTTTTCATGATTCCGATAACGATAGATAATGCGAATAAGCACATTAGCCCGATAAACATATTTCTAACTCCACCTGATAGTGTACCACCTACGTATGAGTAGACGATAGTTGCTGGTAATTGTCCGACACCTGTAGCGATGAAGAATCTCCAGAAACTCATGTTTGTTAAGCCGGCAGCGTAACTAACAAAGTCGAAAGATACGAATGGTAATAATCTACAGATAAGGATAGCTTTATCTCCATATCGTTCGAAGAATACGTCGATACTAGCCATTGCGCCTTTACTTGTAAGTTTTTCTACAACATCACGTCCTAATCCACGAGCAATGTAGAAACACACCGCAGCACCAATCATGGCAGTTGACCAAGAAAGGACTGCACCAATTACCCAACCAAAAATAGCAGCGTTAGATAATGTGATTAAGAAAGCTGGAATTGGAGCAGCTATTGATTGTAGGACCATTAGAACTCCAGAAACTACAGCAGCCCAGGCTCCCCATCCACGTAAATATTCGATTACTGCATTTGTATCGAATTGTGATAGAGTTGCGAATGCTGTGTTAATACCAGTTTTAAAACTTGGTACTGTGAAATAAACTGCAAAGAAGATTGCGAAGCAAGCAATAGTAATGTATCTAACTTTTTTACGTTGTGCTTTTAATTTTCTCTCTTCTTCTGGATTTACTTCTCTTAAATCACTAAGTTTTACTTCCGTTTCTTTTAGCGATTTAAGTTCCTCTTTAGTATAAACTTTTTGGTATTTAGATAATGTTAAAATAATATAAAGGTTTATTAAGTTAACGATAATAACACCAACTATAAATGGAATCTTAATTTGATTAAGTGTTCCAGCATGTAGTACTTCACGAGCTATATATAGTAAAGTTTTAGTTTTACCAGAAAAAATAGCCATAAGAAGTATAATAGCTTCTATAATAAAGAATGTGTATTTTCGATTGATACGTTTAAAATATAAACCTGTCATTATACCGTAAACAGTCCAAACAAAAATTACAAGACTTTGATCGGCTAGCATTTCAAACTGTGTAAAGAAGAACAGTAGAAAAGCAAAGAAGTAACCAACGGCTATACCAACACTTGTGAAATAGAACAATAATCTTAAGCGTTTCATTAAATTTCTCCTTAATTATCAATTACTATTTTTTAATACTGTAAATTACTGCTGCATATGTACCGTCTTCAGGTAGAACATTCTCGTTACCAGTAAATTTAACTTCTTTACGAGTCTCAACAGCTCCATAAGTATAAGTAGTATTTGAGATAATTCCAACTGGACAACTATCTAAACAAGATAAACATCCTGTGTTTTTGTCGATAGCACGCTCTAAGTTACCACCGAAGCGGAAGTCGATTTGTTTTCCATTACTGTCTTTTACAACTTCGTTGATATCATATTTTTTCTCTGCACCATTCCAAGTAATTTCTGCTTTGATTGGAGTTCCTTCTACGTGAGTAGTAGTTGCATTATTTGGATTCATATTATTTCCAGGTTTTGCACCGATTTCGATTAGAGCATTGTAGAATTCATCTGGTTTAGCAAATGCTGTAAAAATAGATTTAGCACCATTTGTACCACTTTGTTCAACAGAGTTATGTCTTGTAGCTTCATCGAAGTATTTACCGTTAATTTTTGTAAGAACAGTAACAGTACCTGCTTCTTTATCTACTTTTATTGGTTTATCTAATGATACTCCAGCTACATAGTCAGCTGGTTGATTAGAATTTTGTGAAGATGAATTAGATGAACTACTGCATCCAATAGCAGTAAATGCTAATCCGGCAGCCATAAGGACTGATAATAATTTTTTTGGTTTCATGAACGAATCCCCCTTATTCTATAATTTTATTATATATTTGTATTATAACATTTATATAAAAAGGTAACAATAATCTATAAAAATTATATTATAAATTTAATTTTAAAGGTTAAAAATATTGAAAGATGATATAAAAAATATTTTTCTATTCTGATAAAAGATATGTTGAAAAACTAAAAAATTATAAATTTATTGAATGAATAAATTTATATAATTTTTATATTCTAAATTATAATTATGAAAGAAAAATAAACAGATTTCAATTGATAAGTATTATCGATTAAAGGTTAACTTGAATAATACAAGATAATGACTGTAATTATTAGCTTAAAAGATAAAATTATGGTATAATATTTCAGTTATAAACAATTTAGATAATATTTTGTTAAAAATAAGTAAAAAATTAGAAAGAAAGGAGAAACTATGTTAATTCAGCTAAATAATATAACGAAGAATTTTGTAGTAAACGAAATTTTTTCAAATGTAAAATTGGAAATCAATGATAAAGATCGAGTTGCGATAGTCGGAAGAAATGGTGCTGGGAAAAGTACTTTATTAAAAATAATAGCTGGTGCCATTAGTTTCGATAGCGGAGAGAGAACAATTTCAAAAAATACGACAGTTGGATATTTATCTCAAGAATTTATCGTGAGAGAAGATTTGTCGATTTATGAAGAAATGATTACGTGCTTTGATGAGATAATTACTTTAGAAGCGGAATTAGAGAAATTATCTTTCGAATTAACTCAGGAAAATATTGAGAATGATCCAACACTACTTAATAAGTTTGATAGATTACAAAATGAAGTATTAACTCATAAGGATTATCATTATAAGAGTAAGATAGAAAGTGTACTTTATGGATTAGATTTTACAAAAGAAGTCTTTGATAAGAAAATTAGTACTTTTTCAGGTGGAGAGAAAACAAGGTTATCTATGGCGAAATTGTTACTTAGTGAACCTGATTTACTAGTTCTAGACGAACCGACTAACCACCTTGATATGGAAAATGTAGCATGGTTAGAAAATTATTTATCAGCATACAATGGTGCAATAGTAATTGTAAGTCACGATAGATATTTTTTAGATAAAGTTGTTAATGTTGTATATAATTTAGAATTTGGAAGACTTAAGAAATATGTTGGCAACTATTCTAAGTTTTTAGTACAGTATGAAGAAGATTACGAAAAACAACTAAAAGAATATACTAGTCAGCAAAAAGATATAAAGAAATTAGAAGAATTTGTTCAGAAAAATATTGCTAGAGCTTCAACTAGTAAGATGGCTAAGAGTCGTCAAAAAGTTTTAGATAAAATGGAACTTATAGATAATCCGAAAAAAGATGATAAAGCAGCAGGGATAGAGTTCTTAATTAAAGAACAGAGTGGTCGTGATGTACTGACAATTAGTGATTTACAGGTCGGTTATAATGGAACTAAAGTAGGTCAAAGTTATAATCTTTCTGTGTATAAAGGAGATAGAATAGCTGTTGTTGGAAGAAACGGTATAGGAAAATCTACTTTAATAAAAACAATAGCGAAGAGACAAAAAGAAATTGCTGGAAATGTTCAATATGGTAGTAAAGTGTCACTAGGATACTACGATCAAAAACAAGCGGAATTTGAATCTTCAAAAACGATATTAAATGAACTTTGGGATGAGTATCCTTTAATGAAAGAAGCGGAAGTGAGAACTGTGCTTGGTAGATTCTTGTTTAGAGGTGATGATGTTCTTAAGATAGTAAGAGATCTTTCTGGTGGAGAAAAAGCAAGATTACAACTAGCTAAACTAATGTTAGAAAAGAATAATTTGTTAATATTAGATGAACCGACTAACCACCTTGATATTACTAGTAAACAGGTTCTAGAAGAAGCTCTTAAAAATTACGAAGGAACTATTGTATTTGTAAGCCACGATAGGTACTTTATTAATAAGATAGCTAATAAGGTATTAGATATTACTGATAATGGTCATAATATGTATTTAGGGAATTATGATTATTATTTAGAAAAAAGAGAGCAAGAGAGAATAGCTCAACAATTAACGAATAAAGAAGTAGAGGTTGTTGAAGCAAAAGAAACTAATAATTATATATTAGATAAAGAAACTAAACGTCGTGTAAGAAAACTAGAAAGAACACGTGATGAGTTGATGGAAAAGATCGAAAGTTTGGAAGAAGAAATACTATCGGTTAATAATGAACTTGCAAAAGAAGAAGTCTATACTGATATGGTAAAAACACAAGAGTTTAATGAAAAACTAAAACAATTAACGGAAGAAGTTGATGAATTAAATAATTCTTGGTTAGAAATTGAAGAGGAATTAGAAAGTATTAATGAATAGTAAAATAAAAATAACAACATATGTTGATGCCGAGAAAATCCATGAAGATTCTCATATAGGGACACATATTGAAGAAGCCACAAGTGAGAAAATAACTTATAGTGATAAAAATAACAAAAAAATAGAAATTTTTATTGACAAAATAAAAGAAAGTGTTAGTATAGAAAAAGACGATTCAAAAATGTACTTAGCATATACGAAAACAAGTAATGACTACAGTACACAATATGGTCAGATGAAATTGGAAACACAACTTGTAAAAATAAGTAAGATGGTAAAAAATAGTTTTACTTTATTTGAGATAGTGTACAATATACATTTCGGAAAAAATGACAAACAGCAAAATAAATTGAAAATATTAGTGAAAAACATTTAGTAGGTAATTAGGAGGAATTTTTGGTGAAAAATAAAATAGTAGAATTATTACAAAATTCTTTAGCCAAATTAGAAATTGATGGAGTAGATATACATGTAGAAACTCCAAAAAATACAGAAAATGGAGATTTTTCTTCAAACGTAGCGATGCAATTAACAAGAGTTTTACGTAAAAACCCTAGAGTTATTGCCGAGGAAATAATTAGCAATATTGAAGAAGATGAAGCGGTAGAGAAAATTGAAATAGCTGGACCAGGATTCATTAACTTCTTTGTTAAGAAATCAAGTCTAGGTAGTGTTGTTGGAAAAATCTTAGAAGATGATTTTAAATATGGTGAAAACAACATTGGTCAGGGTAAGAAAGTATTATTAGAATATGTATCGGCTAATCCAACAGGAACGCTACACGTAGGACATGCTAGAAATGCTGCTTATTCTGATTCATTAGCAAGAATAATGAAAAAATCAGGATATGATTTATCTCGTGAATACTATATCAATGATGCTGGTAATCAAATTAATAACCTAGTTATTTCTGCAATCGTTCGTTACAAACAAGCGCTAGGTATGGATGCTGAATTACCAGAAGATGCATACCACGGTGAAGATATTAAAGTTCTAGGTCAAAAACTAAAAGATGAGTTTGGAGATTCATTATTAGAAAGAGAAGACTTAAATGAGTTTATTCGTGAGTATGCAGTAGCGTATGAAATGGAAAATATTAAGAAAGACTTAGGAGATTTTGGATTAGAGTATGATGTGTTCTTTAGTGAAAAATCTTTATATGAAAATGGTCTTGTGGATAAAGCTTTAGAATCTTTAAGAGAACAAGGATTCGTTTATGAGAAAGATGGAGCTTTATGGTTAGAAACAACAGCTTTAGGAACAGGTGATGATAAAGACCGTGTATTAATTAAAGCGGATGGATCATTAACATACTTAACTAGTGACATAGCTTATCACAAAAATAAATTAGATCGCGGATTTGATTTATTACTAGATGTTCTAGGTGCAGATCACCACGGATATATTGCAAGATTAAAAGCAAGTGTTGTTGCGATGGGGTATAAAGCTGAACAACTTGAAGTTCTAATTATGCAAATGGTACAACTACTTAATAACGGTGAAGTTGTAAAAATGAGTAAGAGAACTGGTAAAGCAATTACACTTCGTGATTTAATCGATGAAGTAGGAGCCGATGCTGCACGTTACTTCTTAGTAATGAGAAGTGCAGATAGTCACTTAGACTTCGACTTTGCGGTAGCAAAAGAACAATCAAGTGATAACCCACTATACTATGTTCAATATGCTCATGCTAGAATTTGTTCAATCTTACGTCAAGCAGCAGAACAAGTAGAATATGATGTAAAAAATTGTGATTATGAATTATTAACTGATGAGTATTCGGTAGACTTACTGAAAAACTTAGCATATTATCCAGAAATAGTAGCACAGGCTGCTAAAAACTATGAACCACACAGAATTTGTAATTATTTACAAAGTCTTGCAAGTTCTTTCCACAAATTCTATAATAATAATAAAGTAATAACTGAAAATAAAGAGCAAACTCAAAGTTATTTAGCATTAATTACAGCCGTTAAAATAACTTTAAGAAACGCTTTAGACTTAATCGGAGTATCTGCTCCAGAGAAAATGTAATAAATAAAAAAGAAGGGAATCTAATATAAATGGTAAAGTTAAAAGATTTAAGCGCAGAAAAAATTAAGGAAATGTCACTAATAGATTTATGTTATGCATATATGGTAGAAGAAGGAATTGAAAAATTAAATATTTATGATTTCCTAGACTATATTAAACCATTAAGAAGTGTTGATGATGAAGAGTTTACAGCACAAGCAGCATACTTTTACACTGACTTAAACTTAGATGGAAGATTCGTATGTGTTGAAGATGGAAGCTGGAAATTAAGAGATAGTTTATTTGTTGAAGACATTAAAAACTTTGTTGAACCAAGTGTTCAAAAATTTGAAATTGATGATGAAGATGATATTGAAGAACTTGGTGATGAAGAACAAGAAGATATCCATGATGAAGTAGATGCTCTAATCGAGGAAGAAGATATGGAAGAAACTGAAGATGTCTACGATTTTGACAATGATGGAATTGTATCAAAATTCAATATCTCAACTGAAGAAGAAGAGTTTTAATAAAAGAGCCGAAAGGCTTTTTTATTTTATAAGTTTTATTAGTTGCATATACTTTTTAAATAGAGTATAATGAAGAAAGTCAATAAAACATATAGTAAAAATTGTAATACAGGTTCTAAGTTTTTTAAGTGAATAACACAATATCACATTTATTTTATTTATTATCTTTAACAGCAAGAATACGATTGATTATTGATAATAAAAAATATAAAGGAGATTGTAACTTATGAAACAAGGTACAGTAAAATGGTTTAACGAGGAAAAAGGATTCGGATTTATCGAAGTAGCAGGAGAAAAAGATATCTTCGTTCACTTCTCAAGCATTAAAAAAGACGGATTCAAAACTTTAAAAGAAGGCGATAAAGTTGAATTTGAAGTAGAAGATGGTGCTCGTGGACCACAAGCAGCTAACGTAGTTGTTCTTTAATTAGAAATATGAGAAAGCTATAATTAGATTTTTATATCTAGTTATAGCTTTTTTTTAATTATACGGTGAAATTATAAGAAAAGAAAATATGAAAACGAATACTATAGTTATTGAAAAATACTTCATTATATTTTATAATTGAATTGCAAGGTAAAAAATAAATGGAAATCAGGAGGATAATTTCATGAAAGGAGTAAATACTAATTTATTGCATGGATATCCTGTAATAGATGATTATACTGGTGCAGCATCGATTCCTAAATATCAAGTTACTACATTTGACCAAAAAGAAGGATATAAAGATTGTGGTAAGTATTCGTATAGTCGTTTCGGGAATCCAACGATATTAGCCTTGGAAGCAGCTGTTGCTAATTTACATAAAGCGAAATTTGGTTTTGCTTTCGCTTCAGGTATGTCAGCAATAACGACTGTATTGATGCTATTGAATTGTGGGGAACATATAGTATTACCCAAAGATGTTTATGGAGGAACATTCCAATTTAGTTCAAAAATTTTGAAAAAATATGGAATAGAAGTTAGTTTTATTAATTATCAAAATTTAGAAGAATTAGAAGCTACTATTAAAGATAATACTGCAATGATTTATATCGAAACCCCATCTAATCCTTTGTTAAAGGTATCGGATATTAAGGCAATAGTAGAAATTGCTAAGAAACATAATATAAAAACTGTTGCAGACAATACTTTTATGACTGCTTTATATCAAAAACCTTTAGATTTAGGATGTGATATAGTAATAGAGAGTTTAACTAAATTTGTTAACGGTCATAGTGATGTTACAGCTGGTTGTGCAGTTACGAATAATGAGGACATCGCGAGTGAAATTTGTTTATTACAAAAGAATTTCGGTGGTATTTTAGGAGTAGAAGATGCCTGGTTAATCTTACGAGGAATGAAAACTATGGGATTACGAATGGAGAAATCTGTAGAGAATGCGAGAATTCTTACTAAATTCTTAGAAACTCAAGATAAAATTAAAAAAGTATACTACCCTAATCTTACAAGTTGTAAATTTTATGATATTCATACAGAGCAAGCTAGTTCGGGGGGAGCTGTCTTTTCATTTGAATTTTTCGAACAAGATGATTTAAAAACGTTCCTTAAAAAAATCAAAATTCCGATTTATGCAATTAGCTTAGGAGGGGTAGAATCTATAATTTCTCATCCAGCAACTATGTCTCACGCATGTATGAGTGAAGAAGAAAGGTTAGCTCAAGGAGTAACACAAACTTTATTAAGATTTTCTTGTGGGGTAGAAGACTCAGAAGACTTAATCGAAGATTTAAAACAAGCGTTAAATAATTAATATAAAAAATTATAATATAAATAAAGGAGATTTATTAAATGAAAATAACAGAAGTAAATACACCAAAAGCGCCAAAAGCAGTAGGACCATACGTACAAGCTAATAAAGTAGGAAATCTAATTTTCTGTTCAGGACAATTAGGTATTAATCCTGAAACTGGAAAGATTGTTGAAGGTGGAGTTATCGAGGAAGCTAAACAAGTTTTCAAAAATATTGAAGCAGTATTAGAAGAAGCTGGAAGCTCTATGAACCATGTAGTGAAATCATTAGTATTATTAAAAGATATTGCTGATTTTGCTGAAGTGAATAAAGTTTATGCAGAACAGTTTAATGATGTTCTTCCTGCAAGATCAGCATTCCAAGTAGCTGCTTTACCGTTAGGTGGAAATATAGAAATAGAAGTTATCGCTGTAGAAAAATAAAGTTATCTTATAGAACTAGGTGCTAGAAATTTTCTATAAGCTAAATCTGTAAATAAATAAAAAGAATCAAGGATACAATTTGCTATCCTTGATTCTTTGCGTTATAACTTGCTATTGCAGCATCTATTTCTTCATTTGTAAAGTTAGAAATATCACCTTTTAGCTCATTTTCTATTATACTTCTACTTGTTGCTCCCTCTTGAGTATATCGGATTGTATTGTAAGTTTCTGGAACTTGTTGACCGATAATTTGTGGGTGGATTTTTGTATTAGGTATAGAAGATGTCTTTTTAGAATCAGCTGAAGTTTGTTTTCCAGTAGTGCTTCCTTTATTCTCAGATGATTTTTCTTTTTTAGAATCTTCCTTATTGCTTAATTCTTTTTTCTCTTCTTCTTTCTTAGTAACATTAGTTTTGTGATCTTGTTCTAATTCTGAAGTTTCTGAATTTAAAAGTTTGTCTTTTAACGCACTGTATTTAAATTCATATTTTGCTAAAATTGTTTTCACTTGATCCGCATAGTTAGGAGAAGTCGAATCTAATTTTAAAATTTCGATAAGAGCATTATCGTAGTTTTCTAACTGTTCTTCTAAGTAAGTGATAGCCTTAGTAAAGGTATGACCTGTATTAAGCTTTTTAGCATGTTTTAGATGATTGTGTGCTTCTTCAATATTAGCATTGTTTAACGCTGTATCAATTTTTACTAATTCACTAGCGATGTTAATTTCGTTATCTATATTTCTTAATGTTTCTTTTGCTTTTTCAGTAGTTAGTGTCTCAAGACCTTTTAAACCAGAATTGAAATCATGAGAATCATTTATTAATGATATATATTTTGAATGTTCTTCTTTAAAATTTTTATTTTCTGAAGTAAGATAGTAATATGTTCCTCCTACTAAGAAAAAAATCGCTAATATAGGCATTAAAATAGAGATTATTTTTTTCATAAAGAGCTATGCTCCTTTCTTTAATGTCTTTAACTATAATTAATTGTATAATGTTAAGAAAAAAAAATCAAGTGAATTAAATTATAAGTAATTAAACTAACTACATGAAATGTGTATATAAAGGGAGTATAAAATTATATTATGGTGAAATAATTAGTAGCTGTTAATGTTGAATTTTGTAGAAAAATAATCTAATAAATATCGGTAAATATACTGATTAAAAATAAAAAGTATAATAATTTCTTGACAAGGATATGAGTTTGGTATAATATATTTAAAAGAACCGTGACAAAATATAGTAAAAAGAATTTTACTTTATGTTTTAATAGAAAGAGAGTTTGATCCTTAGGCTGAAAGATTAAATATTAATGATTAAAGTAAAGAACACTTTTTGTAAAATTTAATAAATAGAAAATAAGGTATCGGTATTCCGATATGAATTAGGGTGGCACCACGAAGTATGTTATCGTCCCATGTAGTTAAAAGCTATGTGGGGCGATTTTTAATTTATATTGGATGCACAGGATGATTAAAAATCGAAAGGAGAAAGAAATGGTAATTAGTATGCCAAGAGGGACTCAAGATATACTACCAGAAGAAAGTGTGAAATGGCAGTATATTGAAGGGAAACTAAGAGAGATTAGTAAAAACTTCTGTTATGAAGAAATTAGAACACCTATGTTTGAATCAACAGAATTATTCAGTCGAGGTGTTGGGGATACAACAGATATAGTTCAAAAAGAAATGTATACTTTTATGGATAAAGGGAATAGATCTTTAACATTAAGACCAGAAGGTACAGCTGGAACAGTTCGTTCATATATTGAAAATAAGCTTTTCGCTAAAACTATTCAACCACAAAAATTATACTATGTTGGACCGATGTTTAGATATGAAAGAAAACAAAAAGGGCGTTATCGTCAATTTGTTCAATATGGTGTTGAGGTCATCGGTGAGGAGAGCCCAAAAATTGATGCTGAAGTTATTAGTTTAGCTTATAACATTTATAGAATGTTTGGGATAGAAAGTATTAAAGTAAGTATTAACTCTTTAGGAAATCCCGAAGAAAGACAAGCCTATAATGAAGCGTTAGTTAAGCATTTTGAACCTAGAATAAATGAATTCTGTGAAGATTGTAATAATAGACTTTATAAAAATCCTATGAGAATATTGGATTGTAAAGTTGATGCTGAACACGAGCTTATTAAATCTGCACCAAGATTATTAGAGTACCTAGGTGAAGAGTCTAAACAATACTTTGCAGAAGTACTTAAACACTTAGATGCGCTAGGTGTAAAATATGAAATTGATCATAATTTAGTTCGTGGATTAGACTACTATACTCATACTGCATTTGAGATTATGATAGATAATCCAGAAGTAGAATTAAAAACACTTTGTGGTGGTGGTCGTTATAATGGATTAATTAAATTGTTAGATGGACCGGAAGATAAAAAAGGTATTGGTTTTGCTTTAAGTATTGAAAGATTATTATTAGCACTTGAAAGTGAAAATATTGAATTACCTATAGATGATACAATCGATGTGTTTGTAGTTGCTATGGGTGAAGAAGCTTCAAATGCTGGAGTCAAACTTACTAATGATTTAAGATTAGCTGGATATAGTGTACAAAATGATTATTTTGATAAAAAAATGAAAGCTCAAATGAAGATTGCAGATAGATACAATGCAAAATATTCTATAATAATTGGACAAAGTGAACTAGAAAGTGGAACACTTGTCGTAAAAGATATGAAATCATTTGAACAAGAAACAATTAAGTTAGAAAACATAGTTGATTATTTACAAGAAAAATTGAGAGGAGAAAAATAATGAGCGCATATGGAAGAACGGAATACGCTGGTCGTATAGATGAAAAATATGTAGGGAAAAAAGTAACGTTAAAAGGTTGGGTTAGTAAACGTCGTGACCTTGGTAACTTAATCTTTATCGATGTAAGAGATAGAATGGGTGTAGTTCAATGTGTATTTTCAGGAGAAAAAAATGCAGAATTACATGAACTAGCAGGAACTTTAAGAAACGAATTCGTAGTTTCTATTGAAGGAGAAGTAGTATTAAGAAATGAATCTACTGTAAACGAGAAAATTGCTTCAGGTAAAGTAGAAGTTATCGCTGATAAATTAGAAATTTTATCAAAAGCAAAAACATTACCATTCGTATTAGACGATGCAAGTTTATCAAGTGAAGAATTACGTCTGAAATATCGTTACCTTGACTTAAGAAGAACGGAACTTGCAGAAGTATTACACTTACGTTCAAAAATTACTAAAGCAACAAGAGATTACTTAGACAACAACATGTTTGTTGATGTTGAAACACCAATTTTAACTAAGTCTACTCCAGAAGGAGCACGTGACTACTTAGTACCAAGTAGGGTTCACCCAGGTGAATTCTATGCTTTACCACAATCACCACAATTATTTAAGCAATTATTAATGGTTGCAGGATTTGACAGATACTATCAAGTAGCTCGTTGTTTCCGTGATGAAGACTTACGTGCAGATAGACAACCAGACTTTACACAAATCGATATGGAAATGAGCTTTATGTCACAAGAAGAAATTCTTACTATGATAGAAGGTTTAATTGCTCATGTAATGAAAGAAGTTAAAGGTATCGATGTAGTATTACCATTCCCACGTCTTGACTATGAAGAAGCAATGGAAAGATTTGGTAGTGATAAACCAGATACTCGTTTTGGTATGGAGTTAAAAGATGTTAGTGATCTTGTGAAGAACTTAGACTTCAAAGTGTTCTCTAATGCAGTAGAACAAGGTGGAGCAGTAAAATGTATCGTAGCTAAAGGATGTGCAGAGCAATATTCTCGTAAAGATATTGATGCATTAGGCAAGTATGTTGCAAACTATGGAGCTAAAGGATTAGCTTGGGTTAAAGTAACAGAAGAAGGATTAAACGGAGCGATTGCTAAATTCTTTACAGATGAAGTAGCTCAAGAATTAGTAGCTCGTGTAGACGCAGAAGTTGGAGATATTATCTTATTTGCTGCGGATAGTAAAAAAGTATGTTACGCATCATTAGGGGCACTACGTCAAAAATTAGCAGCTGATTTAGATTTAATCGATAAAGATAAATATAACTATCTATGGGTAGTAAACTGGCCTTTATTAGAGTATGATGAAGAAAAAGGGCGTTACAGTGCAGCTCACCACCCATTCACAATGCCGAAAGTAGAAGATGTAGAATTACTAGAAACTGCACCAGAAAAAGCTTATGCACAAGCTTATGATATAGTACTTAATGGATATGAACTAGGTGGAGGAAGTATCCGTATCTACGATAAAGAAGTACAATCTTCAATGTTTAAAGCATTAGGATTTACTCAAGAACAAGCTCAAGAGCAATTTGGATTCTTATTAGATGCATTCGAATATGGAGTACCACCACATGGGGGATGTGCTTTAGGATTAGATAGATTTGTTATGTTACTAGCAGGGCGTGATAACTTACGTGACACAATAGCATTCCCTAAAACAGCTAATGCTGCAGATCCAATGACACAAGCTCCATCACCAGTAGATTTAGATCAATTATTAGAGCTAAATATCTCTTTATTAAGAAAATAGTTTACTAATAGAAAGATTCAAACTGAGGAAAAGAGAAACTTTTCCTCAGTTTTTTTTAAAAATGTATTGACATAATAAAAGACTGATGATAGAATAGTAAAAGTCTTCTCAAGAAGAAGACGAACAATATAATATTTCTAATAATTAAAAGTTAAGAAAATATAAAAAACTTCTTGACAAAATAAAAAAGAAATGATAAACTTATAAACGTCTTGAAACAAGACAACGCTTATTATTTCAACGAAGTAAACGGTTAACAAGTTCAAAAAAAAATATAAAAAACTTCTTGACAAGCATTCGAAGAAATGATAAAATAATTAAAGTCTTCTGATGAAGATAAAAAAACATTTTTAAAAAAGTTTTAAAAAAGACTTGACAAAGAAATTTAAAAATGTTAAAATGTAAAAGTTGTTAATCGCAACGATTTGAACATTGAAAACTAAACGAATTAAGTCAACGTTAATTCCAAAAAAAGACAGTTTTAAAAAGAAACTATAAAACTTTTTAATGAGCTAATCAAGCTAACAAATTTATTTGGAGAGTTTGATCCTGGCTCAGGACGAACGCTGGCGGCGTGCCTAATACATGCAAGTCGAGCGAA
>NZ_JBSMTL010000009.1:0-74302 GCF_054054385.1 Gemella taiwanensis
ATTCCATTCGGTGTTTCTGGATATTCCCCTCTTTCATACATCTCAACACATTTTACTTTAAATTCAAAACTATAACGCATAAAAATACCCCTTTCACTGGTTTGTCCAGTAAAAGGGGTACATATCATTTCTTCGAAATCACGATTTTTGAGTTGCTCCCGGGAAGAAGTAGCCATTTTAGCTCACGACGCATACTCGTCACTTTGTGTGTGAATATTAAATATTAATATAAAAAGCCAATTGAACTAGCACTTCAATTGGCTTTCGAGATGAAATTTGATAGACATTTCCCATTCACTTTGCTATATTCTATCATACACCTTCTCTTGTTGTCAATTAATTCGAAGGTCAGATCTAGTGATATATTGCATAAAGGATAAATTCCTCTAAACTATGGATCGCTACACTCATAGAAAAGAATTAACTTATATAAACATTACAACTTAAATTTCCCCAAAAACTAGAGACTCAAAAATCGTGATTCCAATTATCGAATCATCATCAAAAAATTCATTAAGTATCTGAAAAACTCTTATAAAGAAAATTTAGTTATCAATAAACCACTTCACTTACGCATTTTCATAAACGTCTAAGATTTTTTGAATATACCTAAAAACATATTAAAATTACTCTTCCCCATACACAAAATCATTGTTCTTTTCAAATTCTTTGAATGCAGGAAGTTTTCTATCTTTCTCAGAAATAATAGCTTTTGATAAATCAATCTGCCAATCAATACCCAGCTCTTTATCATCGAATACAATTCCTGTATCTGCTTCTGCATTATAATAATTATCACACTTATACATGAAGTTAACATTTGGGGTTAATGTCGCAAAGCCGTGAGCAAATCCTCTAGGAACTAAAAGTTGCCTTCTGTTATGTTCTGAAAGGATAAAACTTTCCCACTGTCCATATGTTGGACTACCTTTTCTAAGATCAACGACCACATCTAATACTTCCCCAGTCACTACACGAATAAGTTTCGTTTGAGCAGCATCACCTCTTTGAAAATGCAAACCACGAACGACTCCAACTTCAACAGATAACGAATGATTGTCTTGAATAAAATTAAAATCTATACCTAGTTTTTTATACTTTTCATCAGAATAACTCTCCATAAAGAAACCACGTTTATCTTCAAAAACATCAGGCTCTATATTTTTACATCTCTTAATTTTGTATCAAAAACCTTCATTCCAAACTACTCCTATTCCATGATCAGACAAATTCTTTTCATTCTTAATTATACTGTATTTAATGCTTTTTTTCTAATTGAAATTATAGTAGCTTTCTTCATCAATCACAAGCCTTAATAAATAAAGTTACAGAAAAGATATCATTTCTATAAGATTTCAGACTAAATGTTATCATCCCTTAAATAAAATTCCTCGTTTATTTTTATAATTATCAGGGTTATAACTTTTAATATTTGGAAATAGTCTTTTTCATGGTCCTCTAGATTTATAGGGTTTTTCCCATGAGAATATTTATTTCTTAATGCTGGCCCATTATCAAACAAGCGGTCGTTTAATAAATAGTTCAAATACTCTTGTTCTTGTCTAGAAAACAACTTCGATTCACAAATTATTTTTCCATTTAAAATAAGTGAATCTAATACAGGACTATTTTTATAATAATTAATACATATTACTTTATTGTAATAAAAGTCCTTAAGAATTTTAGTAATATCTTCTTCAAAACGTATATATCCTTGTTCATTTTTATAGATGATATTTCTTTCAATTAATGAAGTGATTAGAACTCTATTATAATCTGGAAAATCAGATATCAGAACATTCTCATTAACTATTAATTCTTCAAAGTTAGAGTATGATGTTTTATTTTCAATATACCCCAGCTGAGATTGATCTGAAAATAAATATTCCGAGATATTTAATAATTCTCGATCTTCTATATAACCATACTTTCTCTCGAAAAAGCTAGGTATATTCTCTATTAAAGGACTATTTCTAGAAATCTCCAGTAGTTCTCGATCTATTTCTCCATTTTCAATATAAGCATTGAACTGACTTAATATAGAATCTATCTCTGAACACACTGTTCTTACTTTCTCCAAGAATGTAGAATTCTCTGATGGTATTAAAAGAGTAAATCCTTCCACGCCAAACTCATTCCACAAATACTCTTCAAAAAACCATTTAAATATATTCTCCAATCTCTTATCAAACTCTGAAAGAACCTGACAATACAACTTAATTTGCATTAAAGATAACATATTCTTAAAATTAAAAGCTAATCCTATGTTATATCTTTTAATTCCTTTTACACCTGCAAATTTTTCTAAAAATCCAAGTTCATATTCTTTAGATGGAAGAGTTAATCTATTATGATAATCTACATATTCAAATAAATATATAAAATTATTAAGTAATGTAGCATTATCTAAGTTGTCTTTTACCCATAACCGACTATAAGTTACCTTATAATTTAATAAATCTTCATCAAAAACACGGATAACTTCCTTAATATTAGAAAAACTAACTGTTAAATTATATAATAAGCCAGATTCACTAATACTATCTTTTTCAACAAACTCTGAGTATCTTCTTTTGGCCTTCAAACGGATCTTATCAGAAATAGGGAACTCTTTTCGACTTCGTGATTCATACAAAAGTTCGAGATAATTAGGATTAGCTCCTTTTGAATTAATATAATTCTCAATTATAGTTAGCTGATCTTCTAATAATAATGACTCAGGAATATAATACTTTATTTCTTTTTGCACCAAATAATGTTTTATTAGAGCCACCGCTGTTAGTTTTGAATGTTTCATATAATCGCTAATCTCATTATCAAAATATTTTACAATGTCTTGGTGAATTAATAATAAATATATTGATACATTAAACTCATATAATATACTTGTAAATTCTTCATTCTTAACCTTTTCGTATACTTTAAAACGTGAAAACAATCTCCAAAAATCTTCTTGATATTGCCTACTAATTTTATTATAGAAGGATTTAATTTTTAAAATATCAAGATTATGAAAATACTTCGCAATAATCGGCATAAATTTATTAACTTTTGATTTCAAATCACTATAATATACATCTTCCCATGTTTTCAATCTTTCCTGTGAATCAAATAACAGTGAAACATTATATAATTCAAGAATATAATTTATATCATCATGACTATTATTTTCATTAAATGAATTAATTACTTTTTCAGCTTTTTCTAGGTACCAACCTATACTCAGATCATTTTCACCATAATATTTAACTCCATTATACAAACGGCTCATCTATTTTACCTCTTATAAATTTTATTAAACTGTCTCACCTGTATGATTAATTATATTAATTTCTTTTTCTACTATTTATTATTCTTGTTATTTCCTCTATTGCTGATTCGTAAAATTCTTTGTAGTTTCCGCTTTGATTAATTACCCCCTCTGGAGCACTCTTACTTTTTCTAGGATCTATAATTTCTACATTATAAGTTTGCAACATAATTTTTATTTCAGGTTCTAGCTCTTCCTCCATACAATAAAAATATGTTTTCGCAAATTGAAAGTGTCTACTCTTGAAACTTAATAGCCACCATAGATCAACTTCTGCTAAATCAAATTTAAACCCTAATATATGAACGTCTCCAACCAAGAAATAATCTATCCAAGATACCATTTGATAATTAGAATTTGTAAATCTCTTGATAATATTTTTTGTATGTTCTTGTATTTTTTTTAGTAATTTCCCATATGCATAATGATCCAATACAATAGACTTATATCTAGTTGCAATACCATGTATATGCCACAGTTTTTTATTATTTTCTCTCAATTCAATGTATTGATGAATATCGCTATCATATTCTTCATTCAATACATTTTTCTTTTTATTAGATCCATTACCCTTTTTGTTTAATTTATCATCCTTTTCAATCGATTCATTAAGCTTTCCAATTAATTCATTTGTCCTATATTTTGGTACATTTTTCTCTAATACCTCATTCTTATAATAGCTCTGTATCTTACCAATTGAACATTTTTCTATAGTACTTCTTTCAAATTCGAAACTATAATTTGTAGTTAAAATTGAAGTTACATCTAAATTTAATAGTTTTTCTATAAATTCCTTCTGTTCCTTTTTAAATTCATTAATAAAATCAGATTTTATTTTTTCTTTAATTGCTTTCTGTATAACCTCACTTTTACCTAAAGATCTAGCCATCATTCTCATAGGAAAATTTATATTATCATATTCGTTATATTCATACCTTTTTATTATATCTCCATACTCGATTACAATATTATTTTTTTCTTTTCTTATGCTATATCCTTCTAATTCTAACTCGTCTAAACTCAAACTCCCGCTAAATAATCTATTAATTCCATTACCAACTAATAACGACTGCACACCTGATGTTTGTCTTTTCTTAGTATTCATTAACTCACCATCATCCTCTCATAAATAAAAATATATTCTTTTTCTATATTAATTTTTAATGACTTACCTATATTTTATACTTTCTATACACCTTTTTCCTGCCTTCTCATCATATCCCCACCACCTAATTTCTGTTAATTTTTATTAATTCTATATTAATATATACATATTATATATTAATACTCTTTTGCAAACAATAAATTTCATATATTTCAATTAACTAGAATATTAATAATTAAGTTAAATTTAATACAAAAACCAACCGAGATTAAACTCAATTGGTTTATTGTATTTGGCAAATACGATTAAGAAGAAAAATTACGCTTCTTATCTATTCAATTCCTCTCTTACTACATTAAGAGCTCTTTCGATTACTACGTGCATATCATAATATTTATAGTCTGCAAGACGTCCACAGAAGATAACATTTTTACCTTTTGCTTCCTCTAAATATTTTTGATACATTTCATTGTTTTTAGCATCGTTGATTGGGTAGTATGGTTCATCTCCACGTTTCCAATCTACTGAGTATTCACGTGTAATAACTGTTTTTTCTTGAGTACCTTTTTCGAAGTGTTTGTGCTCGATAATACGAGTATAAGGAACTTCACGTTCTGTGTAGTTCACCACTGCATTACCTTGGTAGTTTTCTTCATCTAGTACTTCATGTTCAAAACGAAGACTTCTGTATTCTAATTCTCCGTGTTTATAATCAAAATATTGATCAATCATTCCGGTAAATACTACTTTTTTCGCACTTGCTTCTAACTCTTCGCGATTTTCGAAGAAGTCTACATTTAATTCTACTTCGATATCTTTCAGCATGTTTTCAATAATAACATTGTATCCACCGATTGGAATACCTTGGTATCTATCGTTGAAGTAGTTGTTATCGAATGTAAAACGTACTGGAAGACGTTTAATGATAAACGGTGGTAGTTCAGTTGCACTACGTCCCCATTGTTTTTCTGTATAACCTTTAATTAAAGTTTCATATACATCAGTACCGATAAGTTTGATAGCTTGTTCTTCTAAGTTCTTAGGTTCACTATCTTGCAGATGAGCTGTTTGTTCAGCGATTTTATCTTTTACTTCTGCAGGAGTCTTAGTTCCCCATAATCCGTAGAAAGTATTCATGTTGAAAGGTAGATTGTATAATTTACCTTTATAGTTTGCTACTGGTGAGTTAATATAGTTGTTAAACTCAGCAAACTGATTTACATAATCCCAAACTTCTTTGTTAGAAGTATGGAAGATATGTGCACCATATTTGTGAACGTTAATTCCTTCAACGTTCTCACAATAGATGTTCCCACCAATGTGGTCACGTTTATCTATTACTTTTACTTTTTTTCCTTGTTTTGTTGCTTCATGAGCAAAGATCGCACCTGACAATCCAGCTCCTACTATTAAATAATCGTACATAATTCTCTCCAAATTCAACTAAATTTCACTTCTTTTTCAATATTATATAATATACTGGTAATGACACTAAAAGAGTAATTAAAACCAACATGAAACCACTTCTTGAGTAAGTGTTTCTAATCAATATTATATTATGTTTTAATTTTAAAATTAATATTATTAATCCCATTGCTACAAAACTGATGACCACTCACAATGAAAAGGAAAATACAGAGTGTTTTTCCACTATCGAATGTTTACAAGTATCTCCATCACATTTACAGTTCAATATACTCAACTTTGTTAATGAATAAAAAGATAAAACAACAATACTCAAGACTATTTCATCACTTATTTCTGTATATAAATATCTTTTCAAAATACTTCACAAAATAAAACCTTATACCTTTAATCACAGTATTATTCCATATAATTGCAACTAACTAAATACAGCAAACTTATAGTAATACTTTATCATCTTTCCATTAAATCTATTCTTTAATTATATAAACAATCCTATAGTTTTATCTTATTTAAAAATATATTCCCATATTCCAATTATGTATAATATACCAAATAATAATATAATACAGATATTTCCATAATAGAAAATGTTATCGCTACTATAATCCTTTATCTTTTCTTTATGTCTTATTTCACTTTTATCTTCTAGCTTCTTATTATTTATTTCTTCACAATCTTCTTGTTCTTCATTATCTATCACTTCACGAATTTCTCGTTCCTTATTATCTATCTCTTCATGATTTTCGTACCCCTTTAAACTACAAATATAATTATTCATAATAAACTTATATTCTCCTTCTAGTTCTAAATCGGACTTATTCTTATCTCTAAGCAATGTTTTCAATTTAACAATTAAATGCTCTAAATCCAGTTCTAGGTAGTGAAATTTTAATCCTCGTTCTCTATAATTTAAATTATTATAATAATATTGTGTTATAATAGTATACAATGAAAAACAACCTGACACTAATGTCATAAGTTTAGAATTTGTTAGAATTACTGTTGAACTAATCAAAAAAATTACAGCTAAGATATTCATAGAGAAAAATATTACTTCCCACCTTTGACTATATCTATATAACCTTTTACTAGCAAATATTCTGTTATGTCTTGTTGCATCTATCGTTTTAATTTTATAACCAATCTCATCTTTGATTGTTCTTTCGTTATAATTTTTCTTCATATACTTCACCTCTGTTTTTTATCTATTCGTCTCTAAATTCTCCTTCTTATACAGCTGTTTAATAACATACTTCCTTCATCATTATAATGCAGCCCATCATTTGTATATTCATACTTCAAATGATAATCTTCAGAAAGATCTTTATTTATATCGATTAACTTTATTTTGTTCTCTCTTGTAAAGTCTTCTAACCATTCATTTAACTCTCTAACTATTTCATTGTCTACACTATCTCTGAATAATACATAACCGATTGTTGTTAGAGTTAATTCTATATTTCTTTTATCTGTTTCTAAAAGTAATTTCTTATAATTCTCTTTTATTATCTCTTTATTATAATTTGATATTATATCGTTAATACCTAAAGATACTAACATCTTCTTAATTGCCACATCATTATACTGCTCTAGGTTTTCTAATAGAGTAGCTAATGTTACTCCACCTAAACTTAAATTACTGTATCCTTCTAACTCTAAATTAACTAGTCTTGAATCACCAAAAATTATATTCTCTTTTAATTCAGTATTTTTAAATTCTTTATATTTTTCTTTATAAAAATTCTTATTTCTTTGTTCTCTTAGTTCATAGTTAAAGTATCTACTTCCTATTGCTCCTATAAAGTCACTTCTATCATCAATATCATATGAGCTTTCTTTATCCATTAAGTAAGCTTTTGTTCTAGGTGTTAAGTAGCTTATATTTTTTTCATAGAAGTTTTTAGTAGTTATATATATAGCTCCATTGGTTCTATATAACTTCTTCTCATCTTGTCTTCTATATCCTCTATCTGCCGCGAAGCTTTCTTGAATATAATTATTATCATCTAAGCTTGTAAATAGCCTTGGAGATTTATCTAATTCTACATAACTTACTACATTCTCCACACCTTCTTCTCTTGATTCTTCAAATAGTCTCATCGCTTCTTGAATCTGTTTTGCACTTCTTAATGGTGATGTTAATTGTAATAGTACGTAAACTACATCTTCATCAAATCTACTTAGAAAATCTAGTCCTACTGAATTTGACGGAGTTGTATCTTTTGATAACTCTGGATCTCTTAATATTGTGCTTATTCCTCTTGTTTTACATATATCTAAGTATAGTTGTGAATCTGAACTTACATATATATCTTCTTTGGCAAAGCACCCTGATTCTATCGCCGCATCTATTGTATGGAATATTAATGGTTTTCCATCAAAAAATAACATATTTTTATTTTTTAATCCTTTTGATCCACTTCGTGCTGGTATTAAACATACTGATCTCATTTTTCTTCTCCTTATTTGATCCTTCTCGCAGGTACTCCCACATAGGTTCCACTTTCTTTTATTGTTTTTACTACGGTAGCTCCTGCTCCTATTATTGTATATGGTGCTATTTCTACTAATTGTATTATTGTGCTTCCACTACCTACATAAACTCCTTCTCCTAATTTACAAAAATTAAGTATCGCTCCTGGGGTGATGTTACAATGTGGGGCTATTACTGTATGATGTTCTACTATTGCTCCTGTATTTACTATTGAATTATCATAAATTTCTACTTCAGATCCTATAAAACACCTACTTATGAATATTCCTTTTCCTTTTATGCTTGAATCGGTTAATATAGTTGCTTCTTTACTTACTATGTTTATAAATGCATCTGGATATTTTTCGTTTACTAAGTCAAACAATTCTTTTCTTTTTTTATTATCACCTATTGTTATGAAGACTTTATCTATTTTTTTCTCATGAAGACATTTTAATACATCGTGTGTTTTTCCTAGTATTGGATATCCTTTATATTCTTCGATATCCTTGTCATCAAAATATCCTACAAATTCATAGTTATATATATCTAAATGGGGTTTTACTGCATCTGAATGGCTTCCTGCTCCTATAAATGCTACTCTTTGCTTCATTATCTCCCCTCCGTCATATCATTAAATTCTTTAATTATACTCTTATCTTTAGATAAATAATCTAATATAGCTAATTTAGCTTTTTCTATTGAATTTTCTTGTTCGTATGGATTATAGAAATCTCTTATATTTGATAATTCTTTTAGTCCTTTTTGTATACTTTCTTTTGTCGTATCTACATCTACTACACTCGGTCCTCGTAATCTTCCTAATTGTCTATTTCCAATGTTTAATGTTGGAACTTTTAGCGATGGAATTTCTATTAAACCTGAAGATGAATTCCCTACTAATCCTCTTGAATATTTCACCAATGAATGATATTCACTTGGTTTTAAGGAAATAAATACTTTTGAACTGCTATGTTTTTTAGTATATTCTTCTATCGCACTCATTATCTTATCTGAATCAGTATCTGAGTTTGATCCTATAAATATTACTTGTTTTGTCTGTTCAGATAATACTTCTAGAAGTGTTTGGATTTGTTTTAATGCTCCCCCATCTTCTAACGTTACTGGATGGAAAAGTACTACATAGTACTCTTCTTCTAACTCCATACCTAAAGTTTCTTCTAATTCTTTCTTTGTTAGAAAATCTTGCTTTATTACATTTTCCACACCCATAGCTCCTATGTTGTGTACGTTCTGTTCTTCTTCACCTAGTTGTATTACTCTATTTTTAAATTCTTCACTAGCTACCAAATGCAAGTGACTCATTTTTGTTATCGCATGTCTAATTGATTCATCAAAGTTACCTAGAGTTTTTTCTCCACCATGTAAGTGACATACTGGTATATTGTATATTAATGCTACATTTACTACTGGAAGCATTTCATACCTATCTCCAAGTATAATAATTAAATCATACTTAACTTCTTCAAATAACTCTGATAATCCTGTCGTTAATATCGCTAGCGATCTGCTTACGCATTTTTTTGATGTGTTTTCTAAATTTAACGGGATTTTTTTTATTATATTTAGCCCGTCTTCTTCTATCTGTTTGTATGTATTACCATACTTTTCTTCTAAATGCATGGCAGTAACTACTACATCAAGCTTTATGTTTTGTTCTTTATTTAATTTTAAAAGTAACGCTTTCATTATTCCATATTCTGCTCGTGAACCAGTTACTACACATACATTTTTCATTCTTTTTACCTCTTACTCTTGATTTTTAAATTCACTATGTTTAATTAACATATCTTCTTCGAAGTCATATTCACTAACTTTTCCTAGAATATCATACCAATTCATCGGACTTATTCCATTTCCTGGACGTTTCGTTGTGATATTCTCTTCTGTAAATACTTCTCCTTTTTTTATAGCCTTCTTGGCTATTATTGATTTTCTTGCCACTATTTTATTTTTTATTTCTACCTCTACTGGCTCTTTTTCAAATTTCCCAAGTGACGCACCTACTATTCTTATCCCTTTTACTAGTCTTTCTAATATATCAGGTGTCGCACTAGCCTTATGATCTGGACCTGGCATATCATTATCTAATGTGAAGTGCTTTTCTATTATTTCAGCCCCTAAAGTCGCTGCCGCTATCGGTACTTCATATCCGATACTGTGATCTGAATATCCTATTTTTTGATTTGGAAATTCTTTTTTCAATGTTGATATCACATTTAGATTTAGATCTGGATATTTTGTTGGATACTCTGTAGTACAATGTAGGATTGAAATATCCTCTGTTCCATTGTCTTCTAATATTTTTACTGCTGCATGTATCTCTCCTAAAGTTGCCATACCTGTTGATAGAATTACTTTTTTATTTTGTTTTCCTATTTTTTCTAAGTATGGTAAATTTGTAATTTCTCCTGATGGTATTTTATATACTGGCATATCAGTACTAATTAGGAAATCCAGTGATTCTTCATCAAATGGTGTAGAAAACACATCTACTCCTTTTTCTAAGCAATAGTCTCTAAGTTCTAAATATTCTTCAAAACTAAGCTCTAGTCTTCTTGTCATCTCGAGTTGACTATCTTCTGTTCCTGTTGTTTTCTTTTGATATTCTGCCTTCGGTGCATACTTAGAGATTAATAAATCCGCCTTGAATGTTTGAAATTTAACGGCATCTACTCCACATTCAACTGCGACATCTACCATTTTTTTTGCCAGATTAAAATCACCATTGTGATTACATCCTATTTCCGCTATTATATATACCATTGTTATCTCCTATTTTTTACTTTTTTATCAATTCTTCTACATCTTTCTTATAGTATAAAACTAGTACTACAAATACAACTAAACATCCACCCCATCTTATTAGTAAATTATCTATAAATATATTTGCGAATATGCCGTAAATACTTACTACTCCTATAAGGATTATATATTGAATAACACTTATTTCATTGTATCTATATTTTATTTTGGCTATTAGATGATGGAATACCAATAATAGTACGTATGAAGCTACTGTAGCTATCGCAGCTCCATATATACCACTTTTCGGAATTAATATATAGTTTAATATATAGTTTATTCCTGCAGCTAAAAGAGTTCCTATTGGGATAAATTTTGTATTTTCATGATAAAATTGAATATTAACTGGAAAAGTATATAAAAATACTATAAAACAACTTACCACTATTAATACCACAAAATCTCTACTACTCTTATAATCCGCACTCCCCATTATTGAAACTAATTCTGGGAAGACAGATAAGAATCCTATTGTTAGAAATACCCCTATTAATAGATATCTTTCCTTATATTTATTTATCAGATCAACATTTCCTTTTTTCTTTTCATCAAAAAACCATGGAATCCATGCAGTATTCATACTCATTAACGCTATCGACACAATACTTCCTAGTGAATACCCGAAACTATATATCGCAACTTCTTTTGCCGTCATGTAGCTTCCTATCATTATTCTATCTAATTGACTTAGTAAGTTATGCCCTAGAATATGAAATACTAAAGGAATCGATGTGATCAATATAAATCTAACATATGTCCTATCTAGTATCACACTACTATTCTTATAAATGAATATTAAGAAAATTATACCTACTATTATCCCAGGTATTATCCCTCCTAGTATTCTAGCTAGGAAATCATTTTTTAGTGTGAATAAGAATAATAATGATAGTACAACATTACCAAATGACATAAAGAATGATAATATAAGTTGTTTTTTTGTTTCTTGTGTTTGAATATAATATTGTGATAAACTTCCTTGTAAATGACTGAAGTATCCTTGGATTAAGATAAATAGTAATATTCCTGTAGAAAATCCTAATATCTTTTCTAAATATGTACTAAATATTAAACAAACTGTTGAAAATAATATAAAAAATATTGTCGTTACACTTGTACTCGTGGCTATATACTCCTTAAATCTATTTTCATATTTTATTTTCGCTATACTGAAACTCCCTACTATCTGAAGTCCAATGAATATAGAAAATATTCCAGCCCAAGAACTATATAGATTATAGTTACCATAATCTTCTTGAGTCATTACTCTCGTATATATTGGTAATGTTATGAAACTTAATCCTTGTATTAATAAATTACCTATTGTATAAGCCAAACTAGAACTTAATAGTTTGTTCTTCTTCATTACAGTTCATCCTTATTTATATTGTATTTTTCTAGTAATTTTTCATCATATTCTTGTGTATTAAAATCATAAAATACTTCTTTTTCTTTACCACATGTTAAGAAGTTTATGGCTGTCGATGAGTGTGTTATTATTCGTTCAAATTTAACATCACTAACCATCTCAATTAGTTCCATCGGCACAGTCTGTGCAATTAAACTTACTCCATTAATTTTCTCATAAGTAATCGTATCTCTTGGATGTGGTTTTAAGTATACTTCATATCCTTCAGATAGATATTTATCACAAATCTTCTTATAAAATCCATATTGTTTTTCATCGCTGTTCATAAGTCTATCTAAACTAAGTGGTTGCGTTAAAATCAATACTGATTTGTCCGCTACTCCAGAAAGTTCTTCTACACCAAAGACCCTTAATATTAATTGTTTTCTCTCTTCACTTATGTTTTCAAACAGTTCTTTTCTTGGTACTTCTTTAAACTTATGATATCTTTCATCTTTTGGAACTACTGATATATCATTTACCTCTATTGATTGACAATATTTACTAAAACCAGGGCCTTTGTTTCTTCTTAAAAATAAATAATGCTTAAATAATTCTTTGTAATCTCGAACCGTCGATTTTTTAGTAAATATTCTATTTCTAAAATCAGTATATTTATATGAAAAGAAATCGTATCCATCTTCTATAAGATCATATTTAATTTTATATTTATTTAATATCCATCCAATTGGAATATGATCATTATAAATATATATATGCCCATCTTTTAGTAATTCAATTATTTCAAATACTTCTCTTCTATTCCCCATACATTTTTTTAGTTCATCAAACATATACATATTTAGGACAGTAATTTTTTCAAATATATTCTCTTTGACAAATAAATCGATAATCTCCTCAGATAGAGCCCCTTCCAATAATAGTAATTCATTCCTATTGTTATTATCTAATTTTGTAAGTGTTATCAATAGGTGATACGCTGTCATACATATATATTTTTTTTTCATTTATCTTAGATTATCTCCTTTATACTTATAAATAATTGAATTAATATACCGTATCACTAATAATTTAATTTTTTTCTTTAATCCCACTCTAGGGTAAACTTTTAAGTAGTAATTAATATACTTATTCTTTAGTTCATTAACTTCTTTGACATATCCATGTTTTTTTAACATATACATATTATATGAAAGTAAACAAAGATACGTATACTCTGTTTCTAATGCATTTATATTTTTATCTTTTAGAATATCAATTCGTTCCTCTAATGCCATAATAGGATTTAAATTGTCTAAACCATACTTTTTAGACATAATACTTCCTTCTCTGATACGATATATATATAATTCTTTATTTATACATACTATATTGTTAGTTTTTAAATATAATTTATACGTTGTAAATTCATCTTCATATGTTTTACCCTCTGGATAAAATATATTATCAAATAAACTCTTTCGATATAACTTTCCCCAAGCTGTGACAAATGAAACATTATATCGATTTTGGAATTCGTACATTCTGTTTATTGCTTTTTCATTTGACAATCTTTCAATTATATCATTATTCATATCAATCGTATTCTTATATATTTTACAATCGTCATAATAATATGTAAAACCAGCTATCGATATATCTGCTCGATTATTTATTAAGTTTTTATATAATTCCTCAATATAAGATTCTTTTAAAAAATCATCAGAATCTATAAAAGTAACGTATTCTCCTGTAGAAACGCTTAGTCCTTTATTTCTAGCAGAAGATAATCCACCATTTTTTTGACTAACTATATTACATCTTTGGTCATTACTTATAAGACTCTTTAATATATCTATACTATTATCTGTAGAACCATCATTTACAAAAATTATTTCTAGATTTCTATAGCTTTGCCCCAAAATACTTTTCACACAATCTTCAATATAATATTCAACATTATAAATTGGAACAATTACACTTATCTTATCATTCATTTCTTAAATCTAATCCTTTCTAAAAATAATGTACTTATATACACGCCTATCGCAAAATAAATAAGTGATTTTGAAATAAACACTTCAAAAAATTTGTTTGAGAAAAAACTAAAAATGATTGAAAATGAAATAAATGAATATATTATTACTCTAAAATTTGCCTTTACCTTATTACTAGTTCTCCATATGTTATTATAGAATGTTTGGCAAATAAATCCTAATACACTCATCAGAATCATCGTTCCATATATCCCAAAATCATAATACATAGGTGCGAAAGTTGTATATACATTACCTAAACCTTTACCCTCTATGAATCTATACATAGTTAGCTCCTGTACATTATATCTCAAATTAAACATCTCATATGTATAAGAGAATGTTGTCTCTCCAAAATATTTTGGCTCTCTAATAACTTCTGAAACGAACAAATCTAAATTCTTTATTGGTGCTCCTAAATATGTTGAGAATACTTCGTTTATAGTCATTCCTTCTATGGTTCTACCTTGCAATATTGATAAGATATTAAAAATAAAAATCAAAATAATAAGGATTACACTTCCCTTTTTTATATTTGTCATACTAAACTGAACTTTTTTCCCCATAGCATTATTAACTAGTACAAACATTATTAATCCACCAATAATAAACATAAACATCTCTGTTCGAGTACCACTTAGGTAAGCATATAGAAAACCTAGAAATATACTTATAGTAAGTTTTTTTAATACATTATTCTTCTTATTAGAGACTTTCAAAACTACAGCATAATAAATTAATAAATATGTTATAGAAGTATTAAAAATACTATATATCGATAATATTCTGTTTAATTCTATCTTTTCTATCTTATTAGACTCGTAATAATTACCTATTGCAGAAAAAAGATTACTTATTCCTGTATACTCCAATACATGTTGCAAATAGAAAAATATAAATATTACTTGAAGTCCTATTAAAATAATTACTCTAGATGATAAAACTTCGACATTTAACATATTGTATGTTATCTTTTTCTGATTTTTAATGAAAATTTTATCACCTATTAGTGAACCTAATGAAAAAGATAGGACTCCAAAGACAATCAATTTATAAACTAGCCAACTTGAGAAATCCCACTCAGAATTATAAAAAGAAGCATATCCCGTTGCTATCATAAAAGATAAAGATAGTAGAACTGCTGGTGCTATAGGATCTTTCTTAAAAATAATTAAGTTTAATATTACAATAGCTACTATTGTAAAAAATAATACATAAATCATCTCTATTTCCTAACCCTTCTCATCACCTTAAATATTTCGTAATATGGTAACGGTAGCTTAAATACCCCTTTTAAAAACCCTGTTTTCCATTGAGAGTTTAAGAAGTCTTTTTTAAATTTCATCGGCGATATTAGATATTTAAGAATACAATCAGGTTTTGCCAATTGTTCTTTGAATCCATTGTTAAAAAATACAATACTTCCCAATTTTTCTAATTGATCTAATTTTGGATTTATTCCTACTGAAAATAGATTTTTAAAAGCTGCCTCTGAGTCCATTTTTGAGTATCTAGATACAGCAGTCGACATATATTCTTCTATAAATCCTAAGGCACCTTGTTGGATATTATGTATTTTATCAACATCATCTAACACTTTACCTGAATCATCAATATATTCATACTGGTATCTCTCAACTAGATTTTCTGTATTGATATGATATTTTTTTACTGAACCTTTTGGCTCTAAGAATAAGCTTTCAAAAAGTCCCACAAATGGACGTTCTAACTCTTCCGATGAGAAGTTATAATTATCAAATACATATGCATTGGCTATATTTCTTGAAGAAAGATTTCCTTTTGCTTTCTCTGTTAATCCGAAATAAAATCCTATCAGTTCTTTATTCTCGTATCCAGGAAGATTATCAAAAATATTTCTCAGATACTTCTGCATTGATCCACCCCAACCAATATCAACAATCGCATTTCTTTTTGAGAAATTATTTTTCTCCAGATAATTTTTTAATGCCTCGTTTTCTGATATTGAATTAGCAATAATATCATCTTTTATTGAGCTAATTAAATTTTTAAACCCTTCTTCTTTTAATACCTTCTCTCTTAAATAGAAGCTTTCTATAGAGTACCCACTCTCTTTTATTTTATCAGAATATAGATCTAATTCTATACCCAATGCATCAAATATCTGTATCATATTCGTTTGCCTTGGTAAAGGTAATTCATCTAACATTTCATCTATTGAATTTTTTTGCGATAAATATGGAACTCGTAAACTTCTTCTTGAAGCTTCTAAATAATAAATATTATCCTGTTCTCCAAAAATTTTCTCATAAGCTTTTTTTATAATATAACCATCTCTAGCCAAAAAATAAATATTATCTATATCATTTTTCTTCACATTTTCTTTTAACCATATGCAAAATCCATATAATAAAGGTCCAAAATTCGAATACCCAAAGTCATAATAAAAATTTGACGAATTCGACTTATGATTACTTAGAAATACATCTAATAAACTATTGCCTACATATGTTTTAGTCTTCACCTTTACTGCTGAAATCTTATTTTTTAAAGCCATCATATAATCTGTCTTTATATCATTTCCTATATGTATTAACTTATTTGTATGTATACCTAGTTCTTTTATAACATATTTATATAATTCACCATTTGCTTTTGTTCTATCATATTCGCAAGAAACATATAGTTTTTCATACTTCGAATAACCATTTTTTTCTAATATTTCTTTTAAGATTTCACTACTTAAATACATATCTGAAATAAGGTACACTTTTTTATTATTTTCTATACAAAAATCATATACTTTTTTCAATAATTTATTCTGAACACACAATTCAAATTCTACTTTTTTTTCAATATTTTTGATTTTTTCAATCTCATTAATATTATTTAAATATAATGAATTGTATATATCGTATATTTCATCTATTGTAGTATCTACTTTACCCTTTCTTGCTCTTTTTTCTGCTTCTATACGTCTTTTATAAAAATCATATATTTCATAATTTTGCTCTATTATATCAAAAACTTCAGTCGGTTTTTTTACATCTCTTTTTATTAATGTATCAAAAATATCAAAAGAAACATATTCTTTTTTATTAATTTTCTTAATTATGTTCTCATAACACTGTATACCTACATCATCAAGAACATTTTTTATTTTACTTTTCAGTCTCTTCATACTTCTAACTCCTTTTTGACTTATTTACAGAGGTAGCTTTCAAATAATTAAATAATCTTCCATTCTTTTCTTTAACAACCCCTATACTTTTACCAATAAATAAGTTTAAATTAACTTTATTGAGTTTCATAATTTTTGATACTATTAACAATAGCTTAGAATTTATCTTTCCTTTTTTAAAAGCTACGATAGTTAAATCATCATTCATAATTTCTAATAATAGCTCTTTCTTTTTCTTAGTAGTGTTCTTACTGATAGCAACTTCTTGCATACACTGAATAATTCTTCCAGCATAGTAACCATATAGTACTGCTAATATATTATCATCTTTTATTTCCCAACTATTATACACGTCTAAAATATGAGTAAATTGTGCTTTTCTTTTCTTATACAAAACTTCATCAAAAACGATTGTACTTTCAGAACCCGGTCGTGATCTGAAAAATCTATATCCTGTATTATTTATTACTGCAAAAGAATTAATATTCTTTAAACACTCCATATTAAAGTGTAGATCATCCCACTTTACACTAGGAAATAGTATATTGTTATCTTTAATATAGCTTGCCCTGTATAATTTATTCCACGGAACAGCCCACATCATATTATCAAAATATTTGTGTGCGTTATGTCTTAAGTCATATTTATTATTATACATTTCTATTTCCGAATCGATACTAACAGGATAAGTGATTTCCTTATTTCCTTCATAATATTCCATTTTAAATCCAGTTATCACCAGATCAACATTTGTTCTCACAGCAGCATCATATAAATTCTCTAAATAATCTTTTTCTAACCAATCATCAGAATCTGGGAAATATAAATAATCACCCTTAGCTATTTTTATCCCCTCATTCCTAGCACTTGGTGCACCACCATTTTCTTTGTTTATTACTTTAATTCTATTATCTTTTTTTTCATATTTTTCTGCTATTTCACCAGAAGTATCTGTAGATCCATCATTCACTATAATAAATTCATAGTCTTTAAATGTTTGTTCTAAAATACTTTCAATATTCTTTTCAAGATACTTTTCTACATTATACACTGGTGTTATTATTGAAATTTTACACATAATTATCTTTTCACTTCCATTTTATCAATTTTTATGTTAATATATCCATATTCACTTATATTAGTCTGTGTTTTAGTTTGGCGACGAAACACAGCCTTTTTTTATTTTAACAAGGAGTGGTTGTATATTCTTATATAGCCACTCCCTATTTTTTACTTTTCCCGTTATTATTTACTTCCTTCTCTTTTTAGGACAACCATTATAGTTTTAATTATAATTTTTATGTCCAGTCTTAGCGACCAATTTTCGATATATTTCATATCCAGTTTAACTACTTCTTCAAAATCAAGTATGTTACTTCTTCCACTAACCTGCCACATTCCAGTAATACCAGGTTTCACCTGCATACGTTTGAAATGATGAAGATCATACTGAGTATATTCATCAACTGTTGGAGGACGTGTCCCTACAACACTCATATCTCCTTTAAGAACATTAATAAATTGTGGAAGTTCATCCAATGAACAATCTCTTAATTTTTGACCAAATGGGAATACTCTAGGATCATTATCCATTTTAAACATCAACGTTGTTTCTAATTCGTTTTGACTTAAAAGTTTTGCTTTTCTTTCTTCAGCATCCATATACATACTTCTAAATTTGTATATTTTGAACTTTTTACCATTTTGTCCTATTCTCGTTTGAGTGAATATAAGTGGTCCTGGCGCTTGCATCTTGACTATTGGTAGTATAATTATACCTACAATAATCATTAATAATATTCCTACTATTGAGATGGCGATATCCATCACCCTTTTTAATATTACCTGACGGAGTGTTGCTATTTTTATCGCAGATGTTAGATAAATATTATCACCTTGGAATGTTACCGCAGTATTCGCTCCGACTTCTTTTATAATTGGTGTAATATTGATTTTTGTCGGAATTCCAAGTACTTCAAAAATCTTAAAGATTTCTACCAAACTAGTCTGTGATGATAAGTTAGCATAGATTTCATCAACCCTGTGATTAGATAAGAAATCTCGAATTTCAGAAATATTGTGCACAACTGGTTTAGCATTATACATGGATTTATCTGAATTATTCGCATACGCTAATACTTGATAGTTACTAGGTAATTCTCCTATTGTGTCTAAATCACAAAAATCAGATAATATAATAATATTACGACTATCATCACGATAGCGATTATTTATTCTTTTAGAAATGGTTCTTACACAATAGATAAAAACAAATGCTAGAACTAAATAAATAATCAGTTCCATACTTTTTACTATATCGAAGAAATCTTTACGATTAAATATTACTAGAACTAATGTGAATAATGAAACAACTTTCAATACATAGATAAATGTTGTCTTGAGCTCTTTAAGATAACCTCTTTCCGATATTGTCCAGTATTCTTCTGACATAAGCGCTACAAAAAAACCAATAACATTCATAGCTATAAAGAAGTATAAATTATCTTTTGATTTCGATTGGAAATCAAAAGTAAAAATATAAGCTAAAGATAAGGCTATTAAATCAGTCACCAAGAACAGAAACTTATTATTTCTTCTAATATAATACATCTTGTTCTCCTCTTATCTTATGACTTATTTTTTATCTTTATTACCCTTTATTCCATAGCTACCGTAGTGACCATAGTAACCACCGTAACCTAGTTCATTTGAGTTAACTTTGTTTAAGATTACACCTAGGAATTCTGCTCCACCTTTTTCAAGTTGTTCCTTAGCTTTTTCTATGCTTTTCTTCTTAACACGATTGGCTTCTACTAGAAGAATTACTCCATCAGTTTTAGGCGCTACGATAGCTGCATCGATTACCTGCCCAATCGGTGGTGTATCGATAATTACATAGTCATAGTATTCTCTAAAAACTTCAATCATAATGTTAAAGTTTCTGTTTTGTAATAATCCTGTTGGGTTTGGCGGTACTTGCCCTGCTGGAATAACATTTAGATGTTCCACGTCAGTTTCATAAATAACATCCTCAATTGGAGATACTCCAGAAAGATAGTTAGTTAGATCACTAATTTTGTGCTTAAATTTGAAACGACCTGCCATAACAGATTTACGTGTATCAGCATCCACTAGAATAGTTTTAAGACCTAATTTTGCTAATGAAATAGCTAAGTTAGTCGATACAGTACTCTTCCCTTCATTTTCTGAAGTTGATGTAATTACGATTACTTTTTTATCTTTTCCTAAAAATTGGATATTTGTACGTATAGCGTTGTAATATTCATCATTTTTAGGATCTACTATTTTTTGGTTTGTTAGTAAATTAATTTGTGCCATGTATTTTCACCTTATCTCTTTCCTGTTTTTGTATCTGGAACTACACCTAAAAGCACAAGCCCCATTGCTTCTTCAATATCTTCTGCTCTCTTCACTCTATCATCTAGTAGTTCAAATAATACTACTCCAGCTACAGCTAAGATAAATCCTAATGCTGTCGCTAGTGCTGCATTTTTAGGAATATTTGGAGAACTTGGTGATGTAGCTGCTTTTGCTTCTTCTAATGTTGTTACATCATCGATTTTTGTTACGTCTTTAATTTGATCAGCTGACACTGATTTTACAGTGTTCGCTAAGTCACTAGCTACTTGTGGATCTTTATCTTGAACAGTGATTGAGATAATACGTGTATCTTTCGGTGCATCTACACTAACTTTTTTTGCTAGTTCTTTCGCTGTAAGTCCTAATCCACTCTTTTCTGCTGAATCTTCCATAACTTTGTTAGAAAGAATAATTTCTTTATAGTCTTTTACTAATAATGACCCTAATTGAACGTCTTGTGTTGTAATTGCCTTATCATCTTTCTTTTGGTTAACCACATATACTTTCGTAGTAGAAGAATATTGTGGTGTTACTAAGAAAATACTATAAGCAAGTGATACCGCAGTAAATAATAATGTTACTAATACTATTAATATCTTCTTCTCCCAAATTCTTCTTAACAGTAGCATAATATCTAACTGTATTAAATCTTTCTCTTGATTATCCATCGTGTTGTTTTTCCTCTCTTTATATTATTTTATTCATTAATAATTTTTCTTGATTTTTTTCAAATAATTCGTAAGCTATTGTTGGACCGTATTTTTTCTCGATAATGTCATATGCTTCTTTCATAAATGTTCTTCGAGAATCCATATTGTGCATATCACTTGCGATAAAGTGAACTAGCTCTTGGTCTAGGTACTTCTTAGCTCGTTTTTTGTAATGTTTGTGTTTATCACCGATAAGCTTTGGTTTGAGAACACTTGCTGCATTAACCTGGATATAAGCACCCATGTTAATCAATTCTTGAACACCTTTTTCATCTACATCGTTGTATCTTTCAACGTGAGCTACTACCGGTGTTAATCCTAATAATATAACTTTATTTATTGCTCTGTGAATTTCTTTATAACGCATTTCATAAGGGAACTCGACTAATACATAGTCTGTATCAGCTAATCTCGGATATACTCCACTTTCGATTTTTTCAATTTCCCCTTCTTTGTAGTAAACTTCACTTCCTAAGTAAACCCTTAGGTCGCTAGCTACTTCAGCAGCTATTTCTTCTACTCGTTTGAAGTTTTCTCTTATTATTTCTATGTCTGTTTCGAACATTCCGCGTCTTCTGTGAGGTGTTGCGATAATCGTTCTAACACCTTGTCTGTAGCTTTCCTCTAGCAAATCACGAGTATCTTTTTCAGTTTTTGCACCGTCATCTACTCCGAAGACTACATGGGAATGTATATCTATCATTCTAATTCCGTCTCTCATCTACTTACCTTCCAATACGTCTTTAATATTCGCTGTAACTTCCGCTAGACTCTTATCATCGATTTGCATCATGTATAATTGAGCTCCTGGCATAGCATATGATGGTAAGCCTATACTTCCCGTACCAGTTAATGCTTGAGAAGTTACATTGTAATCTTTTCCTGAGCTAAGTTGTTCATTCGCAAGACCCATAGCTGTTTCTATCGGCATGTCTGTCTGAATTGATTCACTTAAATCTTTAATAACACTTTGATAATTCGCTAATCCTTCTTTCGAAGTAAGTTTTTTAATTATCGCTGTAATAACTTTTTCCTGATTTTTACCACGATCGTGGTCTCCACCAGTAAGCCCGTATCTTTCTCGAACAAACATTAAAGCATCTTCAGAATTCATATGTAATAATCCTGGTTGGAAACTTTTCTTTCCACCATACGATACAAACGCTTGATCATTATACACATCTACCCCACCAACTGTATCGATTAGTTTTAGGAATGATGTGAAGTTAAGTCTTGCATAATAATCAATTTTAATACCGTAGACATTCTCTAATGTATGAATTGATGATTCTACACCGTATAGTCCTGCGTGTGTAAGTTTGTCATATTGATTATTACCACCATCAGCGATTTTCACATATGAGTCACGTGGTGTTGTAGTTAATAAGATTTTTCCAGTTTTTTTGTTTACTGTCATAATAATATTAACATCTGAACGACTTACACTTGATACAGGCCCATATGTATCGATACCACTTACATAAACGTTAAACACGTCTCCAGCATTTTGTTTTGCTTTAGCATTTACAGTTTTTGTTATTTTGTATGAATATATTACTTTTGTTTTATCTTTAAAGTCTTGGTGTTGACTTGTAATTAAGTCTTCAAATGAGCTGTTTAACACCATTGCTCTAGCTGTTCCTGCTGTTAGTTCTTCATAAGCTGAGAAGTAGTTTTTTGATTCTGAAAGATTTAGACTTTGTTTTTCTTTATCGCGAATCTCTTTCATCAATTTATTGATGTTTTCTCCATCTGAAGAAACCGGCGCTGATACCGTAGCATCTTTTAGGTCAGCCAATTTTTCAGCTTTGTCATTTTTCAAGACTACGACATTCATTGTATACTCGCTTACCGTTGCATTGTTATTTAAATTGTCGAATAAACCAATCGCTGTTCTAAATTGCATGTACGAGAATATCAAGGTAATATTCATAACAACTAACATTATTACATTAAATATTTTTGCTTTTTTCTTAATAACTAGGAATATCGACAGTACTATCGCTGCGATTATTACTCCGATTATCGCATAGTTGATTCCTCTAAAGTTTAGGAAGTCGTATTTTAACATCGTCCAACTTACCAGTCCACCGAGTATAATCAGTAAGACAGCTAATATACCATTAACTATATCAAAAGCTCCTATACCCGATTCGCTTCTAGCATTACGGCTACTTGAATTTCTTCTCATTATTTTTTATCCTCTTTAATTTATAAAATTTACTAAGACAGCTTAGATTTAAACGTTCCTCGCTGTTTATTAATTCTCCATCAATCTGAAAATATTTCTGATTTGTCGTTACTGTTAATGTGTCCGTAGTTATATGTTTAACTCTTTTTAGTTTATTATGTTTTTTCAGAAGTAAGCAAAGATAATTATAAATAAACGTTATTAAATTTATGTTCTCCATTACCATAATGTGGAGTTTGCCATCTTGACCTGTAGCAGTTTGCGAAAATTTTATTCCGCCTCCTTCATATGGTTGAATCATAATATTTAACAAATATAGGCTATCGGTATCTATTTCACCGGAGTCCCACGATATTTTCGCCCTATATTTTTTCAGCATGAAAATACCTATTACTCCTTGAAGAAGATAGATATACTTTCCTACATATTTTTTTAACCTTGAGCCATTTGCTCTTTTAATTATGTCAGCATTAAAACCGATATCGAATCCCGAACAGAATTTTCTATCGTTAACAACACCTACATCATATTCTATAAATTTCTTTGAGTCTAATAATCTACTTATTTCAACAGTTTTATCGAACCTTATTGATCTTGCAAGATCATTTCCAGATCCATACGCGAGATAGATGAATTCTTTACCATGATAGTTATTTACCACTTCGTTAATAGTACCATCTCCGCCGATGACGATTAGTTCATCTTCGTGGATTTCACTCATCAAGTCACTCGCGTTCTTATTTTTAGAGGTTTTTAGCACTTTGTAAGGTGACTTTTCCCTCTTTAAAACACGCTCTATTTTTTCAAGTTCAATAAGACTTTTTTTACTCCTAGAATTAACAATTATTTTAATCATATTACGAACCTATTCAAAAATACTTCATCCTAACAATTATACTACAAAAACAAGCATTTGTCAAAGATTTATCTATTTTAAAATGCTTTAAATAATAGATTATTTTACTTACTTTAACACTATTTCTATCATTACGATTTTCGAGTAAAATTCTCCCTAAATAAATTATTTTATGTTTTAGATAGTTTGAAAATTAATTTTAATTTCTAATAAAAGAACTCTTTGAAATCCCTTATTTATCAAATTATTTAGAAATTTTTAGTAAATAAGTGATTTTTAGATTTAGATCAGGAAGTTCCACTAGGGAGCAAATAGTTTGCGCGTTATCTTGCAATCAGTTTTTGTATATATAATTCTTAGTCATAGTTACAAATATCTAGGTTTTGAAGTTAACTCCCCTACAAAAAACAACACTCACTTCCCTTTTATTAAACAAATAAAAAACTACCCTATTAATATTCCGCCGAAGTCACTGAATCTGCGACAACTTTCAAATTAATAGAATAGTTTATTATTTTTATCAAATATTCACAAACACGCTACTCTTATAAGTACTCTAATCTGTCAATCTCTGGTTTTTCAGGTGTTTGTGTAAAATCTGTATCGATTGGATCTTTAGGTGTTTTTCTTGCGAATAACATAATCGCCACAATAAAGTATAGTAAGTATACAGGAAGTAGTATCCCAACTGTCATTACACCGATTACTATCGCTGAAAGTAGGAATAAGATTCCTGAAACAATTCTCGCTTTCATAGTAAATGACGCGATTAACGCTAATAATAATGCAACAATCGCAACTATTGTATAAACTTTTACCAATAATACAAGTAACGATACGATGTCTAAACCTGAACTTTTTAGCAATGATTCAACTCCTGGATCTTGTAATAAGTTATAAAGAATCGGTTCAAATTCTTTTTGTTTAAAAGCAGTAGCTAACTGACTAGAAAATGCTCCAAGAGATAGTAATACTGTAACAAGTATCATAATAACATTCGCGATCCACGCTAAGATTTTTTCAACTTTTCTGCTAAATGGTTTCATAAAATGCTCCTTTTTAATATATTGATTAAATTATACCACAAAATGTATTAGATTAGTAATGTTTAACCTTTTCTAATAAATAACATAATGGCGACAATGAAATACAATAAGTACACGGGAACCGCAACTTCTGTCGCCATTCCAGCAAGCATAATAGCCAAGAATAAAAATAGTACCCCTGAAAAGATTCTATGTTTCATCGTAAAAGTCGCTAATAATGCTATAAGTGATGTCAGTAAGACTGAAAATTTAATAAATTTTATAAGAAATTCAACCATTTCATTAATATCTATTCCTGTATAAAGAAAAAAAGCTTCTCCGGATTTAGATAACGTTAAACTAATAAATTCAGGAGTTAAAAATATTGCTTCCATCTGTCTTTGAAAAAATCCCGTATACATTAAGACTACCACTGAAATCATCATAATATTCGCAATCCATGCTAGTGTTTTTTCTATTTTTCTGCTCCTTTGTTTCATAAACTTCTCCTTTATTTCAATTAACAACTAAATTATATCATAAATAATTATGGTTTATATAGATTTTTTCAGATATTCTAATTCTTTTCAAAGTTAATTCTAGAACCATCAACATCGCCTTTCTCGATACCACGAATTTAACAAAAAACCTAAGTAGCAAAATACTACTTAGGTTTCTTATTAATTTTTTCATTTCTGCCCCGGAATTGGCTGTGACTTGATTCGGTTACAATTTAATTCGACTGTAAACCCATTTGACTATAAGTCTATTTGACTGCAAACCAATTCGTCTATAAAATAATTTGTCTGCAACCCTAATTGAGTTACAAACCTATTCGGCTGAGAGTCTTATTGAATGCAGGCCAATTTGAATACGAGAAGCTTATCTCTATCTAATTGACTACGAGCCTATAATTTTAAACCCTTAAATACTATCTTCCACGACGTTTTGCATGTGGAGCAGCTTTTCTTACAGGTTTGTGATTTTGTTGAACAACAGGTCTGTGTACTGCTGGTTTTTGAGCTACTGGTTTGTGCGCTACTACAGTAGGTCTTTGAGCTGGTTTGTGTGTAGTTACTACTGTATGTTTATGATTTGTCACTACTGTGTGGTTTGTAGTTGAAGAATGACTTACAGACCCTGAAGCAACTAGTTGTTTGTGAACTTGAGTTGTAGCTACTACGTGAGCTTGAGTTTGAGTAGTTACATATGCGTATGTTTGAGTGTACGGTTTGCTAATTTGGCTAGCTGGTTTTTTAGTGAAGTACACTTGGTATACTAATTCTTGATCGTAGATTTTGTTGGCTGCGATTTGATTTTTACTTTCATTAGAAAAATTACGTTTTGAAATATTATATTCATTAGCTAAGTTTTGAGGAAGAGAAATTGTCGCAAATACATTCTCATCTCCTGATAATTTTGCACTTTCTGCTAATTTTTTGTTAGTTCCTTCTTCAAGATAATCAACTCTTACATTAATTTTTTTGTTTGCAGCTTCTACTTTTGCATCATTTACATTAGCAAATGAGAAAACTAGTAATGCTGGTAATACTGCTTTTAAAAGTTTTTTAAACATAGTTTCTCCTTAATTTGTTTTTTTCAGAATTGATATCTAATATAAATACGTATCTTTACCGGAATTAATAATATCATAAATAGAAATTTACGTCAATCATTTTCCGAAGAAATTTTATTATTTTACAAAGTTTTATACGTATTAAAAATCTCTATTCAACTTCAATTTAAATCTAACTTAAAATATACTTAAAATATTGTCAAAATAGCTTTATATTTAAATGAGCATATATTTATTTTTCGATAGAAATAAATAAAATATTCCACTATTAACCATCTTCAAAATAAGATAATAGCAATTTATTTAATAAATATATGTTAATTAGTTTTCACTGATGTTTTTATAGTATACAAGCAAATTTTTCCATGCCCCGATTTAGTATACAACCCCAAAAAATCGAGGTAGAGATTACTCTCATACCTCGATTCATTTTTAATAGTAGTAAAGTTATCTTACTTTAATACTATTTGTTTTTACGTTTTCTGATTGCTGCTGCAATTCCTGCAAGTAATACACCGAATCCTGCTGCCGCTGTGTTAGATGTTTCGCTACCTGTGTTAGCTAAACGTTTAACTTGTGCTTTAGGAGTAGCTGCTGTTACTTTTCTAAAGATGTGACGTACATTTCCATTTTCGTCTACTACAGTTCTTACGAACTCGTATCCTTCAAATGTTCCCTCACCTTTAGCTCCATTTTCAGATGGTTTTAATGGGTTACCATTTTCATCTGTCCATGTTGTAATGATGTTTGTAGCTGGGATACGTGTTGATTTCTTGAAGATGTGACGTACATTTCCGTCTTCGTCAACTACAGTTCTTACGAACTCGTATCCTTCAAATGTTCCTTTACCTTTAGCTCCATTTTCAGATGGTTTTAATAGGTTTCCATTTTCATCTGTCCATGTTGTAATTACTGCTGCTGGAGTTGGAGTTGTTACTTTTTCGTATACGTGTTCAATATCTCCATTTGGAAGAGTCTTAGTTTCTACGAATTTGTATCCTGGGATATCTTTCTTAGGTTGTTCACCAACTTCTGTTGTTGTTCCTGGGATCACGTTTCCGTCTTTATCTTTGAACACTGTGTTTACTTTTTCGTATACGTGTTCTGTATCTCCATTTGGAAGAGTCTTAGTTTCTACAAATCTGTATCCTGGGATATCTTTCTTAGGTGTTGTTCCTTCCTCAGTTGTAGTTCCTGGAATTACATTTCCATCTTTATCTTTGAATGAAGTCTTAACTTTTTCATAGACGTGTTCTGTATCTCCATTTGGAAGAGTCTTAGTTTCTACAAATCTGTATCCTGAGATATCTTTCTTAGGTGTTGTTCCTTCCTCAGTTGTTGTTCCTGGGATTACATTTCCATCTTTATCTTTGAAGAATGTTTGAACTGGAGCGTAAGTGTGAACTGTATCTCCTTTTGAAGTAGTTGTTGTACTTACTAGTTTGTAACCTGGAATGTTCTTAGGATCTTTTGTTCCTTCTTCAATTTCAGTTCCTGGAATTGGGTGACCAGCTTTATCTACGAATGAAGTTGTTACTTTTTCGTATACATATTCTGTATCCCCATTTGGAAGTTTCTTAGTTTCTACTACTTTGTATCCTGGAATGTTCTTAGGATCTTTTGTTCCTTCTTCTGTTGTTGTTCCTGGGATTGGGTTACCTTTTCTATCTACGTGTTTAGTTGTTACTGGTTCGTAGATGTGTTTAGTGTTACCTTTTTCATCAGTTTCAGTCTTAACTAATTTGTATCCTGGAATAGTTTCTGATGGGTTTTTACCATCTTTAGATGGAAGTAATTCAGTTTCTTTACCGTCTTTCCCTACTACTACAAATTTAGTGTCAGGACGAACTGTTGGTGTGTAAGAAGCTTTGATTGTCTTACCGTTCTTATCTTTACGTACAACTTCTACTGGAGTAGCTGTTCCTACGAAGTTTGGTTCTGGAGTGAATGTCACTTTACCATCTTTGTCGATTGTGTAAGTTCCTTCTCCTGGTACTTTCTTCTCAGTTGTTCCATCAGAGAATGTTGGAGCTACTGTAGTGTCTACATCACCTTTGAATACTGGAGTATTAGATTGAGGTTGTCCTTTAGCACCTTCAGAAACTACGTTTTCTGTAGTTGTTTTACCTAATACTGTTGGTGTGTATTTAGCTGTTACTGGTGTTCCGTTTTCGTCAACACGTTTAACTGTTACACCTTTAGCTTCTCCTACGAAGTCTGGTTCTGGAGTGAATGTTACTTTACCGTTCTTATCGATTGTGTAAGTTCCTTCTCCTGGTACTTCTTTCGTAGTTGAACCATCTTCAAATGTTGGAGCTACTGTTTCATCGATTGGTACTGTTACAGTCTTACCGTTTACTTTAGTAGTTCCAGCTGTGAATACTGGAGTTTCTGATTGAGGTTGTCCTTTTTCACCGATTGATGTTACGTCTTTACCTGTTGGTGTTACTGGTAATACTACTGGTGTGTATTTAGCTGTTACTGGTGTTCCGTTTTTATCAACACGTTTAACTGTTACACCTTTACCTTGACCTGTGAAGTCTTTTTCTGGAGTGAATGTTACAGTTCCGTCTGGAGCTACTGTGTAAGTTCCTTCTCCTGGTACTTCTTTCGTAGTTGATCCATCTTCGAATGTAGCTGGTTTAGTATCATCAAGTTCTACAGTTTTTTCTACACCGTTAACTGTTGTTTTACCTGCTTCAAAGGCTGGTTTACCTTTTTGAGTTGCACCTTGTACATCAGTAGTTATTACGTCATCTGATGTTGGTGTTACTGGTTTAACTGTTGGTGTGTATTTAGCAGTTACTTCTGTACCATTTTTGTCAGTACGTTTAACTGTTACACCACTAGCTTTACCTGTGAATTGTGGTTCTGGAGCGAATGTTACTACACCATTTTCAATTGTATAAGTTCCTTCTCCTGGTACTGTTACTGAATCTACTGATTCTCCTGTTTTCGGATCTACTAATTTAGCTGGTTCATCAGATAATTCTACAGTTACATCTTTACCGTTAACTGTTGTTTTACCTGGTGTAAATACTGGAGTTCCAGTTTGTTTAGCACCTTGTACGTCTTCAGATACTACGTCATCTGATGTTGGAGTAACTGGTTTAACTGTTGGTGTATATTTAGCTGTAGCTGGAGTTCCGTTTGTATCTTTACGTTGAACTTCAACACCTTGTGCTTTACCTGTGAAGTTTGCTTCTGGTTTGAATGTTACTTCACCAGTTTCTGGGTTAATTGTGTAAGTTCCTTCTCCTGGTACTGTTACTGATTTTTCATCAGTCGGTTCACCAGTTTCTGGATCGATTAATTTAGCTGGTACTTTTGGGTCGATTGGAGCTTTTTCGTGACCTTCTGTGAATGTTGGAGTTCCACTTTGCTCTTGACCTTGCGCACCTTCAGAAGTTGTTCCTTTAGCAGTTGGTTTAACAGGCGTGATATTTGGAGTGTAAGTTGTTGTTACAGCTGTTCCGTTTGTATCTTTCGCTTGAACTGTTACTGGTTTAACTTCTCCTGTGTAAGTTTTGTCTGTTGGAGTGAATACTGCAACTGGATCTTTACCATTTTCTTTAACAAGAGTGTATTCACCGATTACATTACCTTTAGGATCTTTAGCTGGTACTTTTTCAGCTGGTTGTCCATTTTCATCTAATAATGTGTAAGTTGTTGGATCGATTGCTATAGTTTCTTCAGTTTTAACTTTAGTCATTGGGTCTTCAACTTCAACTACCCCACCTTTGAATTTAACTGGTTGGCTTTGAGTTTGACCTTGAATGTCTGAAGTTACTGATGGTTCTGCAGTTGGTTTAACACCGATTACTACCGCTGTGTATTTACCAAGTGCTGGAGTACCGTTTTTATCAACACGTTTAACTGTTAATTCAGTACCTTTACCTATGAATCCTTTTTCTGGTTCAAATGTTACAGTTCCATCTGCAGCTACTGTGTATTTCCCTTCTCCTGGAATTACTTTTTCTGTTGAACCATCTTCAAATGTTGCTGGTTTAGTTTCATCGATATCAACAGTTTTTTCAACACCGTCAATCGTTACTTTACCACCGATGAAGTTTGGTTTACCAGTTTGTACTTTACCTTGAATACCTGCAGTTTCAACTTCTGTTCCTTCTGGAGATGCTGGGTGTACAACTGCTGTGTATTCTGCAGTTACTGGTGTACCGTTTTGATCTTTACGAACAACTGTCATTGTTGTTCCTTTACCTTTGAATTGTGGGTCTGGAGTGAAGTGTACTGTTCCATCTGGATCTACTGTGTACGTTCCTTCTCCAGGAATTGTCTTAGTAGTTGTTCCATCTTCGAATGTTGCTGGTACTTTATCGTCCATTGGTACTTCTACTTCTTTTCCGTTGATTGTAGTTTTACCAGGTTTGAATTCTGGTTTACCGCTTTGTGGTGCACCTTGAATATTTTCAGTGAATGTATTAACACCTACTGGAGTAACTGGTTTAACTGTTGGAGTGTAAGTAGCCGTTGTTGGCGTTCCATTCGCATCTTTCGCTTGAACTGTTGCTGGTACTGGAGCACCTACGAAGTCTTTGTTTGGTGTGAATGTTACTTTACCTGTTGTTGGATCGATTGTGTATGTTCCAACTTCTTTTCCGTTAGCGTCTTTCGCTGGAATTGTTGTTGCATCAGTTGGTTGTCCAGTAGCTGGATCGATTAATTTAGCTGGTTGTTCAGCATCGATTTTCATAGGAACTTTAGCATCACCTTGAGTGAATGTTGGAGTTCCTTCTTGAGGTTGTCCTTGAGCACCTTCAGATGTTACAGGTTTTCCTGTTGGTTCTACTGGAGTAATTTTTGGAGTGTAAGTTGTAGTTACAGCTGTTCCATTTGTATCTTTAGCTTGGATAGTAACTGGTTCAACTTCTCCTGCGTATGTTTTATCAATTGGTGTAAATACCGCAGTTGCTTTACCGTCTACAACTTTAAGTGTGTAAGTACCGATAACATCTCCTGCTGGGTTTTTAGCTGGTACTGATGTCGCTGGTTGTCCTTTTTCATCTAATAGTGTGAATGAGTTAGTGTCAAGTGGCACTTCTTTTTCAACACCGTTGATTGTTGCTTTACCAGGTTTGAATGTTACTTCTTTAGATTGTTCAACACCTTGTACGTCTGTTGTTTCAGCTGGTGAAGCAGTTGGTGTTACACCTACGATAGTTGGAGTGTAAGTTGTTTTAACTTTAGTTCCATTTTCGTCTTCTGCTTGAACGTTAGCTGGTTGTACTTTACCTTTATATTCTTTGTTAGTTGGTGTGAATGTTACTTTGTTAGTAGCTGGGTCAATTGTATATTCCCCTACTTTGTTTCCTTCTGGATCTAAAGCGTCTACTGGAGTACCTGCCGCTACTGGGTTACCTGAAGCATCAAGTAGAACCGCTGAGTTAGCTTTAATTGGCACTGATTTTTTAACACCTTCGATTGTTGTATCACCAGGTGCAAATGACACAGTTCCATCTTGTACTTCACCTTGGATACCTGAAGATTCCGCTGGTGTCGCTGTTGGTGTTACACCTACGATGTGTGGTGTGTAAGTAGTGTTTACTTTAGTTCCGTTTTTATCTTCTGCTTGAACTTTAGCTGGGGTTACTTTACCAGTGTAAGTTTTGTCAGTTGGTGTGAATGTTACTTCTCCTGTTGCTGGATCGATTGAGTAAGTACCTACTTGAGTTACTCCATCTTCAGCGTATGCTGGAGTTGTTTGTCCTGGTTGAACTTCATTTCCTTCTTTGTCTAGAAGTTTGTGAGAGTTTTCTTTAATTGGCACTTCTGCATTTCCTGCTGTGAATGTAGGAGTTCCTTTTTGAGTTTCACCTTGCACTCCTGCTGAATCTGTTGGTTTAGCTGTTGGTTCTACAGCTGTTACTGTTGGAGTGTATTTTGTAGTAGCCGTAGCTGTTACATCTTGGCCATCTTTATTTTGACCTACTGGTGCTGTTAATGTTATATCAACACCTGTTGCAGTTCCTTTGAATGTTGGAAGTGGTTGGAAGGTTACTTCACCTGTTGTTGGGTTTATAGTGTAAGTTCCTTCTCCATCTACAGTTACAGAGTCAACTTTAGCTCCAGTTTTTGGATCTACTAGTTTAGCTGGGTACTGTGCACTTGGTGTTACAGGTGTAGCATTATCTGTTCCAGCATCAGTTTTGAATGTTGGAGTTTTCTTCTGTTCTTTACCTTGAATATCTGTTGATCTTTCTGGATCTGCAGTGATTTCTTTTGGAGTTACTGTTGGAATATAAACAGCATCCATAGTTTTAGTTCCAGTTGTGTGTGTACCATCGTTGATGTTTTCAAGACCGTTTTGTTCTGTTAACGCTGTCCATCCAGTTGATTGACCATTTGAGTCTACTGCACGAAGTACGATACCATCAGCTTTACCTACGAAGTTAGCTTCTGGAGTGAATGTGATTTTGTCGTCTGTTACTGTATATGTACCTTGACCTGCTTTAGTAAATGTTTTTGTTAATGTTCCATCAGGGTTAACGATCATTACACCTTCAGATTGAACCTTCTTAGTAGTTTCTGCACTGATTACGTTACTTTGTTCAGTGTAGTGAATTTTACCGTAAGAGTTGAATGTAGTTTTACCGTTGTTAGAACCTAAGTCAGATGCATCGTCACCTGAAGGACGCGTTCTGAATTCGATACCAACTGATTGAACTTTACCTTGTTTACCTGTAGTTTCTTCTTTATCTCCACGTGGTGGGTGAGCTACTTGAATTTGGTTATCTTCAACTTCCCCAGAGTATGCAATTCCTGCAGCTTTTTCTACTTGAGCTTCGTCTTTTGCGATACGAACACGGAAGTTTACAACATCTTTTCTAGTGTCGATTACTTGAGTGTTAGTAAATGTTAATTCTACAAGTTGGTTATTTCCATTAACTTGTACAATATTAGATTGTTCACCTTCATCGAATTTACCATTTCCATTAAAGTCGATAAATCCACGAACGTAAGCTGGTGCAACTGTATCTGTGTACTTATCATTACCATTTGCTGAAGCGTAAAGTTTTACTTTATAAGTATTATCTGGACCTTGGATGATTTTAACCTCTGGTTGTCCTGTATCTACGTTAGTGTGAACGTGTTCTTCTGAAATTAATTGATCTACACCTTCATCGCCAGTTTCTGTTGCATCATCAGAACCTATTCCACGTACTCTTGTACCTGGTGCAGAATCGATATCCGCTTTTACTTTACCTAAGTATGGTTGTTGAATTTGTTTAATTGTTTTTGTATCATGATCAATAGATTGAGTTCTTAAGTAGTGTTCAGCCATTCCATAAGATTCTGGAAGATCTCCAAAGTCAGAGAACTTAATACCAATCATAGAAGATTGTTGTCCAGAAGACATGATATAAAATCCTACTTCAGTTACGTTTGCCGTAGATAATACTGGCGTTCCAGATCCATTTTGATTTATGTAACCCCCAAACACTTGTGAACCTAGACCTGCAGTAGCTGCATCAGGAGTCGCAAATTTTTTACCACTTAGAGCATTATAGAATTTTTCATCTTGCCATTTAAGGATACCAGTTTTACCACCATTCATATCTTTAAATTGATCAAGAGGCTTATAGACATTTTTATTTGTTTTATATCCAACAATCGCTGCAAGATCCCATGGAGTACCGTTAGTTGTGTAAATTTCAGACTCAAGAGGTCCGATATCTTCCCCAGAAGTCATAACGATACCAGGTTTTACAGGTTTACCATTATAAGTCGCTGTTACATCGAATTTAACCCCAGCTGCTTGACCATTTTTAGGCTGTCCTGCAGGGTTTGTTCCTGCGATTGTTGTTTTAGCTGTACCAGTTGTTATACCAGAATTAGCAACGTGAGTATATCTATTTTGAGGATTAGCTCCAAGTCCTGTTGCACCATTTTCCGGATTAAATTTATTTTCTTTATCCGGTTGATAAGAACTTTCTAAATCAGTTCCAGCTACACGGTTTTTGAATATTTCAGTTGATTCGAACGGTTTCAGTTCTTTAACTTTCATAGTAACGATATAACCAGGAATCAATTCTTTTGTATATGTAGAACCAATTTGAAGTTGGTTAGAGGCCGTTAAATTTGTCCATGCACTCGTATCTCCAAAGTCTAGCCATTGGATTTGGTCATTTAAGTCTTTAATTTCTTTTAAGTTATCTTCCTTTGTTTTAACTTTGATATCTGATAATGAAGAATATCCATGATCTTCTAACCATTTTTTACCTGTTTCAGTCGAAGCATCTTTAAGAGTTGTTGTAGTTGCTTCCGCTAATACTACGTCGAATTTACCGTTACGTTTAGCTCCAGCATTCTCTAATTGAGTATAAACAGCTTTGATAGAGTTGCTTAATTCTGCTAAACTTTTAGCGATTTGTTCTGTAGTCGCTTTGTCATTTCCTAATAATTCTTTAGCTACTTTTAATGCTTCTTCGTTTTTCACTACTGCAGCTTGTACTGCTGGTTTTGCTTCTACTTTTAAGTCTTTTTTGCTTAATTCAGTTTTAGCAAGTGTGTTAGTTACTTCTGCTTCTGAAGCTACTTGTGTTAATTCTTTTTTAGCTGCTGCTACTTCTTTTTCTTCTTTAGTAGCTGTTGCTTCTTTAGCTTTTTGTTCAGCTTCTTTTTTCTCTTCTAATTTTTTGTCGAAAGCTTGAGCTTTAGCTTCTGTTACTACTTGGCTTAAAGCTTGAACTGCTTGAGCTTGTGCATCTACTTCTGCTTGTGTAGCTGCTTCGTTAGCTAATACTGCTTTAGCTGTTGCTAATGCCTCTTTCGCTGCTGCTACAGCTGCTTTGTCAGCGTCTTGAGCTGATTTTAATTTTTCTTCTAATGTTGCAATACTTGCTTTTAAGATTTCTTTTTTAGCAGTTGCTGCTTTTGGAGTTTCTTCTTTTGCAACTTCTGCTTTTGGTGTAGCTTCAGTTTTTGGAGTTTCTGCTCCTACTTTTTCTGCTACTGCTGCTGCAACATTTTCTTTTGTAGTTTCTTCAACAGGTTTTGCTTCTGCTTTTGGTGTAGCTTCTGCTTTTCCAACTTCATTTGTTGTATTATCTACAGCTGTGTTGTTTGATACTTCTTCAGCAGCTTGTACTGCTCCAGCACCAAAAAAGATACTCGCACCGATTACTACTGATGCAGTACCGACTTTAAACTTCTTGATAGAATAAGATTCTACTTTTGTACCTTGTTTGGTATCTTTTAAATGTTGATTATTTTTACCTACCATTATATTCCTCCTTGAAATTCTTTTAATACTTTACCTTGAATAGCCGATTATTGAATAACTTATCTTAAGTCTCCATAGAAATAAAATTTTCCATATATATCTTCTCGGTTGTGTTGTTATTAAGATAAACAACTCCCTCACCTTATATTATGTTCTTTGATTAATATATTCAATTTTCTGCTATTGTGTACCTTTTTGTTAATATTAGTAAACTAATGATGAGATTCACACATTGAAGCTCATAAATTATTTTACCTAATTTTTATTTTTTTGTCCATAAAAAACCTCATAAATTCTCAAAATATTTTATAATATTTCACTTTGTTAATTTTTAATTTATTTTTATATAATCTTTTTTATAACTCACCTTGAAAAACACTGTTGTAATAGGGTTTAATATCCTGTTTTCATTATTTACGAAATCTACAGACTTTCACAAACATGTTATGCATTATAACTAAAATAATTCTTTTTGTAAAACAATACATTCTGTATTGTTCGTCTACTTTTGTAGGTGTTTATCAAGTTCTTAAATTGAGGGATATTTTACTATATTATGACTATAATAAATCTTCTTTAATCTTATTAATTAATCATATATTTTATTTTAGGGATTATAAAAATCTTTAATAAAATTTAACATGATTCATCTTATTATTTACTATTTTTATATAAATCTGTTATAATCATTATCCCCGCCAACCCCCTTACATTAAATTACTTAATTTAAAGGAGTTAAAATTATGAAAAGATATAAAATAGATAATAATCATGTAGTAGACGTACCAGATGAGGTATTCTCAGTAATTAGATATTATAGTTATAAAGAAAGATATCTAAAAATGAAAGATGCCAAGCACAACATCATACATTTCTATGAATTCGATACTGAAGATAGCGACGGGGAAAATCTCGTAAGAGACCCTTCTCCATTGCCTGATGTATTAATTATTACTAATGAAACTTATAATGAATTGTATAATGCACTAGCTACATTATCGATAGAAGATCAACTTCTATTGTACAATTTATTCGTAAAAGGGGAATCTTTAAGGAGTATTGCACTTAGGGAAAACAGCAGTGCTATGGCAATCAGTCGCCGTCGTGACAAGTTGCTCAAGAAGTTGGCTATAATTCTTATTCAGTATAAGATTAAGAATTAGTACAGTGTGAACTTTGTGTGAACTTTTACACAAAACCTGTTACAAAGTTCAAAAAAATCCACTATTAATAGTGAAGAGGATTTTTCGTAAGGGGGTATATTTATTTATATTTTATAATACTAAAAATCCAACCCATCTTTTCTTTCATTTCATAATTTACTTTCTATTACCGTCTTCATAGAGATATTTATGTAGGGAGTGGCTATTAAGGAGGGAAGTAATTATGAGACAGTACTATTTGACTGATAGGGAGACTGAATCATTTTATGAATTATTAGAAATTAAAAAGAACTTAATAACTATGGCTCTTTATAAAGTGAAGATACCAAGAAAACTTCACCATGAATTTTACAGTTATGGTTTGGAAGGTTTATTAGTCAGTTTTTTGATTCTTAATGAAGGGAAAATTGAGGAAAAGGATTTTGATCGTTTCGCCTTCGTTACTATTAAAAGAAAATTAATCGATGAGATTCGCTATAGAAATAAAGAGAAAAGCATACCTCTAGATATTTTCGATAACAACAAATTGGATGCGACAGATGACAACTACTCATATGTGTATATTCAGCTGTTCGAGTATTTGAAGAACACCTTAGATGAACAGGAACTTAAGTTTTTCTGCGAGTTTATAAAGTCTCTAAATATGAAGCAAACCGCAGAAGCTATGAACATTTCGTTACGAACAGCATATAGAATCCACAAACGAATTAAGGGAGTTTGTGAAAATTTTTTATTAAGTTAATATTATAAATATCCGCCACTCTCTACATGAATATCAACGTCTTTTTATATAATTTACAGCAAACACAAAGACACCCTCGAAAATTATCGGGGGTGCCTTTTTTTTGTTAGAGTTTAGTTTAGTAGGTTTTTTTGTTTAGATTTCAAATTAGTTTTTGTCGTTTTTACGACGAGCTACCGCTAGTAATCCACCTAGGATCGCTAATCCTAATCCTGCTAAGCCAGTATTAGTTTCAGTTGTACCTGTGTTTGCTAGACGCTTTCCTAGTTTAGAGTTTGCTTTGGGTGCTTTGTCAGAAGCTCCATTGTTTTCACGTGAAACGTTTGTAGAGTTATCTTCTTTATTTCCACCATTTCTGTTAGAACCTTTAGCTATTACTAGTTTTTCTGCTGGGATTACTATTACTCTTCCATCTGGATATACGATTGTTGTTTCTCCAGTCGCTGAAACTGTAATCTTAGCTTCTTTTACTTCTTCAGTTTGTTTTGCTTCAGTTTTAGCTTTTTCTTCTTCTTTTTCTGAAGTTACTTTCGCATCTGATTCTACTACTGTAGAGTTTAATGCTTCAAGCACTGCTACTTGCGCATCTACTTCTTCTTGAGTTGCATCAGCTTTTGCGAATGCTGCTTTAACTTTTGCTAATTCTTCACGAGCAGCTTTTACTACTGCTTCATCAGCATTTTTAGCTGCATTTAGTTTTTGTTCTAATTTTTCAATTGTTGATTTTAAAGCTGTTTTATTTGCAGCTTTTTCTTCTTTAGTTGTGTTTTCTTTTGTTGTTTCTTTAGAAGCTGCATCTTTTGTGCTTTCTACTATTTTAGTTTCTACTTTTACTACTGCTGTTGTTACTGTACTTTCTTTAGCAGTTTCTTCTACTTTTGCTGCTTTTTCAACAGCCTTAGGTGCTTCTTCTGTTGTCACTTTTGTATCTGTGTTTGTTGTGTTTTGTGTTGTTGTATTGTCAGATACTTGCTCGCTAGCTTGCGCTACTGTTCCTACTCCAAAAAAGATACTAGCACCGATCACTACTGATGCTGCACCTACTTTAAATTTCTTAATCGAGTAACTCTCGACTCTTGTACCTTCTTTGGTACTCTTTTAAATATTGGTTGTTTTTTCCTACCATTATTTTCCTCCTATGGTATATATTGTAATACTATTAATCGTGAATATTTTGACATTCACCTATATAACAAAACTTAATTAATAACAAAACATAAAAAAAACATAACATTCCTGTTACATTTTTCATAAACCATATCACTCTTCTATAAAAACTCGAATATAATATTTCTCCAAATACAAATTAACCTCTTACTCTTATTTATTAATTTGTATATATTTTTTACTAATTTTGAAATTTATCTTAATTCTAATTATTGTTTTACCAAAATATTTTCCTTATGTCTACTAATTTCTCTATATTTTTTTCTATCAATCTTTAAACTTCTTCTTTTTTCTACAACTTTTCACCTTCAATAAACAGCTTAAAAATAACTTTTATAATAAAAGTAACTTGCAAAAATCAACTTTCGTAATTATTGTAACCAACATTAGTTAGAGTTAAATTTTTTTTGAAAATTTTTTTCGGATTTTATGTTTTTTCATGAAATTTAGCTGTTATAACAGTTTTTACAAATAATATAACAACTTATACAATTACCTTTAAACCAACATTTAAACTGTGAAAATCAATACAGAATACAATAACTACGTTTTACTTAAAATATACTTTAAACAACTTAAAAAAAAATAAATATTACTTAAAATATACTTAAAATTCACTACTCCACACCTTTTTTCCATTCATTTTGGTTTTGAAATTTATGAATCTTATTCAAGATTAATTATTTTCATTTTCACAAACTCCGAAACTTATATTTTTTATAAATTTATCTACTTAGACAAATATCGTAAAGTATTTAACTTTGCCTTATTACGGTTTTGTTACTATTGACCAACACCAAGACCTATGATAGAATGAAAGCGTGGAATATTATACATTTAATTGTTTTTTATGTGTAATATGGAGATAATTTTTAAAAATTTGCTTAACGACAATCAAGCAAGCACTTTTAGTCAAATTTTATAAAATTTCACCACAAAATACTTGAAATAATCATTGTACATGAGTTTTGCATTCAAGAGTGTATCACTCATTTTAAACAAAAAACTAAAATACGAACACGTATACCGGAGGGTTATATGATTACAATTGAAGATATTAACAAAGTTATAGAAAAAATTAAAAATGAACACACAAAAGAATATATCGGAATTTCTATCAACGGAGATAGAGGGCTAAACGTTAGCACAAGTAAATTCGGAGGCGTTCCTTACATTGCACAGGATGCAGAAGCACCAGTAGATACAGAGGGTAATCAACTTGCACTACTAGCTCAAATTAACTGCACAGAACTACCAGAAAATGATATTTACCCTAAAGAAGGATTGCTACAATTCTGGATTTCACGCGATGATTCTTTCGGACTAGATTCTAAAGGAACTAATGTCGTAAAATATATTAAAGATATAGATAAAAACATAACAAACGGGGATGTATTGAACAAGTACCACCTTCCTAGCGAAGATAACGATGAGGAATATTCTCCATTCCAAGAAAAAGATGCATCATTTGCATTAACATTCAACAAAGGAACTTCAACGATTACTGCTACAGACTTCTTATTTGAAGGCATCGCAAAAGACGCTATCCGCGAACTATTCCCAGATGAGCAGGTAGAAGATTTATATGAAAATCTTGATAGAGAAGTCTATGAAACTCTATTTAAGGCTTTCGAGGGAGTTAAACACGCAATAGGTGGTTACCCAACATTCACTCAATGGGATCCACGTGACCCTGAAAATAAAGAAGCGTACGACACATTACTTCTTCAAGTAGAAAGCGAATGGGATGCGAACACGAAAGATAACCTAATTATGTGGGGAGATTCAGGAGTTGCAAACTTCTTTATCAACAAAGAAAAATTAGCAAACTTAGATTTTGAAGATACATTATTCAACTGGGATTGCTTTTAATTAAGACTGGGATTGCTTTTAATTAAGACTCTCTGTTAAATTCGGAACATAGAGAAAAAAATAATGACCACCCCTGAAAAGGGGTGGTTTTCTCTTCGGGTATAACCCTTTGTTACTAACACGCACCTCAAGGCGCTGGCTTTCACATTCGTTCAAGCCCTATTGTATTTTGATGCCCGCTACCCGTTAAACGGGTTTATCTACTTTTTGTTATTTCTAAATGGATTTGTATATTCTTTTATTGTCAATTTATCTATTGAAATGTCATGCGTTTCTTGTTCTCTGATATATTTTCTTATTGTACTTTCATTCAAACCTACAGTACTTACATAGTATCCTTCTGCCCAAAATTTTCTATTCCCATACTTATATTTCAAGTTTGCATGCATATCAAATATCATCAGTGAACTTTTTCCTTTCAAATACCCCATAAAACTTGATACACTATATTTCGGTGGTATTGATAACTGCAAATGTATATGATCTGGCATTATATGTCCTTCTATTATTTCCACTCCTTTATACTTACATAACCTTTTTATTATATCTACTATATCTCGTTTGTATTGATTAAATTCTATTTTTCGTCTATACTTAGGGGTAAATACAATATGGTATTTACATAACCACTTTGTATGCAATAAACTATTATGTTTATTTGCCATAATTAAAATCATCCTTTCTTTATTTTAGAGCTTGAACTACTCTTATTTTATCAAGAAAGGATGATTTTTCAATTGTTTAACTTTTATCTCGCACCCGCATAGCGGGTGGTTTTTTGTTTCGGAGACTTTGCCTCCTCAACTGGCTAAAGCCATTAATATAAAAATATCTTCCTGGATTTTTACCAAGAAGATATTAACTTAACATATATTTATTTATCTTTTAGATACAACAAATTTATATTTATTAAACTTTCAATACTTTCTTATAATACTCTGCTACTTTACTCTTCACATGTTCTTTTGCAAAAGTTGAAGATTTATATTCGCCTTCCTGTTGATATTTCACAAGAAATTCTAACAATTCATCAAAAGAACTGAAAGTTTTCGTGTTTTCACAGATACTCGCGTAATATCTATGCCCTAAATCAACATTAGAAAGCAGACAGACTAATCCTTTCGAAGATGCTTCTACAGCTGAATTGGCGAAGCATTCACTTAACGAACAAGATATATACAATTCATGTTTTTCATAAGGTACTTGTTTTACAAAACCAGCAAATTTAACATTATCTGGTAAGTTATTCCTAGTATATCCTTCAGGTAAATTACCCTAGATCGTAAGTGTGCTATCAGGTGTACATCTAAATGCTTCAATCGTGATTTCATATTTTTTTATAAAGGTCATATTGCCGACTATGCACCAATTTTTTATAGTTGTATATATTTCTTCTTCAACCTCTTCTACATAGACAGGTGGTAGGAATCTCACCTTATCACTTCCTAGTCTTTCTTCTAAGACAGGGCTTGCGACAACATTAGTGCACCAACTTTGCAAGACAAACTTCATAAATGGCACAAGAATATTGTAATGCGTATAGGCAAAAAGCTCTCTTCCAGTATTTTGGAAAAACTTTCGAAGTTGCAGAGGATATTCATTAATCATATCTATAATGAATTTATCATCAACAGTTGAATTTTCCACAAGGTATTCACTCACCAATTGCCATTGCATCAGAGTTTCATCAGTTTCTTTTATGTGATACTTATGATAATTTTCAGAAACATCACCTTCTAATACTACTCCATCTTTGTTGTAAAGGATAAATTTATCTTCTTTAGGGACATATTTATATAATAGTTGCGAAGTATAACACTCTACAGCTCCATCTTTGTAGTGAACTAATCCTACATAACCGTCTTTAGCATATTCCACCTCTAAAACATCCTCTAGATTTTCTATAAAACTTTTATCTACGCTAGGTTTATCCCTGGCTATATCTGATTTTTCAAAAATTACATGATAAAAGTTTTTGAACCCTAGACTTTCAAGAGTTTCTACAAAATTCGGAACAAAATTAGTTAGATTCGTTATAACTAATCTTTGTTCGATACCTATTTCGTCAAAGACAGCTTGTCTAGCTAGTTGACTACTCTCAAAACCATAGATCGTGTAAGGAACTCCTTCTTTTATCGTAAATACTTTAACCATTTTCTACTCCAATACATCTTCTAATCTTAAACCGCAACTCTTCGCAAGTCTACTTCTAAATATCATACCTTTATTATCTTCTTCAAGAAGACCATAATATGCAGTCAGCGTATTCATCACGAGCACATTATCTTTAGTTACCATACACACCCACAGGTGCCAATCTTCAAAACCATCGCACTCTGGATCATAACCACAAGCTTCCTCAACCGCAGATTTCTTATAAATCACAGTAGAGTGATTAAACATATTTTTATAGGCTAACTTAAACCATAACTCCTCACCTGAAAGGTTATTGAAATTATTTCTTTTAATTCCACCTTGTAGTTTATTTCTATCCGCATCGACCTTTGAACCAATGATATCTAACTTATCATTTTGTTCTAATTCATTAAGAAGAAAGTCCAAGTGCCACGGCATCCATTCATCATCAGAGTCCTGCCTTGCGATATACTCCGCAGTCACTAGCGAAATCCCTGCATTAAGGGCTCTCGATATTCCACCATGAAGAACTTTATGATAAATAACTCTCTCATCATTTAAATATTTTCTACATACTTCTTCAGTTCCATCACGAGATCCGTCATCGACGATAATAAGTCTAAAGTTTTCGTGAGTTTGATTTAACACCAATTCAATCACCTTACCGACAGTTTTTTCACGGTTATAAACAGGCATAACAATACCTATCGCCGTCTCCGATAAAGGTAAATCTATCGATTCAATGCCATAATTACCTAGAATTTCTACTTCATTAGTCGTTAAGAACGTTCTGAAACAACGAACACTCACTCCAAGAATGTTTTTTACAAGAAGTAGTGAAGTCGAATAAAAACCATAGACTTCTACATTCTCATAGTTAGACAATAGGTCGTAAATCTCTTCTTCAAAACATTTATCTGATCGAATAGTCTCAGCATTTTCTACATTTACTGTAACTCGAGGGTGAGCATAGTATAATGTTTCTCCCATATTTTCTAATGCCTTCTGCGTCAATTTTTCTGTAATTCTTATATCTTTTTCGTCTATGTAGCTGCCAAGTGCATGCCCTAAAAAGACCTTGACTGTTTTTCTGTTAGTCGCTCTAGCAAAGTCTTTCGGTTTAGTATCGAAAGGTATTTTTATCAACTTTTCAGTTGGGAATACGGTATTAGTATCGAATATTGTATAGTGAGCTTGAGATAGGTTTATGACCCTCTCCAACATTATTTCTTTTGGTCCGACTACTCTATCAGTATAGCGAGTATATATATTAGGTGCAATAATCGAAGTACTACCATCATCAAATGTGAATAATCTCATAAAACTAGGATTAAAAATACTGTGAGCTATCGGATTATCTAAACTTGCTAGATAAAACTTATCAATTTTGATATTTTCTAGTTTTTCCCTAAGTTCATTAGGCCATTCTTTAATTATCAATAAATAGAGTATCTTCACAAAACTCTTTCATTTTATCAGCGTATATTTTCTGCCTATTATCATTAGACATTTTCAAATATATTCCAAAAAACTTCTCACCTGTAACCTTAGCAACCTCTCGCGCAACTAAGACTTGAAATGGTGAAGTACAAAAAATAATATTCATACACTATACCTCTCTGTTAACCTCTCTATTAGACTCTCTATTAGGCACGAAAAATTACGCCAAAAGCCTTTTCCTTTAATAATTATAAATATTTTATCACGCGGGAAAATTCTAGTCAAATGCAGGTGATGAAGAGTACCAAGAGTGGGGTTTTGAAAAGTTAGACATTACTAACGAACGAGATTATGTAAACAGCATGCGCGCCTCCGCTCCGGTTGTAATAGTTATCGGGATTGTGTAAACGAAGAGAACATCTTTATAGAGTGTATCTTAGTTGTTGAGATTATATAAATAAATATAAACATCTAATTCGAAATTAATCCCTTTTTTAAATCTTATAAACCTAAAAAGAAAGCACCCTCGAAAATTATCAAGGGGGCTTTCAAGCCATTTATTTTATTATTTACTATTTTGTCTTTATGATTTTATTATTTTATTCTTATTTTTCTTTACGACGTCTTGATGCTGCAAGCATTCCAGCAAATGTCGCTAATCCTAATCCTGCTAAGCCAGTGTTAGTTTCTGTTGTTCCAGTATTAGCTAATCTCTTAACTTGAGCATTTGCTTTTGGTTGAACTGGAGCATTGTTTTGACCTGGGTTTTCAGGTGTTTCTTTTTTATCTTGTTTTGGATCTTTGTTTTGATCTTCTTTTGGTTTATTGTTTTCTGGTTTTGTTGGATCTTGATTTGGTTGTGGTTGAGGGTTTGCCACATAGTTGATCGGTGTATCTTGACCTGGGTTTGTTGGGATATCTGGTACGATGTATCCTTTAATTGGGTCTTGTGGATCAACTGGTTTAAGTGGGTTTCCATTTCCATCAACTGGAGTGTATCCTGGCACGTATGGTAATACCGGTCTATCACTTCCTGGTTTTGTTGGATCTTGTGGATCGTTTGGATATTTGATTGGACTTGTTGGTTGTCCTGGGATGTTTGTCACCCATAATCCTAGTGGTTGGTAAACATATGTTACTGTTGAACCATCTTTTCCAATCTTACCTTTAGCTTCACCTTCTACTCGTACTAATACGTATCCTTTAATTACTTTTCCAGTTGTTGTGTACTCATCTCCAATCTTAACTTTTGTAGTTTCAACGGGGATTAAGTCTTTTCCATTTTCATCTACATATTTAACTACTAAGTTAGCTTCAGTAGCAACATAGTTAATTACTGTATCTTGGCTTGGATCCGTTGGAATGTTTGGTACTACATACCCTTTTGATGGATCTGTTGGATCAACTGGTTTAAGTGGATTTCCATCTTTATCTTCTGGAGTGAATCCTGGTACATATGGTAATACTTCTGTTGGTTGCCCTGGTTTTGTTGGGTCTGTTGGATGGTTTGGATATTTGATTGGACTTGTTGGTTGTCCTGGAATATTTGGAATCCATGAACCTAGTTCTTTGTAAACGTATGTTGCTGTTGAACCATCTTTTCCAATCTTACCTTTAGCATCACCTTCTACTCGTACTAATACGTATCCTTCGATGACTTTCCCTTCTGTTGTGTAGTCATCTCCTACTTTTCCTTTTGTTGTTTCTGCAGGAACTAAGTCTTTTCCTTTTTCATCTACATATTTAACTACTAGATTAGCGTCATTTGCTTCATAGTTAATTACTGTATCTTTTCCTGGATCTGTTGGAATATCTGGTACGATATATCCTTTAGTTGGATCTTGTGGATCTACTGGTTTAAGTGGTTGACCATTGCCGTCTTTTGGAGTATATCCCGGTACGTATGGTAATGTTTCTGTTGGTTTACCTGGTTTTGTTGGATCTTGTGGATCGTTTGGATATTTAATTGGGTTTGTTGGTTGTCCTGGAATGTTTGGAATCCATGAACCTAATGGTTTGTAAACATATGTTACTGTTGAACCTTCTGTTCCAATCTTACCTTTAGCATCACCTTCTACACGCACTAATACGTATCCGTCAATTACTTTTCCAGTTGTTGTGTACTCATCTCCTACTTTACCTTTTGTTGTTTCTGCTGGAGCTAAGTCTTTTCCATTTTCATCTACATATTTAACTACTAGGTTAGCTTTGTTTGCTACGTAGCTGATTGGTGTATCTTCACCTGGATTTGTCGGAATATCTGGTACCATGTATCCTTTTGATGGATCTTTCGGATCTACTGGTTTAAGTGGATTTCCATCTTTATCTTCTGGAGTATATCCTGGTACATATGGTAATGTTTCTGTTGGTTTACCTGGTTTTGTTGGATCTGTTGGATTGTTTGGATATTTGATTGGACTTGTTGGTTGTCCTGGGATATTTGGAATCCATGATCCGATTGGTTTGTATGTTACTACTTCTGTAGTGTTTTCTGAGTTTGCAGTCACTTTTGTAGCTGGTACTGTTACTTTATCAGCTAAGAATCCTTTAACTACTGGTGATGTAACTTCAGCTAAGTCTTGTGCTTCTGACCAATCTCCGTATGTAACTTCTTTAGTTACTAAGTTAACTTTAGCAGTACGAGTGAATTTAACTTCTTGTGTTACTACTTTTGGAGTTTTGTCTTCATTTAATACTGGAGTTCCATCTGCGTAAACATATGTAATTGTACGTGTTACTGTTTTATTTAGATCTTTTTCTTCTAATCCAGCTGGATATTTAGGTCCTTCTGGGTTATTTGGATCTACTGGAGTTCCTGGTGTTTTTGGTTGATCTGGTGTTACTGTAACTTCTTTTTCTTTCAATGTTACTTTGAACTCTTGATCAGTATTCGTATCGTTATCGAATTTACCGTTTTCTGGGTAAGTGTTTGATACTAACTCATATCCTTTATCCTCTAGTTCTGCAATTTTAGCTTTAACGTCAGCTTCTTTTGTTAATGGTGCATCTGAATCACCTTCTTCTGTAATTCCTTCTACTCCTGGAATTGGGTTTCCTTTTTCATCTACGAATGTTGTTTTAGCTTTTTGAGTATCTTTTACGTAGTTGATTGGAGTGTCTTGACTTGGATCATTTGGAATATCTGGAATGATATATCCTTTTGTTGGATCTTGCGGATCTACTGGTTTAAGTGGTTGTTCATTTCCATCTTTTGGAGTCATACCTGGTACGTATGGTAATACTGGTTTATCAGTTCCTGGTTTTGTTGGGTTATCTTTATCGTTTGGATATTTAATTGGATTTGTTGGTTGTCCTGGGATATTTGGCACCCATGATCCTAGTGGTGTGTATGTTACTACTTCTTTGATGTCTTCTGAATTACCTGTTACGTTCACTGCTGCAACACTTGCTTTATCAGCTAAGAATCCTTTAACTACTGGTGATTTAACTTCAGCTAAGTCTTGTTCTGGTGTCCAGTCTCCGTATGTAACTTCTCCTGTAACTAAGTTTACTTTTGCTTCACGTGTGAATTTAACTTCTTGTGTTACTGTTTTTGGAGTTCCGTCTTCATTTAATACTGGAGTTCCATCTGCGTATACGTATGTAATTGTACGTGTTACTGTTTTGTTTAGATCTTTTTCTTCTAATCCAGCTGGATATTTAGGTCCTTCTGGGTTATTTGGATCTACTGGAGTTCCTGGTGTTTTCGGTTGATCTGGTGTTACTGTAACTTCTTTAGCTTTAAGTGTTACTTTGAACTCTTGATCAGTGTCTTTATCTTTATCGAATTTTCCACCTTCTGGGTATGTATTAGATACTAATTCATATCCTTTGTTTTCAAGTTCTTTGATCTTAGCTTTTACTTCAGCTTCTTTTGTTAATGGAGCTTCTGATCTACCTTGTTCAGTGATCGCATCTACTCCTGGAATTGCATTTCCTTTTTCATCTACGAAAGTTGTTTTCACTCTTTGGATAGCTGTGTAAGTTACTACGTATTCGTAATCTTTATCAGTTGCTGTTGTTGCTTGTACTGGTACTTTTTCAACACTTGCTACAAATCCTTCTTTTTGAGGTACTGCTAATTCTGGAAGATTTGTATCTCCAATACCTTTCCAGTTGATATAGATTGGTTTATCATTCGAATCTATTTCTGCTTTACCTTCGGCATTTGTTTTAACAGTTCCTTTATAACTTACAGTTTGAGTTTGTGATGGGAATACATCAGTACCAGCAAGATTAGCAACATTATCAGCGTATACAAATTTAATTGTACGATTTACTTCTTCCACTCTTGTTTTCTTAACATAATTGTATTCTACTGGAGTAACATAAGCTGATGCATTAAGCCCATTCTTTTTCAATTCTTCAGTTGAATAAATATCACGTACTCTTGTATTCGTTACACTTAGTGTACCTTCAATACCTGTTGTAGGAATGTTAGCAAGGACGTACTCTTCTCCGTCCACTTCTTTTATTATCTCAGGAATAAACCCAGATACATCATATTTCTTACCTAATACGTTTGTATTATCTTTTGTTCCATCTTCATTTAAAGGACGATTTCCATCGTATTTAGTAGTTGCATGTCCAATAATTTTCCCAGTCTCAAGTTCCTTAAGACCTATTACGACAGCTCCTGTTGGTGGTTCTCCTAAAGGCGATCCAGATGCGTTGATTTCCCAACCATTTGCAACTGTTGTAGTAACTTCTTCTTTTTCACCGTTAATAGATGTTCCACCTGAGACTGTTAATGTAGCAGCAGTTTTATTATTACCTGCTGTACCACCTGTAATAATCCCAAATTCGTTATACGTAACGTTAGAAAATTCACTTGTTAAAGTTTTATTTTTAATTACTTTCTCTACTCCTAAAGATTGAAGAGATAACGAGATATTAGAACCTTCTTGAATATATCCTTCCGTTACAGTTACTTCTAATTCTGTTGGTGAGATTAATTTTGGAGTTAATGTAAATCCTCCTTCACGACCATCTTGTAAAATCCAAACGTTGTTTTCATTTGCTTTAACGTTAGCCCAACGGTTAGCAAGACGATAAGTAATACTGTCTCCTTTGTTAGGATTAATAGTCGATGCTGTATTTAATCCATTTACAAAGTTAGTACTTCCTGCAAGTTCTTTGAATTCTGTAAATTCAGAATTAGGTAATTTAATAGTAAACTTAGAACCTACTCCATATCGAATATCTGAGTCTGTATTAATTTCTAAAGTGTCACTCTTACCTTTTAATTCATTAGATACATATCCTAAACCATTATTTGATCTTAATGAAGCTGATGTTGCTTGTTTTGAAAAACTTGCTTGTTGACCTTTACGTGTATATGTATGTTCAACAACTGTTCTACCATCGATCTTAATAGTAGCTTTATATGGCGTGTCTTTCGAAATTTGTGGAGCTAAGTATCCACCACCTGATAAGTTTTCAGCACCAAATGAAACGATAGGATAATCTTTCACTTTCTCATTCCACTCAATGTTGTAAGTGTATGTACCAGTTTCATTGGCAACAGCTGGTTGTTCAGCAACACGCTGATCATAAGTCATACCACGTTGTGTACGTTGCGCCCAATATGGTACAGATTTGTTATTGTTGTTTCCTGTTGATGTTCTATAGTCGATAGACTTAACTTTACCAATTACAGTACCATCTGCTGCTGTAATTTTTTTTCCTGCAGGGAAGGCAGCACCAAACTCAGCTAAGTTTGTAACTTCGATTTTTGTAATTGTACCTGCTTGTAAATCTGCAGTATCAATTGTTGAATCAAATCCCCATGCTTTAGGAGTTGTATTATCAGCATTCATCGTAATATAACCGTTTGTTAAAGATTTAACTTTTGTTCCATCTTTAACAGTATCTTTACCTACGATTTTTTGATCTTGAGTTGCTGCATCCGCTAAGATAGATTCTACTTTACCACGGTGTCCAGCACGTTGCATTGTTACGTAAACTGCTTCAATTGCTTTTTCTAATTCTTTACGTTGTTGATCAGCATCTTCTTTTGTTGAAGAGTCTGAGTTGAAGATGTCTAGAGCTTTTGCGATTTCTTTTTCAGATGTCGCTACCGCTGCTTTGATTTCTACTTTTTTAGCTTCTTCTTTTACTTGTTTTGTTTCGAATGTTGTTGCAGCTCGGTTTACTGCTTTAGCTTCTGAAACTGCTTTTTCTAAGTTTTCTTTAGCTACTTTAGTTTCAGATTTTTCTTCTTTTTTAGCTTCTTCTTTTTTGTCTGCAGTTTTTTCAACTTTGCTTAAGTTGTTGATAGCTGCTTCTAATGCTGCTACTTGAGCATTTACTTGTTCTTGTGTAGCTGATGCTTGCGCTACTAAGTCTTTAGCTTTGTTTAATTCTACTGCAGCACTTACTGTTTGTGCTTGTTTTGTTTCTGATAATTCTTGTCCTGCTAATGACACGAATAAGTTATCTAATTGGTTAATTTTAGCTTGAAGAGCTGTTTTATTTACTTCTTTAGCTGTTGCTTTCTCAGCTGTTGCTTTCTCAGCTGTTGCTTCTTCTGTTTTTTCTTCTTTAACTTCAGCTTTTGGAGCTACAGCTGGTGTTTCAACTTTAGCTGTTTCTACTTTTTCTTCAGTTGCAGTTGCTTTTTCTGTAGCTGCTACTGTAGCTTCTTGTTTGTTAGTATCAGCTGCTTGCGCTGCACCACCTAAGAACATAAAAGCAGATGCAATAAGAACAGATGCTGTTCCTGCGTTGAACTTTTTGATACCGTAGTGGTTAACTTTTTCATATTGTTTTTTATTATTCATCGTTGTGTTGTTTTTACTAAACATTATCGTCTCCTTTTTCTTTTAAATATAATATTGAATAAAATATAAATCATACTGACTACAAGAGATATTCTACATAACTTAACTTAAACTTACCTAAAATTTCAATCATATTTTATATATTTTTAAATTTCATGTTTTCATTTCAAAACACAAAGAAAATGCTATTATACCAATAACCTTAAAATAATAAAACACTGCAAAACTTTTCTTTACCAGTAAATTTTAAGTTTGTTTTAAGTTATGATTTGAATTGTATTATATTGAAAATTATGGAAATAAAACTGTAAAACTATAACTTCCTTTTTATTTAATGATAAATATCTTTTTATTTTTACTTTAAATATAATTTAAATTTTAAAAGAAAACGCTTGTCCGTTTATTTTTTCCTGCAATTCCCTTCTATAAATATACATTCTCTAAAAATATTTTTTATAACTTATTACAAATAAAAAACACCACCTCAGTTTGCACTGAAGTAGTGTTTTCTACTATATTATATTTAATTTAAAATCTTATTTTACTATCTTTTTCCCAAAACTTAATGATGCGATTAATAGTAATGCACCTAATACTGCTCCGATTACTAAAGCTAATAGATACATAAGTGGGTTACTTACAGCACCTGCAGCGATAGCAAAGATTCCTCCGTGAGGGGCTTTTGATACAGCACCAAAAGTCATACTTAAAGCTCCAGCGATACCACTTGAGATGAATAATGGTGGAATAACACGCGCTGGATTACTTGCTGCGAATGGAATAGCTCCTTCTGTTATAAATGATAACCCCATTACGTAGTTCACTATCGCTCCACTACGTTGAGCTTTTGGCCAGATGTTTTTGTTGATTGTTGCTGATACAGCGATTGCTAATGGAGGTACCATACCACCGATCATAACCGCAGCCATTACATCACTTCCTGCTGAACCTGCAGATGTTAATAGAGCTGTACCTGTTACATAAGCAGCTTTGTTAATTGGACCACCCATGTCGATAGCCATCATCGCAGCTACTACGAATCCAAGTATGAACTTACCGCTTCCGTTAAGACTTTCGATAAAGTGTTTTAATCCTTCCATAATACTTGCCATCGGCGCGTTGATTAGGAAGATCATTAATAGTCCCATAATTAGTGAACCTAAGATAGGGAATAGGAAGATTGGTTTAATACCATCTAATGAACGAGGCATCCAGCTGAATGCAATTTTTAATACATGGATAATTCCACCAGCTAAGAACCCGGCTACTAACGCTCCTAAGAATCCTGAAGGTGTGTATGCTAATAAATCACTTTTCAGACTTAAAATACTTGGGTCTGCTAAAATACCACCGATCATACCAACGATAAACCCTGGACGGTCAGCAATAGAACGACCGATGAATCCGGCTAGGATTGGTAACATCATACTAAATGAAATCTTACCGAAGTAGAATAATACTTCTGCGACTTTGTTGTAAGATGGGTCTTTCGGATCAAATGAGTTAATACCCCAAATGAATGATAACGCGATAAGAATACCACCAGCTACTACGAATGGTAGCATGTTACTTACACCTTCCATTAGGTGTTTGTAAGCACGACGTCCGATACTTTCATTTGCTGAAGAATCTTCTGAAGCTTCTGCTGCTCCGTCGTGTTTGTAAATCGGAGCTTTCCCATCTAAGATTGTTTGGATAAGTTCTTCTGGTTTGTTAATTCCGTCAGCTACTTTTGTCATAATTGTTGGACGTCCATCAAAACGCGCAACTTCTACTTTTTTATCCGCTGCAACGATAATTCCCGCTGCTCTTTCGATATCTTCTTTTGTGAGTTTATTTTCTACACCAATTTGACCGTTTGTTTCTACTTTAACATCTAGCCCCATCGCTTTAGCTGTTTCTTTGATTTTCTCAGCAGCCATGAATGTATGGGCAATACCTGTTGGACAAGCTGTTACCGCAATGATATATGGTTTTTCTCCACTTGGAACAGCTGATTTTTCTTCTTCTTTTGGAGCTTCTGTTTTCGCTACGAAGTCTGCGAATACTTTTTCTACGTCTGCTTTAGTTGTAGCTGCATCTAATCCTGCTTTTACATCTGCATCCATAAGAGCTTGTGATAATGAAGCTAGAGCTTTAAGGTGCTCGTCTGCTCCTCCGTCTGGCGCACAGATCATAAAGATATGTTTTGCAGGTTGTCCGTCAAAACTTTCCCACTCAACACCTTCGTTACTTTTTGCATAAACTATCATCGCTTTGTCGAAGTCTGCACTTTTTGCATGAGGGATAGCTACGTTTTCTCCTACTCCTGTAGTTGATTGAGCTTCACGAGCTAGTAAGGCATTTAAGAAGTTTTCTTTACTTGCAATAATATTTTTTTCTACTAACATGCTTGTTAGTTTATCCAGAGTTTCTTTTTTATCAGCCGCACTGAATCCGAATTGAACTAAGTCATAATTTAGAACATCTGTTAATTTCATTTCTTTCTCCTTTGTTAATTTCATATTTCCGAGGAAATATTTTATTTTTCTTCAAATAATTTGTTTTTATTTCGTTCGAGGGATCGATTTCTAATTTTCCCGGTATTGCCTATTGAAATTTTATTTTAATTTTTTAACATCAATCTGTGGTAGTAATTCTTCTATTAATCGTTTACTTCCTACTCCTACTGAGAATGATGTTGCACCACCTGCAGCTGATGCATAACGCAGAGCTTCTTGGTAATCTTTTGTTTCGTTGTATTTCGCAACGAACATCGCAAGCATACTATCTCCTGCCGCAACAGTAGACACTATCTTACCTTTAGCTACGTTAACTTCGAATACTTCTTTGTTCTCAGTTAGTAATAAAGCTCCGTCTGCTCCACGTGAAACAAGTACGTTTTTCGCTCCACGTTCCTGTAATTTTTCAGCATATTGTAAGATTTCTTCGATACTATTTAAAGTTACACCGAACATTTCTCCAAGTTCAAATTCATTCGGTTTAACTACAAATGGTCTGTACTCTAGTGTGTCTAACACTAATTCTTTATTACTATCTACTACTAACGTAGCACCTGACTCCGATACTTTCTTCGCAATAGCTTTGAAGTCTTCTACACCCATTCCCGCGATAACATTACCAGATAAAAATACTACATCTTCTTCAGTTAATACTTCTAACTTCGCAAAGAAGTCACTCACGTTATCTAGGTTTACACTACTACTTTGACCGTTAATTTCAGTCTCAGTTTCTGTAGTTAACTTCATGTTGATTCTAGTAGCTCCACTTGTTTCTACAAAATCATGTTTTACACCTAGTTTATCTAGTTCTGATTTTATAAAATACCCTGTAAATCCAGCAACGAATCCCCAAGCTTTACTATCAACACCAACATTATTCAGTAATATTGAGATGTTAATTCCTTTTCCACCTACTACGTACTTCGCTTCTTGTGTTCTATTTAATTTTCCAAGTGCGAAATTGTTCGCCGTCGTCAGCATATCAACAGCTGGGTTTAAAGTAATTGTATAATACACTATTAGTCCTCCTTTAGATTTTTTACTTCTATTATGTTTTTATACCTCTTATACTCTTTTGGAACTTCATACGATACGATAGTTACATCATCTAACTCAGCAAATTTTTGGAATTTTCTATGTCCGAATTTCGACTTATCAGCAAGGATGTATTTTCTCTTACTATTTTTTATCGCCGTAGCTTTTATAAAAGCTTCATTTTCTTCAGCAGTCGTAACACCAAAAGTTTCATCTATTCCATTACAACCGACAAAACATATATCAAAGCTATATTTTTTCAGTTGCTCGATAGCGACCGAACCTATGACAGCTTGAGTAGAATGTTTTATCGTTCCACCTAGTATAATAGTATGGATTTTGTTATTAATAAGTTTCGGCAGATGATACGTTGAATTTGTAACGACCGTTATCCTCCTATCACGAAGATAATCAATCATTTCATATGTTGACGTCCCCGCATCGAGATAAATCGTCTGACCAGATTCTAAGATATTTTCACAAATATACTTTGCTACTTCTCTTTTTTCTTGTAGAAATTCTGCGCGCTTTACTTGAACACTTTCTTCACTACCACGAGCTGCAGAACGTTTCATCGCACCACCATGAGTTCTATATAATAAATTCTGTTCTTCTAAATTTGTAAGATCTCGTCTAATAGTTGCTTCCGATACACTACAGTGTTCCATAAGTTCTCTTATATTCGAAGATCCTTTTTTATCCAACAAATCTAAAATTTTATTCCATCTTTCATTTACCAATTTCTTCTCTCCTAACTCACAAGATTATTATATACAATATAATATAGCTATTCAATCAATTTCAAGCAAAAACACTCATAAATAATCAAAATAATCGATTAAAATGAGTGCTTGTATTTTTTTATTTGATTGTTTTTCTAAATGATGAGCGTTTTGTTTTTCAAAGTTGTTTCCAAAATTTTTTCATAATCACTGCTAATAAAAGATTTTCATCATCTCAATTCTTTATTTCAAAAAAATCAATAATGAACGTTTTAATAATATTATTCTACTTGATCGATAAATAGTTCTCAAAATTCTATTCATTTGAACTTTTACTACTCGTGAGTATTATACTCTAAAGTAGTAAAACTATAAAATGAAGACTTTTCTTCAGTTACAATTCAGGACATAGCTATATAATTAAAATCACCCCAAATACAAAAAGAGATTCAAGTATTTCTACCTAAACCTCTTAATTTCGATCTATTAGATCATTTCTTATCTTCTTTTTTTAAAGGCAACTTCTTCTTCAGCTCTATTCAACTTTTGAAGTCTTCTACTTCTTGCTCCACCAGCAACTGCTACAGTTTCTACTTGGTGAGTTTCTTCAACTTGAGGAGTTGGAGTTTCTACTACTGGCGCAGTTTCCACTTGTGGCGCTACCTCTACGTGTTGTTCTGGTGCAACATTCACTTCTTGAGAAGCTTGCACTTGTTGTTCTTCTTGAACTTCATTCACAACAGCTTGTTCTTGTACTCCTTGTTGTGCATTTGGATTGAACCCTTGTGGTTGTCCTCCGTGTTGCGCATTTGGATTGAACCCTTGTGGTTGTCCTCCATGTTGCGCATTTGGATTGAATCCTTGTGGTTGTCCTCCATGTTGCGCGTTTGGATTGAACCCTTGTGGTTGTCCTCCGTATTGCGCGTTTGGATTGAACCCTTGTGGTTGTCCTCCGTGTTGCGCGTTTGGATTGAATCCTTGTGGCGCTTGCCCTTGGAATCCTTGTTGTGGACGTCCTTGTGGTGCATTCGGATTAAATCCTTGTGGTACTTGTCCTTGGAAGCCTTGTTGTGGGTGTCCTTGTGGTGCATTTGGATTGAATCCTTGTGGTGTTTGTCCTTGGAAGCCTTGTTGCGGGCGTCCTTGTGGTGCGTTTGGATTGAATCCTTGTGGTGCTTGTCCTTGGAATCCTTGATTCATACCATTATTAAATTGTGGTTGATTCGGAATTGGATTACCGAATTGATCATATTGAACTGGTTGTCCAAATGGATTTGCAAATTGGCTATAGTATTGTTGAGCTTGCGGTGTTTGTCTTAAGAAAAATCTAGCAAACTCATTGTTTGAGTTAGTTTCTACCGCATTTGACGGTAGTGACATTAACACAAAGAAGAATACAATAGCATAAACCGGAGTTAATAAATACACTGAGAAATAACTTAAAATGTAATATAAAGCTATTAAAATAACAATTCCCCATGTTGCAAAACCTACATCACGTAGCCTTCTTGTAAAACTTGCAGTTAGAGGTAAAATTAAAATAAGTCCAGCTATAATAATAAATATTCCGAATGCTAATCCTGTTTGAAGAGTAGATACTCCATCACTTAACGCTCCTCCACTAAGTAGGTAATCTGAGCTGCGGCTTGATTTTCTACCAATACTAGTAAGTGAAGAAAACATACCTTGGAATACTATAACTGTTAGTAAGATAAGTCCTCCTAAAATACTCCCTACAGGAAACCAGTGTCCAGATACAGATGTATAACCTGTGAAGTCCACGAAACCTTTAAAGAAGTCTTTAAAAGAAGAACCATAAGTAACATGTTTACGTCTTTGGTCTATCATAAAACCCTCCTATTGTAATAAAGATAAATTATATAACTATAATATAATAAAGAGTAACTATAGTCAATTGAAATATGGTTATTCTCTGTAATTTTACAACCTTTAGGAATTCAAATAAATGTTAATTCTACACTATATTTTACATTACGCTTCCTTTTCAGCTACACTGCCTTTCACCAAAATAAACCTTAGATTTTTTATTACCTAAGGTTTAAGTTATATTCTATATTTCTGTTTTTCTCAAAACTTCTCTTGCTTCTTCTACAGTTTCTTCTATTATAGTTTTAACTGGTCGAAGTTCACTTACTAACCCTGCGATTTGCCCTGCCATAACAGAACCATTTTCAACATCTCCATCATAAACCGCTCTTCTTAATGAACCTAGTGTCAATTCTTCTAATTCCATAAGTGTTGAAGATTTTCCTTCCAATTCATGATATCTTTTCGTAAGTTCATTTTTAATACCTCGGACAGGTGCTCTGAATTTTTCTCCTGTTAGCGTAGTTGATGTGTCAACCGCTTCTAAGATTATGTTTTTATACTCTGTAGAGATTGGACACTCTTCAGAAGCTAAGAATACAGTTCCCATCTGGACTCCACTTGCTCCTAAACAATATGCAGCTGCCATTCCACGACCATCCGCAATCCCTCCAGCTGCAATAACCGGAATATTTACAGCACTTGTCACCTGTGGCAACAGTGCCATCGTAGTACTAGTTCCCACGTGTCCTCCTGCTTCCATACCTTCTACAACAACCGCGTCACAACCTAATTCTTCCATTTTCACCGCAGCTTTTACCGAAGGAATTACAGGAATTACTTTTATTCCTGCTTCTTTTAAACGTGGCATGTATTTTCTCGGAGTACCCGCTCCTGTTGTGACAATTTTTACACCTTCTTCGATAACAACATCTATTATTTCATCAATATTGTGCATCATAAGCATAAGGTTAACACCGAAAGGTTTATCTGTAAGTATTTTACATTGCTGAATTTCTTTACGAAGTTCTTCTGGACTTACTCCTCCTGAAGCTAAAATACCTAACGCCCCTGCATTCGATACCGCTGAAACAAGTTCATATCTAGCTATTTGAGCCATAGCCCCTTGAAATACCGGATACTTTATCCCTAATAATTTTGTAATCGTCATAATTTTTCTCCTCTATATATTTTTATTATTTCTTAAACCTTCTTTAATCTACTACTAAAAGATAAATCTAGCTACAAAGTAACAAACTACCATTAAAATAACAGACGATAATAAACACGCTGTAAATACTCTTACACCACGTTCTTTAATAACTTTGAAGTTAACACTCATCCCTAAAGCTGCCATCGCCATACCTAAAAATACATATGCAGCATCTACAAAAAATGGAGCTAACGGTTTTAAGAAAGTAACATAACTTCCTAAAATACTCATAAAGATAAAACCTAGAATAAAGTACGGCATTGGAACTTTTCCTTTTGTTTCATCTTGAGTCTTCTTATTAACTACAATCAGTATACCTGCAACAACAATAAGCATAAGAACACGTGATAATTTAGTAAGAATTGCAGCATCAAGCGCCACTTGTCCACCTGCTCCTCCAGCCGCAACTGCGTGAGCTATTTCATGAAGGCTCCCTCCTGTAAATACTCCGTAGTTGTAAGTATCAAGCCCCAGGTATGGTTGTAAGGTTACTTCTATTAAAGTAAATACTGTACCTAGTATCGCAACAACCGCAACCGCAAGAACGCTGTTATCTGTTTTCGCTCGAAGTTGTCCACTTACCCCCATAACTGCCGCAGCACCACAAATACCGCAACCACATGAAGAAAGCAATGAAAGTTCATGATCCACTTTAAAAGCTCGACACATAAAGTAAGTTAAAGTTACCATGAATAACACGATAAAGAACGCTACAATCAACGTCTTTTTACCTTCTGATAGAAGTCTATCTAACGCTAACTTGAATCCTAATAAAATTATTCCAAGCCGTAAAAATTTATTACTTATAAACGGAATATCTGCCTTAACCTGCTCTTTTAATCCTTTTGACGCTTGCAATGACATACCGATAACAAGTGCTATTACCAAATGTCCAAACAATTTTAATGCAGGTACTTGAGCAAGATATTTTGCTACTAACGAAATAATCAACATTATACCTAAGGTATAATAAAAATTAACACTCTTGAATCTTTCCATAAGAGATTTCCCCTTTTGTATATTTATCTAAATAAAAACTATTTATAGTTTAATTATACTCTACTAAAAGAAGATGTTCAATAAATAATCAAATTCTCATAAACAATACTTTATAACCTCAGAATAAAGATAAAATATTAAGAAATTCACTTAAACATACACTTATTTTTTAAATAACAAATTAGCCAAGAAGATAAATTTTAAATCCACCTTCCTGGCTATTTTCTTTAATTTTTATAAATAGACTCTGTAAAGTCTTGTGATTGTTTTAAGTATGCTTTGTATATTTCTTTTTTAAGTTTTTGTACTGGAGTTTCTATATACGAAAGTTTCGCCGCTGTTGTGTTTCCTGCTTTTATTTGAGCTACTTCATCACGAACAGCCTGCTCCATAAGCTGTTTTAGTTTCGCTGGGCTGTTTATTACTTCTTCTCTTCCGTTGTAATTTATCGTAATAGATTTCAACCTATCTAATTTTGCAACACGTTCATTAATTTGATCTTTTTTGAAGGCTACATATGATTTTCCTAAGATTTTTTCGAAAATATATTTATCAGATAACGGTTTACCTGCTGCTTCAGCTTGGTTTTTATATTGATTCGATACATAAGGTACAAATCCTTCATAATAGCCTAAGGCTCCCATAAGTTCAAAGGCTTGTTTTCTGAATGTAATATCCCCACTCATACCTTTATCATTTTCACTAACTCCGAAAATCGTATCAAACATATCTACAAAATAATATCCATTAGCTTTTACATCACCTTTGCCATTAAATCCATTTATAATATAACGATTCACAAGAATGTTATTGTCAATTAGACTATTGATATCCGATAGCTTTCTTGCTTCATCTAAAGTGATTTCTGAGATTCTTTCACTATTATGCGTAGCTTGAACTGCTGGATTTGCATATGTTACAGGTGTTCTCACCCCTGTTGTTTTTATCGGCGTTATTTTTTTGAAGTATTTAGTTTTATCTTCTACTGAAAGCTTACTTGTCGCTTCCGCTTCTAGATAATCTAAACTATATAGTACATCAAAACTTCCATGCATATAAGATTTCAAATCTGCATCCGTCTTAAATCTATCTGGTTTTTTATTATAAAATCCATTCTTATTACTTTCATCATAAACGAAGTTTAAGTTGAAATATGTATCTTTTTCTGGTGTATACGAATTTTCGAAGATTCCTCGAGCATAAAATTCCGCAGCTGTACCATCTCGACGACCATGATTATTGAATAATACCGTTCTATCTAACAAATGCGTCATTTCATGAGAATAAGTCGCTGATCCCCTATCATCTAGAACTCTATCTATGAAGTAACGTACACCCACACCGTTTGCTTCTGCACCTACAATTTGTGATGGTGAGTACAGCCCTAGAGGAGTCATGAAATCTTTAACCCCTTTATCTGCTGTTGGTCCTGATTCTTTAGACCATGTTGTCGCTATTCCAGCAAACTCATTAGGCGTATATTTTTTCATCGTATCTACAATCACTCTATTGGTAATTAGTTTCGAGCGATTTTCTGCTTTTGTTATTCTATATAAAGTATCAACATAATTAGCTTGTCTTGTCGCTGTTAGTTCTATCAATTCTTTAACCTTATTAAGATCTTCGGTGTACTTAGCTTTATTTGTTTTCTCTAAAGAAGTATCCATATATGTTCCGATGTTTCCGTAGGTTACCGTCGCTATATTAGTTATAGCATACACGCTTGGTTCTTTAATGTTCACCAAACCTAACAATGTAGCAATATTTTGTTGTTTTCTATTATTTATTTGAAGTCCTTCAGCTCCATACTTTTCAGGATCAGTAGTTAATTTAGTATATAACCCGACCTTTTCATCAGATTTTTGTTTCGAAGTTTTTTCAACTACAATAGCTCGACTAGCTTTCTTCAACCACGTGTCCCCATCCATATTAGTAAATGTAGTTCTATTGTAATCTAAGAATTCTAATAATGTTGGTTTGTCTGTGATTTTCTCGAAATATTTCTCAAATGTTTTTGGACTATTAGTAAGTTTCAGTTCATCATAGCTCATAGATCCAAGATGTTTTAACCATTCTAGAGAAGTAACATTTTTCTTACCAAACGAACTTGGGTTATACGCTAATATATCACGAATATTAGTATCACCAAAATCAATATTATAAAATCTATTTATATATGATAATCCTAATAGTATTTTCTCTTTATTATCTTCAATATCACGTTTTACTTTTTCTCTATTTTGTGGAGTGTCTCCAATAATGCTCAACGTGTGCGCCGCAACTTTTTTCAACCTAGCATCTAAATCTGTTTTAGTCTCTTCTAACGTTTCTTTAATTGATAATTTTTCTAGATACTCTTTTCGTAAAACTTCTTTTACTTCTGCATCAGTTATAGCTGGATTAGTTTTTTGTAGTTCTTTTCGTTTCAAGTATAAATCTCGATTTATTTCTGTATCTGATGGCGTTAGTTGTGATTTTAATTTTTCATCCGTTAATAAATTTATAGTTTTCATTCTAGAACTAGCTTCTGTTACATTCACTGCATTTTCTAATTCGCTATTAACTGGTAGTAAATGCGGTTTGTTTTCTTTAGTTCCAACTAAGATTACTTTTTGTCGCATAGCTCTAGTTGTTTCAGTTTTTTCTGTTGAATTAGTTAATTTTCCAGTTTCAGGATTAACTTCATAAGTTTTAGTCGTTGTTATTTCACCTTCTTCTCCTACTTCTTTAATAACTTCTTTTCCTTTCGGAAGCTCAGAATCGTCTTTTTTCAATTCAGTGATTTCTATAGGTTTTACTATTTTCTCAACATTACCAACTTTAACAATTCTATTTACTGGTTGTTTTTCTATTTTTGTAGAAATATTTTCTACTATTTTTCCAGTAGATTTATCAAGAGTATATGAAGTAGTAGTCACTTCCTTACCTTTTTCCCCTGGTGTTTCTTCTTGTTTCCCATTATAATTTAGATCTGACGATGCTTTATAAATTGTTTTATAGTCTAGTTCTTTTTCGGTAGTTATTGGATTTGGTATAGTCGGCTTTACGTCTACTTTATCCTCTTCCTCTGGTACTGGTTTTTCGTCTGGAATTGGTTTTTCATCTGGCACTGGCTTTACATCTGGTATCGGTTGTTCCGGAGTTGGTTTTATCTCTAACTCTGGATTCTCAGGTTGCACTAAAGGTTCTCCTTTCTCTCTTACTACACCTATCGGACTCTCAGGCTGTACTAATGGTTCTCCTTTCTCACTTATTACTGCTTCTGGATTCTCAGGTTGTACTAATGGTTCTCCTTTCTCACTTATTACTGCTTCTGGGTTCTCGGGTTGTACTAAGGGTTCGCCTTTCTCGCTTACTACACCTATCGGATTCTCAGGCTGTACTAATGGTTCTCCTTTCTCACTTACTACAACTTTCTCCTCTACACCTGTTTTTTCCTCTACTACTCCAGGAGTAAACTCTCCTTGTTTTCCTATCTTGATAGAACTACTTTTGTTTGTATATGTTTTCCCTATTTCAAAATAGTAACCTGTAAAACTATACCCAGGTATTTCCTCTGGACTTGGTAACATTCCACCTATCGAAGTTTTTATCATCACTGGTTGGATTTCTTTAAAATCTTCAAAAGCCATCACTTGACTTAAATTACCACTAACAGTTAACATACTAACTAAAAAGATCGATTTTCCTTTTTTCTTTTTAATCAACGTTAAACACACCACCAACAACACTCCACCTAGAGCTAACGTTCCTGTTGGAATATCACCAGTATTCGGTAATAAATTATTTTTTCTATAAACAAAATAATATTCTTTCCCTTCTTCTACTGCTATTTTATTTTCTTCAAAAACTTTCAATTGATTTTTTATTTGTTCTGATAAACTATCCTTATCTACCGCGTGAGTGGTAACCTCTTGCACTTCTGCCGCTTTTACTTCATCTGTATAATTTAAAGATAAAAACAAACTTGTTCCTAATAATACTGAACAAGCTCCCATCTTATACTTCCTTATTGAGAAATTCTGTCTTTTTTTAAAATTCTCTTTCTTCATTATTTTTCTCCATAAATTCTTAATTTTATAATCAACTATACTATAGCAAACTTAGTATATTTTCGCAACTATAATCATAAACTTAACCGCTAAATATACTCCTTAAATCACATAATTTATTTTAGATATAAAAAAGACGCAACCAAAAATGTTACGCCTTCTTAATTCAATCTGTTATTTTTTATTTACTACCCTAACAATACGAATAAGTAGTGAGCTATAACTCCCGCTGCTAGACCACCTATTGTATGTGATACAATCGCTTTTGAAGATAATTTACGCACTCCAAGAGCATCCATCATACCGATGTGAGTACTTAAGTATCCACTCCAACACATACCCATCGCTGTGAATACCGCAATATCATTCGCTCCAATTAATCCATTCTTCAAGAATTCTGGTACTAATGAGATTGCTCCTCCTACTGCTCCTAAGGCTGTAATTGGGAAGGCAATTGCTTCTGCAGAATGGAATCCAAATAGCGGTTCTAGAATGAATGTTAGTTTCTCTCCTAACCAAGGTAAGAATCCAACACCTTCATATGCCGCACCTGTATATCCTCCAGCTGGCATTTTGAATGTTAACATCATTACGAAAGTACATACTATAAGCACCCCTGGAATGATTGCTAGACCCATTTCAACCCCTGTTTTACCACCTTCTAAAACAGTATCTAGCACTCGCTGGAACATATTTCCATCACGTACTATTCTTACTTTATCCGGTCTATCATCACCTTCAGCTAATTCAATCGCTGGCTCTTCTGCTTCTTCACCATAGTATTTTCTAGTCTCTATTAACATTAAACGAACACTTATAATACTACCTAGGATTGCTCCAACATTACCGATGATCGCTGCTTTGATGAATCCTTCTCCTTGTCCCATCATAAACATCGTTACGATAAGTCCCATACCAAAAGCTGTTCCTAAGTTACATAGGGCTGGCACTTGATATTTTTTAAAGAAAGAGGTAAATCTTTTATCTTTCGCAAATGGAATAATAGCTGGGTTATCTGATAGATATGTAGCTACCGCACCTGTAACACTCGCTCCAGGCATTCCCCAAAGTGGTTTCATAAGAGGTGCAAAAATCTTGTTAATTAATGCTATTGCACCAAATTCTGATAGAAGCGCACTAATAGCACCTGCGATAACGGCCATTGCCATAATGAAAAATACTGTATTAAGCAGTAAATCATGAGCTGTTGCCATCATCGTTTTAAACATAAGTGGTGTTCCCATTTTTCTAGCCATTAGACCAAATATTAGGAAAAATATAGCTAGGAAGACAAATGTCTCTAGGCTTATTGCTTTTTTTACCACTGAATTTTGTTTGATTTTCTTTTTCTTGGTTGTATCCTTACCCATAAAAATCGTCCTTTCTGATTTTATTTTAAAAATTTATTCAAAAGTTTACATATTTTAAACTGTACTAATACAACTTATGTAAATATTATATCATAGATTCTTTATCCTTGCAACTATTTCAACAATCCTGAAACTAATTAAACTAAATTACTATTATAAAATTTCCAACGTAAAACAAACTTACTTCAACCTAACCTTTCCATAACAATATCTACAAAAGATATCTTTCCTAAATAATTTCTTAAAAAATAAAATTAATTATATTTATATTTTACTAGTTATTGTTCCGCAGTACTAGTACAGTTGTTTTTTGGTGTTATATTTGTTTTATTATCATGTGAGAATCTAATATTTTTATACTGAAATTGTTATAGAAATATAAAATTAATGAACTTTACACACTATTTTTCAAGCTCTATTAATTGCTTTAAACTTGGTTTTTTGATAAAATTAAGAGGTAACTAAAAAATATATAGGAGAAAATAATTTCATGCGATTGAAAAATAAAAATAATAATAAAATTTTAAAGTTTTCAATTAGAAAATTATCTCTTGGTGCAGCACCGGTCGTTATCGGGGCTTTATTTTTTGGAAGTCATGCACCAAGCGAAGTACTTGCCAACGAAAACAACACAAGTGTTAAATATACTTATCTAGCTGAAAATGAATTGACCGAAGCTGAGAAAACTTTAATTAAAAGAAGTATTCCGAACGATGTAAAAAACAACGAAACATACTACATGGTTTATAAAAAAGAAGCACAAACTTCTGCTAAACCTACAGAATTAAAATCATTACCAAATACTGGACAAAGTTCACTTCCTGTAGCAGGACTTGGAATCGGTACTGCAATATTAGTAGTTCTTTTAATGTCGAAAAAACACAGAAACAAAGTTCTTAGCGTTGTGTTAATCGGGGCTATGGGACAAAGCATCGTTATGCCTTACCAATCATTCGCCTTCGAAAACAAAGAATTAGTGCAATACAACACACAAACAACAGTAGCTAATTCTGCAGAGCTTGCGAACGGTGTAATCAACATCGATGGCTATCGCTATGTTGGATACTTTACTCTTAGCGATTTAGGTGCTTTACCTCAAGCTGAACAAAAAGTTCTTCCAAAACCAACACAACCAACTCCAACACCTACAGTAGATCACAAGACACCTACCGAGGAAACACCTAAAGTTACAGTTGAAAACAAACCTGAACTTAAATCTACTACTGAAGTTGTTCCTTTCCAAACTATCAAGCAACCTGATGCTACTTTACCTAAAGGACAAACTAAAGTTGTTCAAGAAGGAGTTAGCGGTGAACAAATCGTATTCAGCGAAGTAACTACTGTTAATGGTAAACAATCTAGAAAAGTTATCAAAACTTCAATTACAAAACAACCTGTAAACAAGGTTATCGCCATTGGAACTAAGGAAGAAGTCACTCCTCAACCGGAAACTCCAAAACCTGTGGAAACTAAACCTACTCCTCAACCGGAAACTCCAAAACCTGTGGAAACTAAACCTACTCCTCAACCGGAAACTCCAAAACCTGTGGAAATTAAACCTACTCCTCAGCCGGAAACTCCAAAACCCGAGGAAAAAGTTGACAAAACAGCACTAAAAGCTCAAATCGATAGAGCTCTTGCACTTGTTCCTGCTGATTATTCAGCTGCAAGCTACAACGCTCTTAAACCAATTTTAGAAGCTGCACAAAACGTCTACTCTTCTGATAGTGTTAAACAACCTGAAGTAGACAGTGAAACAGCGAAACTTAAAGCTGCTATCGATGCTCTTAATGTCGACAAAACAGACTTAAACAAAACTATCGCTGATGCAAAATCAAAAACTAAAGAACACTACAGTGATGCATCTTGGACAAACCTTCAATCTGTATTAGCTGAAGCTGAAAAAGTTACAAACAACCCTGCAGCAAAACAAAGCGAAGTTGATCACATTAACGAAAAACTTAAAGCCGCTATCGCAGGATTAAACACAAATAAGACTGAACTTGAAAAACAACTAGCAGATGCTAACTCTAAAGTCTCTACAGACTTCAGCCCTGCAACTTGGTCTGCATTAGAAGAAGCGAAAAAAGCTGCTCAAGCAGTAGAAGACAATGCTACTGCTACTCAAGCTCAAATCGATGAGGCAGCTAAAAAACTTAAAGCCGCTATCGACGCTCTTAATGTTGACAAAACAAAATTACAATCACAAATAAAAGATGCAGCCACTAAACAAGAAGCTAACTATAGCCCTACAACTTGGAATGAATTCAAAAATGCTGAAATTAAAGCTAAAGAAATCAACAACCAAACTACTCCACTTCCTAAACAAAGTGAAATAGATACCGCTACTAAAGCTCTTCAAGATGCTATTAAAGCTCTTGCTGTAGATAAAACTGCATTACAAACTGCTATTAACACAGCTAAAAACAAACGTAAAGAAGAATACACTACTCAAACATTGAAAGCTTTAGAGGAAGCACTTGCAGCAGCAAACCTTATAAATGCAGTTGAAGCTACTACTCAAAGCAAAGTAAATGCAGCTACTGAAAAATTAGAAGAAGCTATCAAAAACTTAGTTCCATTAACTGAGAAACCAATACTAAAATTCGTAGATACTGACAAAAAAGTATTAGATAAAGAAGTAGTTGCTAAGTATTCTCTGGAAAATCCAACTAAGACAAAAATCAAATCAATCACAGCTACTCTGAAAAAAGATGGACAAGTTGTTAAGACTGTAAATCTAACAGAAGATAATCTAAATGCTTTATTAGATAATCTGAAATACTATCAAGAATACACTCTATCTACTACTATGGTTTACGATAGAGGTAATGGTGAAGAAACTGAAACATTAGCTGATCAACCAATTCAATTAGATCTTAAAAAAGTTGAAATTAAAAATATTAAAGAAACAAGTTTAATAAGTGTTGATGATGCGGGGGCTGAAACGGACATCAGTCTACTTTCAGAAAAACCAGCAAATGTTGCTCCACTTTACCTACGAGTTACAACTCACGATAATAAAGTAACAAGACTTTCTGTTGATAAGATTGAAGAAGTAGTTAAAGATGGAAAAACTTTATACAAAGTTACTGCAACAGCTCCTGATTTAGTTCAACACACAGATTCTTCTAAATTAGCAAATGAGTACGTTCATTACTTCGAAAAACAAAAATTAAAAGAAGGTAATGTTTACTATAACTTCAACGAACTTGTAAAAGACATACAAGCTAACCCTACTGGAGAGTTTAAACTTGGTGCAGATCTTAATGCAGCAAACGTAAAACCTAACGGAAAATCTTATGTAACTACAACATTCAAAGGTAAACTACTAAGTAATGATGGTGGTAGATTTACTATCCACAACTTAGCACGCCCTCTATTTGGTAGAGTCGAAAATGCCCATGTTCATGATATTAACTTAGGTAATGTAGATATTAATTTACCTGGAGAAAATAAAGTTGCACCTCTTGGTGAAATGTTCAAAAACTCAAATATCGAAAATATTAAGGTAACAGGTAATGTTGTAGGTAACAACGATGTTACCGGTATGGTTAACAAACTTGATGAATCAAATATGCGTAACGTTGCATTTATCGGGAAGATTAACAGCCTTGGGGATAAATCTTGGTGGTCTGGAGGACTTGTAAGTGAAAGCTGGAGAAGTAATACAGATAGCGTCTATTTCGATGGTGATATTGTAGGTAACAACTCTAAATTCGGTGGACTTGTCGCTAAAGTTAACCACGGTGGAAACCCTAACGATTTCAAACAACGTGGTAGATTAACAAATTCATTTGTTAAAGGTACTATGACACTTAAAAACCACGGTCAAAGTGGTGGTTTAATCCACGAAAACTATGACTGGGGATGGGTTGAAAACAACGTTAGTATGATGAAAGTTACAAACGGAGAAATCATGTATGGAGCAAGTTCAGTTGACACTGGAGATTCATACTTCGGATTCGATAACTTCAAGAATAACTTTTATGTAACTGATGTAGCTACAGGATTATCTTCATACAACAAATCTAAACAAATTAAAGGTATTACAGAAGCTCAAGCATTAGAAAAATTCGCTAAAATGGGAATCACTGCTCATGAATATGCAATTAACGAACCAGTAGTTAATACTCTTAACAACATTAAACCAAAAGCTGACACTTATAAAGATACAGAAGACTACAACGCTGAGCGCGAACTTGCTTACCGTAACATTGAAAAACTTCAACCATTCTACAATAAAGAGTGGATTGTTAACCAAGGTAACAAGATTCCAGCTGGTTCTAAATTATTAACTACAGCGGTATTATCTGTTACTGCAATGAAAGATAATGAATTCGTAACTGAACTTGGTGATGCCAACCGCATCATCGTCCACTACGCTGATAAGACAAAAGAAATCTTTAACATCTCACCTAAAGAATCTCAAGTGAAACAAGTTAAAGAATATAGCATCGCTGAACTTGGAGAAATAGTTTACACTCCTAACATCGTTGATAAAGAGCGTAGCGATTTAATCAGTGCTATTGAAAGCAAATTAAGTCCAATAGAATTACAATCTGACCCTATTTATCAACACTTAGGAAGAACAGGTGGTAACAAAGTAAATGCAATTAAGGATCTTTACTTAGAAGAAAGCTTCAAGTACGTTAAAGATAACCTTAACAAATTCGTTACTAAGTTAGTTCAAAATGAAGATCATCAACTTAACACTGATAAAGCTGCTAAACGTGCATTAATTAAGAAAATTGATGACAATAAGGCTGCAGTTCTTCTTGGATTAGCTTACCTAAACCGTTACTACGGTGTTAAATTCGATGACTTTAACATTAAAGAGTTAATGTTATTCAAACCTGACTTCTACGGTAAGAACGTTAACGTCTTAGACTTCTTGATTAAAGTTGGTTCTAAAGAAAGTAACATTAAAGGTGATAGAACTTTAGAAGCTTATCGCGAAACTATCGGTGGAACTATTGGTATAGGTGAGTTAAACAGTTTCTTAGACTATAACATGCGTCTATTCACAAGTGATACTGACTTAAACGATTGGTTCATAAAAGCAACTAAAGATAATGTATATGTTGTCGAACCGAAAACAACAACACCTGAATTCGCAGATAAGAAACACAGAGCTTATGAAGGATTAAATAATGATGTTCACGGTAAGATGATCCTTCCACTATTAAACTTAAAAGATGCTCATATGTTCTTAATCTCAACGTATAATACTATGGCTTACAGTTCATTTGAAAAATATGGTAAGAATACTGAAGCAGAACGTGAAGCATTCAAGAAAGAAATCGATAAAGTAGCAAAAGCTCAACAAAATTACCTAGACTTCTGGTCTCGTCTATCATTAGATAAAGTTCGTAATCAACTACTTAAGAGCAATAACATGGTACCAACACCAGTACTAGATAACCAAAACTATCCAGAAGGTACTGACAAATACGGTCACACTAACAGCGGTAAAGACATTGCTCCAGTTCGCGAACTATATGGACCAACAGGTCGTTATCACGCAACTGACTGGCGTATGGGAGCAGTAGCTCGTGTTTACGGTAACCCTTACAAAGATGATTCAGTATTCTTCATGGTTACTAGTATGATTAGTGACTTCGGTATCTCTGCATTCACTCACGAAACTACTCACGTAAATGACCGTATGGTTTACTTAGGTGGTTCAAGACACCGTGAAGGAACTGACTTAGAAGCATTCGCACAAGGTATGTTACAATCTCCTGCTGAAACAAGTCCAAACGGTGACTTTAAAGCACTTGGATTAAACATGGCATACGAACGTCCAAACGACGGAAACCAATGGTATAACACTAATCCAAACGATCTTGCATCTCGTGCAGAAATCGATCATTACATGAAAGGTTTCAACGATACTCTAATGCTTCTTGATTACCTTGAAGGAGAAGCCGTACTTGGTAAAGGAAGCAAAGAATTAAACAACGCTTGGTTCAAGAAAGTTGCTAAGAAATTACGTGGAGCTAATACAAAGAACCAATACGATGAAGTTAGAAATCTTAACGAAGAAGAAAAAGGTTATGCATTAAACTCTGTTGACGACTTAGTAGATCACAACTTCATGACTAAACACGGTCCAGGTAATAATACATACGATCCAACTGGATTTGGAACTGCCTACGTAACTGTACCTATAACTGCAGGTATCTACGGAGGTAACACAAGTGAAGGTGCTCCAGGAGCAATGTCATTCAAACATAACACATTCAGAATTTGGGGTTACTATGGATACGAAAAAGGATTCCTAAACTACGCTTCAAATATGTTAAAAGCTGAATCTAAAAAAGCTGGTAACGCTACTTTAGGTGATGACTTCATCATCAAGAAAATTTCTGATGGTAAATTCACTTCTCTAGAAGCTTGGAAGAAAGCATACTTCAAAGAAGTTGTGGATAAAGCTAAATCAGGATTTAACCCTGTTACAATCGACGGTACTACATACAGTAGTTATGAAGACTTGAAGAATGCATTTGCTGCAGCTGTTGAAAAAGATAAAGCTACTCTTAAAAATGGATCAGTTAAATCTGACAACACTGTTGCACTTAAAGAAAAACTATACAAAAAACTTCTTCAACAAACAAATAGCTTTAAAACTTCTATTTTTAAATAAAATAGAATCTATATTTTAAATATATTAAACTCCCGAAAACTCAATATACAAGTTTTCGGGAGTTTTTTATAATCTTTACTTCAGACCTCTGAAACTGTCTGTTTTTATTTTTTTCTTATTTATTCCGTTATTTTCTAAAAAATTTTCCATAGTTTTAACATCATCAGGTTGACCTGATAATAAATATATAGCATTGTTCCCGTATATACCCACTGCTTTTTTTAGTTTTTCTTGACTTTGTTCTATACTCTCACTAGTTTCATAAATAAAGTCTTTTCCTTTACTTGATAACTCTATCAGTTCGTTATTAAAAATATTTACCCTTTTATCTAGATGGTTAAGTATAATTGTACGTTTAGAGTTCCATTCTTTAACAATCGGTCTCATTGCTGCAACGCCAACATCAGATGCAAAACAAATAATAGGTTCTTGATTATCTGCAATCTCTAAGTTTCCACCTAACCAACTCACCTCAACTTTCGCTCCCACCTGCAAGCTAGTCAAGTTTTTCTTATAAACACTTCCTCTATTATGTGTTAAAATCATAATCTCTTTTTCTTCAGGATTAGATGCAATAGTAAGCCATCTGTTATTTTGCTTGCTATCCTTTACTTCAGGTATGGTGATTTTCACATAAGAACCTGGTTCCCAAGTCATATTATCTGGTTTTTCCAATCGAACAACATATAGATCATCACTATCATTTTCTATTGATTTGACCGATAAAGTTTGACTGCGGCCAAGAAACGCAAATACTCCCCACGTTGTTAGCCCTAGAGCCACTGTTGTAATAAGAATAATAGTTAACATTTTTTTACCTCTTTTCATTTTCTTCCTCTTTCAAAAATTTTATAGTTAATAATATATGCGTTTATCTTTTTTTAAAAAATTATAAAGCTAAATCAAGAACAGTTTTATAGTTAATAAAATACTTTTATATAGTTGTAAATATATTATTTTTATAAATATGAATGAATATTATTTGTTATTCATTCATATATGTTTAAAAAATAAAGAATTGTCATTCTTTATTTAAATAATCCTTTTACAAAATAAGTTGCTAGTGTTTCTATTGTCTGATTAACGTTGGGTATATCTTTTTCTGTAATATTCATATCTATATAGTAAAAAAGATGATAAACTTCTAAAACCTCTTGGATTTTTTCTTGAGAGTACCCCTCCATCATCATACGTTTAGTAAAGGTTTCTATTAAAAACTGATGGAATGGATTTGAAGCTTTACCTTCTTCTGAAGAATAATAGCTATGCAACTCATTAGAAATAGCAGGATTATACCATTCTGCTAAAATTTTATTAGATGAAATCAAACTTCTTGATTGTCCAAAAAGTTGACCTATAAGTTCAACCACATCCCCTTCCCAATCAATATCATTCATTATAACTTGTCGAATACGATTATTTTCCTCTATATAAACATCTAGAAAAATTTCTTCTTTACTTTCATAGTAATTATAGAAAGAACCTACTGCCATACCAGCTTGTTTGGCAACTTCTGAAATTACTGTTGCTTTATAGCCTTTATTAGAAAAAACATTATAAGCAGCTTGCTTTAATAATTGTTTTTTATCCAATTTCTTCCCCCCTTTCTTTTTTTGAATGAATTTATTTTTATGTTCATTCATATTTTATCAAATTTTTTACTTCAAGTCAATAATAAATCATTTTTATAGGTTTAGCCTCTATATTTTTATTTAACCTAAAAAAAGAGAGAACTTTTATTCTCTCTTTTTTGTTTATTAGTTATTATTTTTAGCACGGTATAAGAATGAAGATACTGCCATAAGTGCAAATCCTAAAAGACCTGGTAATACTGGTGAATCAGTAGCTCCTGTATTTGGTAATGGTTTCTTAGGTTTTAGATCTTTTGGATCTTTTGGATCTTTTGGATCTACAGGTTTTTCTGGGGTTGGTTTATTATATTTATTTATAAACGTCACATTAT
>NZ_JBSMTL010000010.1:0-63484 GCF_054054385.1 Gemella taiwanensis
GTGTTTCTGTGAATTCTTTTTCTACTTCTGTCACCACTGGTTTTGTTCCTACTAGGACTACTTTGTTTACTGGTTGTTTCGTTACTTCTTCTTTTACTTTCGTTCTAGTATTCGCTACTTCTTTATTTTCTTTGAATTTAGCTTTGTAAGTGATGGTTTTTACTCCTTCTACTCCTGCTGTTTTTTCTTTCTCTACACCTTTGTCTAAAGTTGCATCGTCTTGTTTAACAGTTTCGAATGGAATTGGTCGTGTTTCTGTGAATTCTTTTTCTACTTCTGTCACTGCCGGTGGGGTAGGTTTATTTTCTTCTCCTCCTACTAGTGGAACTTTTTCAGATGATCTTCCAGCAAATTCTAAAACTTTATTATAACGATTAATTAATATATTCTTTTGAACCTTATATTCATCTTTAATAGAAGTCACTAAATTTCTAAGAGTCTCAGCTTCTTCTTCAAAGAATGGATCAAAACTCTCATGATCATTATCATTAATATATCCGTCAGCTTCATCAAGTAATTTTTTAAGCTGTTTTTGATATCCTAGCTGTTCAGCATCTGGAATTTCCTCGTCAGCAGGTGGTTCATCTTCGGCTGCTACTACTATCGAGTTAGTTGTTAAATTAGGAACATTTAATGAAACAAAAACTCCATTGAATAATAATATGGAACCTGCAAACACTGAAATATATTTCTTTTTATTCATGTTACTTCTCCTTTAATTTATATTTTTTTTTATTTTTTTGTATTTTATATAGAAACGACCAGGTTCATTATAATATACAATAATAACCCTTTCAATAAAACAACCCCGCGTTTTTTTAATACTCTTATAATATTTTTATATAATAGATATATTATATTTATAAAATAAGTCTATCTATAAATACTTATTATTCCTATATACATAGGTGAAATTTAGTTTATGTAAACTCTTAAACATAAAAATTTATTTTTTATTTATTCAATTAATAAAACTTATTTTTTATTTTATAAATCAATTAATAATCGATATCTATTATCACTTACTTAGAAGAAAAATTAGGGAAATAGCCTCCTTTAGAATTATTAATTAAGTTAATTTTTTAAAATAGCGATTCTATATATTTTAAATTTAAGTTGCATACGTTCACAAAACTCTTAAGCAGAGACTTCAATCAGAGTATTATTTACAATTATGAAGATAATTATTGATATATATATAATTATTCAATTAGTAAATAAAAATTCTAGTAAATATAAGATTTTATTTATGAACAGTATTAAAAAAAAAGATAAAGAGCTATACAAAACTTTAAATCTAACAACATAGAACATAATATCCTCAATTACATAATTAATCAAGATTTTCAGTTATATAAGAGTTTTTTTTTAGAGTTCTAATAATAGTAATTCTGATGGATTCAAGCCTTAAATTTACGCTAATCATCTTTAACTTATATATTAAAGGCTATTAAAAAACATTCAAGAAATATAAAAGACAGAGTAAAATACAATGTATAATAATGTTCTAACTAATAATTTTTCAGAAATAATCAACAGCATAAATAAAGATATCAAATATACTTCTTATGATTATAGTACCCTCTATAGTAGATACTCCCTATATTCATCATTTAAATATCATTTTACGATAATCAAATTCTAAATATTATCAAGTTGTTACTGTTACCTTCAAAAAAAGAGAAATAAAATAAAAAAAGCTATTCTACTATTAAAATAGCATAGCTTTCTCCTTATTTTCATAATAAAGCGAATTTAACAGAGAAACAGATACTTCGACTAATTTATTTATAATATCATTGCAACTAGAAATATTAACAACTCTCGCAATAGACGTATTTCAATAAGTTTTAACTATCTCTTTGCTCGGTACGTCCTTGCGTATTTTGCACGTAACGATTTCTACGAATCGAAAATTCTAGAAATCTCAACACTGTCTCGCAGTCTTGACTATGAGTTAATCGTTAAATTTCACAAATCCAAAGGATGCAGAGAAATTTTATCGAGTAACTTATGCAACAATAACTCTAATCATCAGAAGCAACGCGACTAAGATGGTTAGTAGTTATCACTGCTACTTTTATTCGTCACTTTGTTTCTCTAAAAGTAAGTCTTCGTTGCGTACGTTGTACGTAAGGATTTCGTCGTGCCTTTGGCACTAGAAATCCTTACGTACAAAGCAAAAAAAGACTACCTTGCCTGGTAATCTTTTAAAGTATAATTAGATTTAATTTTTAAAGGGACAAAAGGGTATCCTAGCGATATGCTAGGATACATTAGAGCTAGACGACGTAGCCTTTTCCTACGCATTTCAAGCACTCTTTTGCCAAAAAATTAGTTTAAATTCTTGTTGTATGTGTTGTTTAGTTGTGTGTGTATGTAGTATGTTATTGTTGTATGAAAAATTTTTATTAAACTAATTCTATAATAGCTGTTTCTGCACCATCACCCTTACGTGGTCCAACACGTAGAATACGAGTGTATCCACCGTTACGGTCTGCATATTTAGGTGCTACTTCTTCAAATAATTTTTTAAGAGCTAATTGACTCTTACCTTCTTCAGTTGCTACTGCAACAGGTTGGATGAATTTAGCTGCATTACGTCTTGCTGCTAGATCACCTTTTTTACCTAATGTAATCATTTTTTCTGCTAATGAACGAACTTCTTTCGCTCTTGTAACAGTTGTTTCAATTCTACCGTGTACTAGTAGAGCAGTTACTAAGTTTCTTAACATCGCTTTACGGTGAGCTGATGTACGTCCTAATTTTCTGTAACCCATTAGTGTGCCTCCTTGTTAGTTTTATTCTTCTTTGAATCCTAGTTCTAACTCTTGAAGTTTAATTTTAACTTCTTCTAGAGATTTACGACCTAAGTTTCTTACTTTAATCATTTCTTGTTCTGTTTTGTTAGCTAATTCTTGTACTGTGTTAATTCCTGCACGTTTTAAGCAGTTATAACTACGTACTGATAAGTCTAATTCTTCAATTGTCATTTCTAACATTTGAACTTTATTATCTTCTTCTTTAGCTACCAATATTTCAGCAGCTTTTGCTTCTTCAGACATTTCCATAAATAATTCTAAGTGTGAAATTAGAATTTTTGATGCTAATGCTAAAGCGTCGTTAGCTGTAATTGAACCATTAGTAGTAACATCTAAGATTAGTTTATCAAAGTCAGTGCTTTGACCTACCCTAGTTTTTTCTACTGTATAGTTAACTTTTGATACTGGTGTGTAAATTGAATCAATTGGAATAACTCCGATTGGTAGGTCACGTTTTTTGTTTCCATCAGCTGGTACAAATCCACGTCCTTTTCCAACGTAAATAATCATTTCAAATTGTCCACCTTCTGATACTGTTGCAATGTGTTGATCAGTATTTACTACTTCGATATCAGAATCGATAGCGATGTCTGCTGCAGTAACAACCGCAGGACCTTTAACACTGATTGAAACTTGTTTTTCTTCTTCAGAATGAACTACAAAAGCAATGTTTTTAACGTTCATAATGATTTCAGTAACATCCTCTACAACACCTTTAATTGCTTGGAATTCGTGTTGAACTCCCTCAATATCGATGCTTCTTGCTGCTGCTCCTGGTAATGATGAGATTAACATTCTTCTCAATGAATTACCTAATGTAGTTCCATATCCACGTTCAAGTGGTTCAACTACAAAGCGACCAAATCTTTTATCTGATGATTCTTCAATGATTTGAATTTTTGGTTTTTCTATTGCTAACATTATGTTAAACCTCCTAAATTTTGTCTATGTTATTATTATACACGACGACGTTTAGGTGGGCGACATCCATTGTGAGGAACTGGAGTTACGTCTTTGATTGATGTAACTTCTAATCCAGCAGATTGTAATGCACGAATAGCTGCTTCACGTCCTGCACCTGGACCTTTAACTGTTACATCTACATATTTCATTCCGTGTTCCATAGCTTGTTTAGCTGCTGCTTCACTTGCCATTTGTGCTGCGAATGGAGTAGATTTTCTAGAACCTTTGAATCCTAGCGCTCCTGCACTTGACCATGATACTGCATTACCATGTTCATCTGTAATTGTTACGATTGAGTTATTGAATGTAGAACGAATGTGTGCAACACCATTTTGTATATTTTTTTTCACACGACGTTTACGTGATTGTTGTTTACGAGCCATAGTTGTGTTTCTCCTCCTATCCTAATTATTTTTTCTTGTTCGCAACTGTTTTCTTAGGACCTTTACGAGTACGAGAGTTGTTCTTAGTATTTTGTCCTCTTACTGGTAGTCCACGACGGTGACGGATTCCTCTGTAACATCCGATTTCCATTAGACGTTTGATGTTTAATGAAACTTCACGACGTAAGTCACCTTCTGTTTTGTAGTTATCTACGATTTCACGAATTTTATCTAGTTGTTCACCTGTTAAGTCTTTAACTCTCACATCTTCAGAAACTCCAGCTTCTTTTAAGATTTTTTGAGAAGTTTTTAAACCTATACCATATACATAAGTTAGTGATATAACAACGCGTTTTTCACGTGGAATATCGACTCCTGCTATACGTGCCATTAAGTTTGCACCTCCTAATTAATTATCCTTGTTTTTGTTTATGTTTTGCGTTTTCGCAAATCACTAATACTTTACCACCACGACGAATTACTTTACATTTGTCACAGATTTTTTTTACTGATGGTCTTACTTTCATCGTTATTTCCTCCTTGAGTTTATAACTTACTTGAATCTATAAGTTATTCTACCTTTTGTCAGGTCATACGGACTCATTTCTACTGTAACTTTATCACCTGGTAAAATTCTTATATAATTCATTCTGATTTTTCCAGAAACATGAGCTAAAATAATATGACCATTTTCTAATTCTACTTTAAACATTGCATTCGGCAAGTTTTCTACTACTAAACCTTCTACTTCAATGACATCTTTTGCCATACTTTTCCTCCCTGATTATTTCAGTTTGTCTAATATTTTTTGTACGTCTTGGAAAACTACTTTGATGTCTTGGTCACCATTAATATTTTCAACTACACCTTCTTTTTGACTGTAGAAGTCTAAAAGAGGTTTTGTTTGTTTAATATTAACTTCTAAGCGATTTCCAACTGTTTCTTCGTTGTCATCACTTCTTTGGTATAGTTCACCACCATCATTATCACAAACACCTTCAACTTTTGTAGGGTTGAAAATCAAGTGATAAGTGTTTCCACATTGTTTACAGATTCTTCTACCTGTTAAACGAGGTAACAGAATAGCTGGATCTACATCGATGTTTAATACTTTATCGATTTTTCTATTAGTTTTTGCTAAAATTTGATCAAGGGCTTCAGCTTGTTCTACTGTTCTTGGAAAACCGTCAAGTAAAAAGCCTTCTTTTGCATCTTCTTGATTCAATCTTTCTTCAACTAATCCTATAGTTACACTGTCAGGAACAAGTTGTCCTTTATCAATATAACTTTTTGCTTCTTTTCCAAGCGGAGTCTCATTTTTAATAGCAGCTCTAAACATATCTCCCGTTGAAATATGCGGAATTGGATAATTCGCTTTAATTTGCTCTGCTTGAGTACCTTTACCCGCTCCTGGTAATCCCATTAATATAATATTCATCATAATTATTTACCACCTTTTCGCCCTGTAATAAAACTTCTATAGTTCTTCTCTGTTAATTGAGTATTAAGTTGTTTAACTGTCTCTAGCGCTACACTGACAACAATTATTAAACTTGTACCACCAATTTGAACAGATGCTGGTAATTTTGCAATGCTGGTGAATATTGTCGGAAGAACCGAAACAGCTGCTAGGAATATTGAACCTACAAACGTTAGTCTGTATAAAATACCTGTAATGTATTGTTCAGTTTTTTTACCTGGTCTAACCCCTGGAACAAAACTTCCTTGTTTTCTTAAATTATCAGCCATTTTTTCTGGGTTAACTTGCACCATTACATAGAAGTAACAGAACGCAATAATTAATACTACGTATAATGTTAATCCTAGAACATGACTGAAATCGAAATATGATACAATTCTTTGTAACTTTTCGTTATTAGGTGCGAATATCGCAATAGTTCTAGGTAATTGTAAAAATGCTATAGCGAAGATTACTGGGATAACCCCTGCACTATTCACTTTAAGAGGCAAGTAAGTTGATCTTGCTCCTAACATTCTACGACCCGCTCTCGCTTGAGAGTATTGAATAGGAATTTTACGGTTTGCTTCTTGTATATATACTACAGCAGCAACGATACCTATTACAATAATTGCTACAATAACAATTTTTAAAATTGCTAATGTTAAGTTCTCAGCATCTTTTATTTGAGATTCATAAACTTGTATGAATTCCATTGGTAAACGAGCAATAATACCCGCTAATATAATGATAGATACACCATTACCAACACCATATTGAGATATCTGATCACCAATCCATAGTAATAATGCTGTACCAGCTGTTAATACTACGGCTACTGTAATGAATCCTAGAATTGAAGTATCTTTAATTAATCCTTGGTATGCATTATTAAATCCATAAGACATAATAAGCGATTGGATAAATGCTAAGATAATTGCTAAGACTCTTGTTAGTTTTTGAGTTTTCTTGTGTCCAACTTCACCTTGTTTAGACCACTCTGTTAATGAAGGAATAACATCCATTTGCATAAGTTGAATTACGATAGATGCTGTAATGTAGGGCATAATACCCATAGCAAATACAGAAAACTGTTGTAAAGCCCCTCCTGCAAATGTGTTAAATATTCCGAATAATCCAGATGCGTCTTGGTTTTTTAGGACGTCTGCATCTACCCCAGGTACCGGTAAATAAGAACCGATACGGAATAATAATATACCAAATAGGGTAAATAAGATTTTGTTACGAGTTTCTTTAACTTTAAATAAATTTAGTGATGCACTAAACATATACTACAGCACCTCGCAAACTCCTCCAGCTGCTTCGATAGCTTCTTTCGCTGAAGATGAGAATTTGTGAGCTTGTACAGTTAATTTTTTCTCTAATTTACCGTTAGCTAATACTTTAACACCTGAAAGTTCTTTTTTAATAACTTTAGTTTCTAATAATAGAGCAGGTGATACTACAGTACCATCTTCAAATTTATTTAAGTCGTTAAGATTAACAACTGCAAATTCTTTTCTATTTACATTGTTAAATCCACGTTTTGGAATACGTCTGAATAATGGGTTTTGTCCACCTTCAAATCCTGGGCGAACTCCACCGCCACTACGTGCTTTTTGTCCTTTTTGACCACGTCCTGAAGTTTTACCATTTCCTGATCCAATCCCACGACCTACTCTGTTACGCTCTTTACGAGAACCTTCAACTGGTTGTAATTCATGTAATTTCATTTAGACTAGCACCTCCTTGTATTAATAATTCTTATTTTTCTTCTACTGTTACTAAGTGTGAAACTTTGTTAATCATACCACGAATCGCAGCGTTGTCTTTGTGTTCAACTGTTTGGTGCATTTTTTTAAGACCAAGAGCTTCAACTACTTTTCTTTGATTCTTTGGACGACCAATAGTACTACGAGTTAGGGTTACTTTTAATGTCATGTTCTTTTCCCTCCTCTTATCCTAATAATTCTTCCACAGATTTACCACGTAAAGCTGCTACGTGTTCAACTGTTTGTAATCTTGTTAATCCTTCGATTGTAGCACGAACCATGTTTACTGGTGTGTTTGAACCTAGAGATTTTGATAAGATATTTGAAATACCTGATAATTCTAATACGGCACGAACTGGTCCCCCAGCGATAACCCCTGTACCAGGTGCAGCTGGTTTAATTAATACTGAACCTGCTCCAAATTGCCCGATGATTTCGTGAGGTATTGTTCCGTTAACTACTGGTACAGTAATTAAGTTGTGTTTTGCAGCTTCAACTGCTTTCCTGATTGCATCTGGTACCTCTTGAGCTTTACCAGTACCAAATCCTACGCGACCATTTTTGTCACCTACTACTACTAAAGCAGAGAAACGGAAACGACGTCCACCTTTAACAACTTTAGCTACACGACGAATGGCAACTACGCGTTCTTCAAATTCTTTTTTGATTTCTTCTTGACGCATCTACTTATTTCCCTCCTTTATTAGAATACAAGTCCGTTTTCACGTGCTGCTTCAGCTAATGCTTTAACACGTCCGTGATATAGGTATCCTCCACGGTCGAAAACAACTTTTTCAATTCCTTTAGTTTTAGCTACTTCTGCGATTAATTTTCCAACTTCTTTAGCTGCTTCTACACTTGATTTAGAAACATTTTCAAGTTTTAATGAAGAAGCTGATGCTAATGTAACACCTTTAGTGTCATCAATAATTTGTGCGTAAATGTTTGTGTTTGAACGGTATACGTTTAAACGTGGAACTTCTGTAGTTCCTTGAACTTTAACACGTACTCTTGCGTGTCTTTTTTTACGAACTTTATTTTTATCAAGTTTCGTAATCATATTTGAAACACTCCTTTCTGTTATCTATTATTTACCAGTTTTTCCTTCTTTACGGCGAACATATTCACCAACGTAGCGAATACCTTTACCTTTATAAGGTTCTGGAGGACGTACTGCACGAACTTTAGCTGCGTATTGTCCTACTACTTCTTTGTTAATACCTTCGATACTAACTTTAGTGTTTCCTTCAACACCTAATGTAATTCCATCGATTTCTTCGAATTCAACTGGGTGAGAATATCCAACACTTAGTACTAATTTTTTACCTTGCATTTGAGCACGGTATCCGACCCCGATTAATTCAAGTTCTTTTTTGAATCCAGTTGATACACCTTCAACCATGTTTGCTAAGATAGCACGAGTTGTTCCGTGTACTGTACGGTGACGTTTTGAGTCAGATGGACGTACTACTGTGATTTCACTTCCTTCAATATTGAAAGTCATGTCTTTATCAAATTGTTGTTTTAATTCACCTTTAGGTCCTTTAACTGTTGCGAAGTTATCAACGATGCTAACTTCAACCCCTGCAGGTACTGTAATAACTTTATTACCTATACGTGACATTTAATTGGCACCTCCTTATAATATTACCAGATGTAAGCTAATACTTCTCCACCTGTGTTATTTTTACGAGCAACTTTATCAGTTACAACTCCAGTTGAAGTTGATACAATTGCTATTCCTAGTCCGTTTAATACTCTTGGCAGTTCATCTGCTTTAGCGTATACACGTAAACCAGGTTTTGAAATTCTTTTAATTCCTTTGATTACTCTTTCACCTTTTGAGTATTTAAGAGTAAGTTTAAGTTTTCCTTGTTTGTTATCTTCGATGTATTCTACATCGCTGATAAAACCTTCTTGTTTTAATATTTCTGCAATTTGCTTTTTAATATTTGACGCAGGTAATTCTAATGTTTCGTGTTTAACCATGTTAGCATTACGAATACGTGTTAGCATATCTGCGATAGGATCTGTCATTGTCATTAGGATAAATCCTCCTTTCTTCTACTAATATATTACCAACTTGCTTTTTTAACTCCAGGAATTTGTCCTTTGTAAGCTAATTCACGGAATTTAATACGGCTGATTCCAAATTTTCCAATGTATCCGTGAGGACGTCCAGTTATGCTACAACGATTGTGTAAACGAGCTGGAGCTGAGTTTTTTGGAAGTTTGCTAAGTCCGATGTAATCACCTTTAGCTTTTAATTCCGCTCTTTTAGCTGCATACTTGTCAACTAATTTTTGGCGTTTTAATTCACGCTCTACCATTGCTTTTTTAGCCATGTGTCTTTTACCTCACCTTTCTTATTTTGCGAATGGCATTCCACATTGTGTTAATAACTCACGAGCTTCTTCATCTGTGTTAGCTGTAGTTACTATAACGATGTCCATACCACGTACTTTACTTACTTTATCGTAATCAATTTCAGGGAAAATTAATTGTTCTTTAACACCTAGTGTGTAGTTACCACGACCATCGAATGCTTTTTTAGAAACACCGTGGAAGTCACGTACACGTGGAAGTGCTACAGTTACTAATTTGTCGAAGAATTCATACATTCTTTCTCCACGTAAAGTAACTTTAGCCCCGATAGGCATACCTTCACGAAGTCTGTAAGTAGCGATTGATTTTTTAGCTCTTGTTACTAATGGTTTTTGACCAGAAATTAAAGCTAATTCTGCTACTGCGTTGTCTAGGGCTTTAGAGTTTTGCACAGCATCACCTACACCCATGTTAATTACGATTTTATCAATTTTTGGTACTTGCATTACACTGCTGTACTCAAATTTTGTCATTAATTCTTTTGTTATCTCAGATTTAAATTTATCTTCTAAACGAGCCATCTAAAATAGTGCCTCCTTTCTTCAACTATTATTATATTTCTTTTCCTGATTTTACTGCGATACGTACTTTCTTACCATCTTTTGTTTCGAAACGTACTCTTGTCGCTTTTCCAGTTTCAGGATCTTGTAACATTACGTTTGATACGTGAATTGCTGCTTCTTTTTCAACGATTCCACCTTGAGGTGCGTCTTGAGAATTTTTAACGTGTTTTTTAATAATGTTAACACCTTCTACAACAACACGATCTTTTTTAGGTTGAGCTTCGATTACTGTACCAACTTTACCTTTGTCTTTACCAGTAATTACTACAACTTTATCACCTTTTTTAATGAACATTTCTTGTTAACCTCCTTCTTTACTGTACTTTTTTTATATTATAATACTTCTGGAGCTAGTGATACGATTTTCATGTAGTTACCGTCTCTTAATTCACGAGCAACTGGTCCGAAAATACGTGTACCACGTGGGCTCTTATCATCACGGATAATTACACAAGCATTTTCATCAAATTTAATATATGAACCGTCGTTACGACGAGCTCCTGTTTTTGTACGAACGATTACGGCTTTAACTACTTCACCTTTTTTAACAACTCCACCTGGTGTTGCTTTTTTAACAGAACATACAATTACGTCACCAATATTAGCAACTTTACGTCCTGAACCACCTAGAACTTTAATTGTTAAAACTTCTTTTGCTCCTGAGTTATCAGCCACTTTTAAGCGTGTTTCTTGTTGAATCATGCGCTTTTTGCCTCCTTCTTAGGGTTTATCCTAGTTTTATTAGATTATAACTGCTTCTTCTACTACTTCTACTAAACGGAAGTTTTTAGTTGCAGATAATGGACGAGTTTCCATTATTTTAACGATATCATTTAATTTAGCAACATTGTTTTCATCATGTGCTTTGAATTTTTTAGAATATTTTACACGTTTACCGTATAGAGGATGTTTTTTGTAAGTTTCTACTAAAACTGTGATTGTTTTGTCCATTTTATCAGAAACTACTTTTCCAACGTAAACTTTTCTATCATTTCTCTCAGTCATGTTTGCCTCCTATTATTATTTATTCGCTAATTCTCTTTCGCGAATAACAGTTTTCATACGAGCGATTGATTTTCTAACTTGACTAATACGAGCTGTATTTTCTAATTGACCAGTTGCCAATTGGAAGCGTAAGTTGAAAAGCTCTTCTTTTAATTCTTTGATTTTTGCTTCTAACTCTTGTGAAGTTAATTCTCTAATCATTGATTTGAATTCATTTGTTTTCATTATGCTTCACCACCTGTTTCTTCACGTTTTACAAATTTACATTTAACAGGTAACTTGTGAGATGCAAGTCTTAGAGCTTCACGTGCAACTTCTTCACTTACTCCAGCAACTTCGAACATCACTCTACCTGGTTTAACGATTGCAACCCATCCTTCTACTGCACCTTTACCAGATCCCATACGTACTTCTAATGGTTTTTTAGTGTAAGGCATGTGAGGGAAGATCTTAATCCAAACTTTACCACCACGTTTCATATAACGAGTCATCGCTATACGAGCAGCTTCTATTTGACGAGAAGTAACTCTTGCTGCAGTAGTCGCTTGTAATCCATATTCACCGAAATCTACTACGTTTCCGCCTTTAGATTTACCTTTTGTTGATTGTCTGTGTTGACGACGATATTTAACACGTTTAGGCATTAACATAAATTAGTTACCTCCTTTTTCAGATTTTCTAGTTGGTAATACTTCACCACGGTTAATCCAAACTTTAACTCCAAGTTTACCATAAGTTGTATCTGCTTCTTCGTGAGCGTAGTCGATGTCTGCTCTTAATGTGTGTAGTGGCACTGAACCTTCTGAGTAGTGTTCTGCACGAGCGATATCTGCTCCACCAAGACGTCCTGATACTTGAGTTTTGATTCCTTTAGCTCCTGCTCTCATAGCTCTTTGGATAGCTTGTTTTTGAGCACGACGGAATGATACACGAGCTTCTAATTGACGAGCAATGTTTTCAGCTACTAATTTAGCGTCGATATCAACTTTTTTGATTTCAACTACATTAATGTGTACTCTTTTTCCAGTTAATTTGTTTAATTCTAATCTTAATTTATCGATTTCAGAACCACCTTTACCGATAACCATACCTGGTTTACCAGTGTGTACTGAAATGTTTACTTTCTTATCAAATCTTTCAATTTCTACTTTAGAAACTGAAGCGTCTTTTAATTGTTTACTGATGAACTCACGGATTTTGAAATCTTCGTGTAAGTTAGCAGCGAAATCTTTTTCCGCATACCATTTTGAATCCCAATCACGAATAACTCCAACACGTAAGCCTATTGGATGTACTTTTTGACCCACAGTTTGTAGCCTCCTTTAACTAGTTTAGCTTTTATAATTTCTTAATTTTTATTATTTGTTGTCACTTAAAACGATAGTGATGTGACTTGTTCTTTTGTTGATTGAACTTGCAGCACCTTTTGCTCTTGGACGGAATCTTTTAAGAGTTGGTCCTTCATTTGCAAATGCTTGTGATACTACTAAGTCTTCTACATTCATTCCATAGTTGTGTTCAGCGTTAGCAGCAGCTGATTTAATAACTTTAGCTACTGGTAAAGAAGCTGATTTAGTTGTGAATTCTAAAATTCCTAATGCTTCGCCCACTTTTTTTCCACGTACTAAGTCTAATACTAGTCTTACTTTACGAGGAGCGATGCGGACTGTCTTAGCGATTGCTTTTGACTCCATGAATGTGCCTCCTTGATTTTACTAATTTCTATAATTATCTTCTTGTTTTTCTGTCGTCTGCTACGTGACCTTTGTAAGTTCTTGTTGGTGCAAACTCACCTAATTTGTGTCCTACCATATCTTCAGTCACATATACAGGTACATGTTTTCTTCCGTCATATACTGCAAAAGTAAGTCCTATGAATGTTGGGAAGATTGTTGAACGACGAGACCAAGTTTTAATTACTTGTTTCTTTTCTTGTTCGTTCATTTTTTCAACTTTTGCTAATAAGTGGTGATCAGCGAATGGTCCTTTTTTTAAACTACGAGCCATTGTGTTATCTCCTTTCCGATACTTTGCATACTTAAGGGTGTGGTAAAGAGCACTTGCTCCTCACCAACTAACCTTTGATTAATTTTATTATTTAGTTCTAGCACGTACGATAAATTTGTTTGAACGAGCTTTTTTAGAACGAGTTTTCTTACCAAGAGTAGGTTTACCCCATGGTGACATTGGTGATTTACGTCCGATTGAAGTACGTCCTTCACCACCACCGTGTGGGTGATCGTTCGGGTTCATAACAGATCCACGTACAGTTGGTCTTTTACCTAACCAACGAGTTCTACCGGCTTTACCGATATTTACTAGTCCGTGTTGTTCGTTACCAACTTCACCGATTGTAGCACGGCAAGTTGCTAAGATCATTCTAACTTCTCCTGATTTAAGACGTACTAATACGTATTTACCTTCTTTACCAAGTACTTGAGCACTTGCTCCAGCTGAACGTACTAATTGTCCACCTTTACCAGGTTTAAGTTCGATGTTGTGAATTAATGTCCCTACAGGGATGTTTGCTAGTGGTAATGCATTACCAACTTTAATATCAGCAGTTTCACCAGATACTAAGATTTGTCCTACTTGTAATTCTTTAGGAGCGATGATGTATCTTTTTTCTCCATCTACATAGTGTAATAGAGCGATGTTCGCTGAACGGTTTGGATCGTACTCGATAGTAGCAACTTTTGCTGGTACGTTGTCTTTATTTCTCTTGAAGTCAATAATACGGTATTGTTTTTTGTGTCCTCCACCGTGGTGACGAACAGTAATTTTACCTTGGTTATTTCTTCCCGCTTTTTTCGGTAGCGGCGCTAATAATGACTTTTCTGGTTTGTTAGTTGTAATTTCTGCAAAATCTAATGATGTCATGTTACGACGACCGTTAGTTATAGCTTTATATACTTTAATTGCCATTTGTCATTTTTCCTCCTTAGTGGTATTTGTTATTCTTAAGCGAATAATCCTTCGATTGTTTGTCCTTCTGCTAACTTAACGATAGCTTTTCTACGTTTGTTAGTGTAACCACCGTATCTTCCAACACGACGGAATTTTGGTTTGTAGTTCATTACGTTTACTTTCTCAACTTTAACTCCGAAGATTTCTTCGATAGCTTGTTTAATTTGAGTTTTGTGAGCGCGTGTGTCTACTAGGAAAGTGTATTTATTTTCTTGCATTAATAAATAACTTTTTTCAGTTAATACTGGGCGTTTGATAATATCGCGTGCTTCCATTATGCTAATACCTCCCCAACTTTTTCTACTGCATCTTTAGTGAATACAACTTTGTTGCTTCCTAAGATGTCTAATACGTTAAGACCAGTTGTTTCAACGAATTCAACTCCTGGAATATTTCTTCCTGATAAAACAGTATTTTCTTCTAGTTCAGTAACTACGAATAATACTTTTTTCTCTAGGCTAAGGTTTGATAACATTTCTTTAAAGTTTTTAGTTTTAATTGTATCAAATGATAAGCTTTCTAATGCAAATACTTCGTTAGCTGCTACTTTAGAAGATAAAGCAGAACGTAATGCTAAACGACGCATTTTACGTGGCATTTTGAAGCTGTAGCTACGTGGTGTAGGTCCGAATACAATTCCACCTCCACGCCATTGTGGTGAACGGATAGATCCTTGACGAGCACGACCTGTCCCTTTTTGACGCCATGGTTTGCGACCACCACCTGAAACTTCAGAACGTCCTTTTGTTTTGTGTGTACCTTGACGAAGTGATGCTCTTTGTAATGTTACAGCTTGGAATAAAACGTGTTGATTTGGTTCAATCCCGAATACTGCTTCACTAGCTTCAACTGCACCAACTTTAGTACCGTCTTGTTTAAATAAATCTAATTGTGGCATTATCTATTTTCCTCCTTCCGTATATTTTCCGATTATTTACCAGATTTAACTGCTGATTGGATTTTTACGAAGCTTTTCTTAGATCCTGGAATACATCCTTTAACTAGGATTAATCCATTTTCTACATCTACGCTTACGATTTCTAAGTTTTGAGTAGTAACTGTAACTCCACCCATTTGACCTGGTAATGCTTTACCTTTGAATACACGGTTAGGTGCTACAGGTCCCATTGACCCAGGACGACGGTGGTAACGAGAACCGTGAGCCATTGGTCCGCGGCTTTGTCCATGACGCTTGATTGCCCCTTGGAATCCTTTACCTTTACTTACTCCTGTTACGTCAACTAAGTCCCCTGCTGCAAAAATATCAACTTGGACTTCTTGACCTACTTCATAATTAGCAACTTCTGCATCTCTGATTTCGCGTACGAAACGTTTTGGAGCAGTGTTAGCTTTATCTGCGTGACCTTGTTCAGGTTTGTTCGCAACTTTTACTAAACGGTCTTTACGTTCTTTATCGTAAGGACGTTTGTCGTCGAATCCTAATTGGATTGCGTTGTATCCTTCAACTTCTTCTGTTTTCTTTTGTAATACGACGTTACCTTTCGCTTCAACTACTGTTACTGGGATTAATTCTCCATTTTCAGCGAAGATTTGAGTCATACCTACTTTTCTTCCTAAGATACCTTTGGTCATCGAAAGTCACCTCCTATAATTATAATTTTAATTCGATGTCAACACCTGATGGTAAGTTTAAGCTAATTAAAGCGTCAACTGTTTTTTGTGTTGGTTCAATAATATCGATTAGGCGTTTGTGTGTACGTTGTTCGAATTGTTCACGGCTATCTTTGTAAATGTGAACTGAACGTAAGATTGTGTAAACTGCTTTTTCTGTTGGTAATGGAATTGGTCCAGAAACTTTTGCTCCAGAACGTTTTGCAGTTTCAACAATTTTCTCTGCACTTTGATCTACTAATCTGTGATCATATCCTTTAAGACGAATACGAATTTTTTGTTTTGCCATCATTTCTCCTCCTATACATTTATTCGCTGCTATCTAGTAGCAACTTCTCCACGAAAGTTCTCCAGCACGCCATGCCATGGCAAAGCGGCCGGGCGTGTCAGTAACCTTTCGCTTCAACGCAAGTCTTTTGCAAGACCAACATTTATTATTATACATGGTAAAAGCATATATTGCAAGTATTTTAACGAAAAATTTTTTAAAAAATTTATGAATATGTTTTCTATTTTTTACTTTCTTTTTAACCTTTAATTTACTTTCTAATTTTATCTATATTATATAGAAGAAAAAATTTATTTTTCTTTAGAATAATTAAAAATACTTAGAGTTTTTGCACCCTAAGTATTTTTAATTTCTAATTTATTTTAAAGGTAAAATATTATATTGAATTTCTAAATCAGAAGACAATAAATGTGAAACTTTACAACGAAGTTTAATATTATCTAATACCCCTTGTCTATCTCCTGCAGCAAGTTGTTCCTCAGTTCGATCTACATGAACATTAGCTACAATTTTTTTATTATCATAATCCACAACTAGTTCAGTTTCAATCGCTAGATCTACTAATTCATATGCTCTGAAGAAATATCCTTTTGCACACATACTTACACATCCGTTGTATGCTGTAGCAAATAAATCCATAGGACCATCTTTACTTTCTTCTATAAACATTTTATATTCTCCACCAAGCGGTGTAGTTGCATGTGAAGTAAAACCTTCTTTAATTTTTAAATTAGACGTATACATAACAGTCTCCCTTTGTATATATGATTTTAAGATTATTCTTAATAAGTTTATTATACTCTTACACTAAATATTTGTACACTATTTTTTCTTGACTATACTTCTAACTGTTTCTACTAAATCTACATCTTTATACTTATAGCTCACACCTGTGAAATCCATATATTTAGTAATATCATTTGTCTGAAGTATTAACGTTGCACCTGAAGCAGCAGCTCCTAACGCTCCCGGTCGTGAATCTTCAACTGCAATTGTATTATTAATATCCGCACCTAGTTTTTTTGCCGCTAGTAAATAAATATCTGGTGCAGGTTTAGGATTCTTTACTTCTTCTTTTGTTGCAATTGCTGAAATATATTTCTCAAAACCCTTTCTTCGAAGTCCTGTCTCAATATGTTCTCTCTTTCCATTTGAAGCAACAGCCATCTTTATTCCATGATTATATAGATACTCCATCACCTCAGCAATTCCTGGCAGCACTGGTGCATTATGATAATTATCTAGTATACGCTTTGTAATCTCTGCTTCGAATTTATCATAATCTTCACTAGACATACCATATGTATCATTATAATATTTTCTACTCGTTTCTTCATTCGTTCCAGAAACGTTTTTTATATAGTCCATCTTATCTAATTTTTCATTTAACACTTCTTTTGTTAAATCACGCATATTTTCATAGTAAACTTTCTCTGTATCTACTATCGTTCCATCAAAATCAAAAATAACCGCCTCTAGTTTTTCCACTTTATTTCTCCTTTTATTATTTATACATATATTTACTATTTTATAATGTAACTAACAAAATTCAAAGTAATTTGGACAAAAAGAGCACCATAACCACAAATAATTATGATTAAGCACTCTTTCTGTATATTTTTATTTATCTAAGTTTAACTTTAGCACACCAAACATTAGTTGCTTCAGTTAAAAACTATTATTCAAATCTTACAAGATTCTCTGCCTTCATCCTTACAGTTGGTCTTGCATCTTTTTCTTTTTTACCTAGAGCTATAAGCATCACAGGAATCAAGTTTTCTTCTAATTCAAATAATTCAGCTACTTTTTCTCTAATAAATCCGCCAATAATATTAGTGTCGTATCCTTTAGCATAAGCAATGTTTGCGAAATGCATAGTCCACAATCCACAATCAAAATATACACCTTCTCTATTTTTATCAATTGGCAAGTTTTCTAATTGAGGTCGCATTCCTTTTTCAAAACCTTCTTTTACCTCTTCAGTCATATAACCTTTTTCGACAGCTTCTCCATAAATTTCGTCAAATTTACTATAGTGATTTAAATCACCTAAGACTATAATCATAGCAGCTGATGTATCATTTTGAATCTTATTATAATTAGCACTTCCTAATTTTTCTTTTCCTTCTGGTGTATCTACAACAATGTATCTCCAAGGTTGTAAATTGCATGATGATGGAGCAAGATTAGCTTCATTCAACATTTCTATTATTTCTTCACGTTTAATTTTGACATTCGGATCAAAATACTTAACTGATTTTCTTCCTTTTATCACTTCAAAAAACTCTGGCCTTTTCTTACCTAATAGAGTACCAAAAAATTTCCTCACTAGATTTCCTCCTTCTTCAAGTAATTAACTCAATAATTTTACTATACTTGAGAATTATTATCAAACAAAAGGCTCTAGCAGAAATAATTTATAAAAATCGTTATTTGCTACACGCTCCGTATAGCATTCTATTCCCATTTTAAATTAACGTGTTCTGTTATTTCCTTATATGAGATATCTACTTTTTCCTTCATTTTATCATCAAGCTGATCTCTAAGTTTTCCACCGTTAATGAAATCTTCTAATACCATAATTTTATAGTCATACAACGGAGCTCCATTTATATTTCTACCATTTAGTTTAGAATAAACTAGTGTTGGATGAGCTTTTACAGTTTTAACAGTTGTTTTATCTTTTGATTTTTCAAATGTAACATCCATCAATAAACCTCTCTCAGGCCATTTGTTTTCCATTCTTTCCATACGTTGGTTTGAAACGAAGTTCCCCATAGAGTATATTATGAATTTCTTATCTCCATCTTTTTCTATAGTCTCAGCAGGCTCTATAACATGAGGATGTCCTCCGAATACTACATCCGCACCCCATTCTATCATTTTATGATAAAGAGCTTTTTGTTCTTCTGTAGGTTCTAACTTATACTCGACCCCCATCTGAGGCATCACTACTGTAACATCCGCTTCTTTCTCAGCTCTTTGGATTTCTTCTTTCATCTTCTCTTCATCAAGATCTGATAAATAGTTATTTCTATCCTCCGCAGTTAAATTAGCATCCATTCCATTATAACCATAAGCATAGGCTAAAATCGCTATTTTAATTCCGTTAACTTCCTTAATAAGAATTCTATCTTCCGAACGCTTTTTATCAGCGTGAACTCCAACAGTATCAAGACCTCTATCTTTAAAAACTTTATCCGTATACTTCAACCCATACAAACCTGCATCCAATATATGGTTATGAGCTAAATCAACAACATCATACCCTACTTCTTTCATTGTATCTGCAATTTGAACAGGAGCATTAAACAACGGATATCCCCCTAATGGAGAACGGTCACTAATAGTACCTTCGAAATCCCCTATCGCCAGATCAGCACCTTCAATCCAAGGCTTAACATATTCAAAGAATGGATTGAAATCATAACTTCCATCTTCCTTTTTAGCAGTATAATAAAGTGCATCATGAATAAGAATATCCCCATTAGCTACCACTCGCGCAGTTTTCACACTCGAGTCACTTTCCTTTTTTTGAGTCCCCCCTTCTTTATCCGATGTCGTTAAAAAGTAAATACACGAAAAAATAATACCGCAAATACTCAGCACCCCTAATAAATATACTAATACTTTCCTCAATATAATACTCCTCCTAATTAAATACTTTATCTATCTACAATAACAAGTAGCCAATAATATTTCAATCAGCTACTTGCCTTATATAATTATTTTATATCTTAATAATGTGTTCCTCTTACACATTAATAAACTTTCCATTATAAAATATGTCATTATTCTCTATTTCCCTAATAATATATCCAAGATCATCTGCGGTTTAGTAACCATAAGAAGATGATCCGACTCCTCTATTTGTGTATAATTCATCCCTACTAACTTGAAGTAAGAAAAAACTGAAAGTTTATTAAATATATTTCTACTTCTTTTTAATAGTTCTAAATTATCTACCCCCGCATATAAAGATAAATAATTATACTCTATTTGCGAGTTCGGCCTTACCATATATTCACTACCTTCTTTTTTGAGTTTTCTTAGAATTAATTCCACTAAAAACTCATCTTGCATCTCTTCTACACTAAGTGTCTTTGATAGATATTCTTCTTTACCAGTGAACTTTATCTCTGGTTCAAAATATGTTTTTAACACCGATTCAGGAGGTATAGGTTCTAAGCCCTCGATGATAATCAAATTAACACCATCAAGGTATTCACTAAAAATCTCTAAACCGTTAAGTAAAACGACCGTACCATAAGAAGCAGCAACTATAAAGCCCCCTCTTCTTACTTTTGTCATTTTATTTAATAGTACCTTCTCAATTTCTTTTTTTGATATAGATTTAAAACTCTCTTCGGTAAATTCAATAAAATCAAAGGTTTGGTCTGGCATATTTTCTAAGACTCTCGCCCAAATACATCTATCCCAACCTAGTGGATTAATAAATAAGATATCTGTCATATTAATCATCCTCTCAAATATCTACACTAAAATCCTAATTCGTTACCAAAATCCTCTAATTTATTTACAAGTATCGCCCCCTCTTTAATGTATTCATTCATTGCATAACTCATCTTATCGTCAAATTTCCCCGGCAGGCAGAATACATCAGAGCCTACATCCAAAGCAAAATCCACCGTCCTTTGTGTTCCACTTCTTCTTGCCGCTTCCGTTACTAATAATGCACTAGAAAGACCAGCAACAATCCTATTCCTTTCTAAAAATTTATATTTTCTTATAGGTGAAGTTGGAAAATACTCAGATATAATAAGATGGTTTCGTTCTAACTCCTTATAAAGTTTATAACTTTTTTCCGGATAAATTATATTATGCCCATGAGCTATTACACCGATGGTGTACCCCTTACTTTTTAGAGCGCCCTCATGAGCAAGACTATCGACACCAGTCGCAAGACCACTAACTATAACAAAATTATTCATAGTTAAGTATGGTACTATGCTCTGCAAGGCATCATTTGAATATGCGGTATTGTTTCTGCTTCCTACTATAGATATCTTTCTTCTAAATAAAAGCAAATCTTTATTTCCCCTGTAAAATATAACAAATGGATAATCATAAATCCTAAATAATTCTTTCGGATAATAAATATCATCACAAAACATATACTTTACATTATAAAACTCAAAATAACCTTCAAAATCAAACTCCATATTATTATGTAGCTTAGTGTAAACCTCCTCAGCATTATCACCAAAATATACAGCTAACTCTGGTATAGATAATTCGAGAATTTTTTCTATACTATTTAAATCCTTAAAAACTTTATGCAACTTGAGTGTTGTAATTCTCTCAATCGCTATTAACGAAAGTAATACCTTTTTTTCTTTTTCTGTAAAACTACCTTTATACTCCCCCATAGTTTTATCCTCTTACTTTTCATTTTCAACTAATAAAGCATAGTACACTTTGAATACTTTTAAGAAAATCTCTCCTTGTTGAACATTATTAATATAAATACTATCTTTAAACTCTATAATATTACTCATTATTCTTATAAGTTCAGAATAACTCTTACCTTCTTTATAGAATCTATACATCAATCCTTGCCAATAGACAAGTGGAGTTCTAATAAGAACTTGTTCCAACATATTCACACCTATTACTTCAGGTATATTATTCAACTCTATATGTTGATTATAAAACATACTCAAAACTTTATTTTTTACAGTTTTATCATATTTTATTTGTTCGTAGACATAGTTTTCAACATCCTCTGGATACAATTTAGACGTTAAATCTTTATCCAGCAGTTTCAAATCAAGTGGTACATCAAACTCATCAATGCTCAAACTAGTTTTTATACAAACAGCATTTCTTTTTTTCAAATTATGAGCCCAAATTTGGTAAAATTCAAATTTTTTATTTATATTATCCCAACCGTAAAAGAATACCTTTCCTTGATAATAATTTAAAAAATTATCCACGAATGGCGCATATCTAATATAACTTATACCATCATAACTCTTCAATTCTTTTATAAATTTGTTTGTATCAATTAACCAGATTAATTTTAATCCAGCTTTCATATATCCTCTCGTTCTCGCCTTAATAAGTTCAAAAGGAATAACTGATCTTTGATATTCAAAAGCTATACTGTTATCTTTAATAAATACATCCGCTATCTGAATATCATTTTCTCCTGTTTTAAAAATATGTTCGACTTCCACATTACGATATCTTTTTCTAAAATGTTCATAAAGATCCTTCTTCGCTTCAAGGTGTTCATTACTCTCTTTTTTATAAGTCTCAAACTCGCATGAACAATTTTTAGCATGTGCAAAATGCGACTGTATCTTTACTCCCTTTTTAAAAATTACTCTTCCCCCACATATAGGACAATGATACTCTCTATTTTTTTCTATATCTTTATCCAATGCATTAAAAACTTCATCCTTACTATCGTATGCCACGTACATAATGTTTCTCCTCTTTTTTCTGTACTACACTTACAAACTATAACTAACGTCTACTTATTCAATTGTCAATTTACTTTAATACCCTATACCTTCTATAGGTTGCATCACCTTCTTCTATTTCAACAAACTTATCTAGATTAACCCAGCTTATTTCATCTTTATGGTTATCACTATCTACTAGATATACTCTATCATCTTTTTTACATAAATAGTAATTTGTCTGACGAATACTAGCCTCTCTCATAAGATATGTATTTTCATCTTTTATAGAAAAATCAAGACAACTTGTTGCCCATGGTTTTTTTACATATTTTTTCACTTCAACAACTTGATCATATTGGTCATATTTTTCAGTATTCATGCTCTATCCTCCTTCATAATTTTCCTTCCGTTACAACTTAACCTACTTCTTGCAGACTAAAAGTTCTAGATCTATAGTAATTTCTCTCAATTGATTAATATCAGAATCTGTAATTTCTTTAGAAAATGTTAAAGGTGTCATCTTAAGAAAACTCGCAGCTTGCTCTTTAGTCAATTGGAATGTATCACTTACCGTTATCCTGTCCACAATCTTGCAATTTTCTTCAATCAATTTTACAGTATCACTATTTGTGTATTCCTTCCCACCAATCAACTCTCTAATCTCTCTTAGGTAATTTGTATTCGGAATAATTTTTATCAAATATCCATCATCACCTAATACTCTGAAAAACTCCTCATAATTAGCAGGTGTTAATATGTTAAGAATGCACGATACACTTCCATCTTTAAACGGAAGATTAGCTAAGTTAGCCACCATATAAGGATTCAATTTATCCTCTTTAACAGCTAACTCGATCGCATCCTTGCTATTATCTAGCCCATAAAAATATTTCTCAGGAAATACTGTTTTTAACTTTTTAATATAATATCCTTCTCCGCAACCAATATCCAATACAACATCTTTAGCATATTTTCCTACTAAATTTTGAATGTTTTTTAATACATTTGTGTAAAAACCGTTACTAAAAACCTCATTACGAGCCATAAATAGCTCTTCACTGTATTTCGTCGGTTTATAATTGTTTATCTGATGAATATAGCCTTTTTTTGAAAAATCATAACGATGATTTTTATTGCAAACAAGACTGATACCCTCTATATGAGATTCTGATAAACACTTTGGGCAAAGGTATATTTCCTCTTGATTAAACTTTTTTATTACATTTTCTATTTTCATTGAAACTCCTCTATACTTTCTAAGATAATTGTATCAAATTTTATTTAAGAATGGTAGCAAAAAACGACTTAAATATTAGAAAATTTCATCTTTTTCAGTTTCTTTCTAAAGTTTATTTTTATTAAGTAATTACCGATTCCATCCCACTATTTTAAAATAAAAAATGACGACATCTCCTAATAAAATGTTTTTATCGTCATTATATTTATATATTAATATTTTTTATTATTTTATTTGAAAGTTGCTCCAAAATTATAATTTCAGAAAAATCGATTTTACCGAGTTATCATCGCGAAACTTATTAGATATCTAAAAAGCTTCTACAAAACGAATTCACATATCAATAACCTATTGCACCTATGTGATTTCATATAAACTTTTATAAAATTTAAGATCTTTGGACTAACTCTAATATATTAAATCACTGTTTCTTTTTCTTTTCCCTAAGTTCTTTAAAAAAGTTTTTCATAAGCATCGAACACTCTTCTTCTAACACTCCTGAAATAACTTCTGCCTGATGATTAAACTTGTTCTCACCAACCAAGTCAATACAACTTCCACAACATCCATATTTAGGGTCACTTGCACCATAAATAACATTTTCAACTCTAGCTTGAACAATAGCTCCACTGCACATAACGCACGGCTCTACCGTAGTATATAAATAACTATTATCCAATCTCCAAAAACCTTGTTTTTCACACGCTTCTTTTATAGCTAACATCTCCGCATGATTTAAAGCCTGTTGATGCTCCTCACGAGTATTGTGAGCTTTCGCGATAACCTCACCATCAATAACCAATACAGATCCAATCGGAACTTCTCCTTTAGCATACGCTCTCCGCGCTTCTTCTAGCGCCATCTCCATATAATAAGAATGATCTTTCACACCACTACATCCTTCCACAAATTCTTTTTCAATTAATTATATCATATTTAGAAATCATTAGGAGTGGTAAATTATAAAGTTACCAACATCAATTAAATAAAAAAGACTTAACAAAAACAATTTTAAAACTGATTTTGTTAAGTCAATACTCTTAAATTCTAACGATAATTAATACAATAATATATCTCCACAAATAAAACAGCTGCTATAAACAAGAATGTTAACACACCTAGGACTATAGCATGTAGCTTTCTTTTGAAATATAGATATCCTATAAATTCTCTAATAAAAGCATTAAGACTGAAATAAAACTTTGTCGGTGCTCCATAACCAATACATCTAAATCCTAACGTTCTTGCTTGAACTAACGCACGGTAAACGTGATAATAATTCGTCACAACAGCGAAACTTTTGTCAGCTGGAATAAATTTCTTTGAAAAAATAATGTTTTCTTCTGTAGAAGTCGATTTATCTTCTAAAATTATATCTTTTTCATCAACACCTTGCTCAAGAGCATAATTTTTCATCGCAAATGCTTCCGACACTACTTCATCAGGGCCTTGACCACCTGACATAATCAACTTACTCCTAGGATTAGCTTTATAAACTTTTATCCCTTTTCTAATTCTGCTAGCAAGAAGTGGAGTTACTCTCTCCCCAATCAACCCTGCACCTAAAACTACTACATAATCAATCTTTCTCGGCAAGATATTAATGAAGTTTAAAATACTGGACACCAAGTAAGACATTGCTATACATAGGAAATATAAAACTACTAAACTAACATAAACATAAAGTGTGTTTAACGCAATATTATCACGTGTATAAGTAGCAACACGTGGCCAATAAACTATATAACCTACAAGCAAGAAAAATGTAGCTAGGCTCAGTAAGTTACCTACTCTCAAACCTTCTCTTTTAATAAGCATAAATGAATTGTATAAAAACATTATTACTACTGCAATTGGTAATAATGTGAATATTACAATTGCAATGACAAGTAATACTACACCTAAATTATAAACAAACTTATTATCTGTTGCATTATTAGTAATAAGAGTCATTATATAAAAAATAAAACTTAAACCTGTCGCTATAAAAAATATTCCTAAAAATAGATTTCTTCTATCCAAGTATAAAACCGATAAGAACAGCAACAGAAATACCACGAACACAATAAAAGAACCTATTACCATAAAAACCTCCTTCTTGCATATGTATATTATAGATTATATTGCAAATATAATATAAGTGTCAATCATGTCTAAAAACACCTCTTAAAATTACCTTAACAATAAATATAAAAACGAGGAATATTAGATTCATTATAATAACAAAAAGTTACATTTGTTCACAACTTCGCGATTATAACACAATCTACTATTCCTCATATTATTCACTATTCCGTTCTCAACGCTTCTACTGGATTTTTCTTCGCAGCTATTCTCGATGGAATGATACTAGCTATAAGTGTTAGTACTAAACTAAGAGCTATTAACCCTATTGATGCTTGAGCATTTAATGACGCAGTGAAGCTCTCCACTTCTAATCCCTTAGCAATAGCTCTACTAATAGGAATAGATAGAAGCATAGTCACCACTACACCTACAGCACCGGAAATAAATCCGATTAATCCTGCTTCTGCGATAAAGATCCTTGTAATATCTTTTTTACGAGCACCGATTGCACGTAAAATACCAATTTCCTTCGTTCTTTCTACTACAGATACATACGTTAGTATCCCAATCATAATAGATGATACTATCAATGAGATTCCCGCAAATGCTGATAAAATTAATGAAATTGTATTAATCATCTGTGACATTATCGTTGTCATCTACTTCGCCATATCCGCATATGTAATACTATATTTGTGATAATCTGCACTGTCTGATCCGTATTTCTCAGCCACTTTTTTGTTAAAATTATTAATAACTTCTGCTATTTTATCACGATCATTAAAAGATTTTGGATAAAGCATAATTGCACTTGGCGTAGATTTCCCACCTATCGTCGCAAGAATCTGATCAGCCATATCCGCATCAATTTTCTGACGCGTCGCAACATTTACAGTTTTGTCCTTTTCTTGCGCAACTACAATATCCGATTTTGCCTCTTTTTCCAGCATCTTATTTTGCAATGATTTTGCATATCCGATTGTCATCTGAGGTCTAGTGAAACTATCTTTAGCTTTAAGTATAGCTACTACCTTAACCTTAGTTCCCGAATCATACATCTTAGTATCAACATCACGCGGAACAAAACCATCACCGATTTTTCTATAATAGTTATTATTATCTATAACGCTAAATTCTTTTCCAATAATATCTTCATACTTAACTTTTGAATTTTCATCAAAACCTAATGCTTTCAACGTAGATTTATCGATTTCGTTATTCTTCGCAGTAAATAACACAACTTCATTATCACCAGGATATTCAAAATTATCTTTAGATGACTTCACCACTTCGTATTGATTCATAATCATATTCTTATCTTCTGGTAATACTCCAAAAATACTATCACCGAATGCATCTTGATCTTGTTTTACAGCAATTACATCACCTTTTGTATTTTTAGTCAATGCCTGTATTGTATATCCTTGAGTAAATTCAATCGCAGAATAATAATCCTTTGCATTATTTTGAATATAGTTTATAAATGTTTCTCCATTACCTAATGCGTCCACCGAATACAAGTTTCTATGTATATCACGGCTAGACTTCGGTACTAATTCTGAACCATTAGAATCTTTTTCTGAATTGTCATCATCAACACTAAGCCCGAAATTTACCTGATTTGCACTAATCATAATCGGCATCGATGATAAATTTTCGTTTTGCATCGTTTGAATATATTTATCCATTCCCGATGAAATAGATAATACTAGACCTATACTAATAATACCTATACTGCTAGCGGCAACCGTCATAAATGTACGGAATTTCTTCGTAAGAAGATTTTTAAAACTTGATTTAATCGCACTACCAAATGCCATCGAAGTTTTCTTCAGAGAAAATTCATTATCAGTAATTTCATTAGCCTCATAGGGATTTGTATCTTCTTGAATTTCTCCATCTTTAACTCGCACTATTCTATCACTATATTTTTTCGCTATTTCTGGATTGTGCGTTACCATTATAACTAACTTCGTCTTACTTATTTCTTTAATAAGTTCCATAATTTGAACACTAGTCTTACTGTCTAATGCTCCTGTAGGCTCATCAGCAAGAATAATCTTTGGATCAGTTACTAACGCACGAGCAATCGCCACCCTTTGCATCTGACCTCCAGAAAGTTGATTAGGTTTTTTATACAGATGCTCCGCTAATCCAACATCTTCCAATACCTTCTTAGCCCTCTCGTGATTTTCTGAATTAGAATGTCCTGAGATAGACAAAGCTAATTTTACATTTTCAATAACACTCAAATGAGATATTAAATTATAACTTTGGAATACAAAACCGATAGTTCCATTTCTATAACTATCCCAATCTCTATCTTTAAACTCTTTAGTAGAACGCCCCATAAGAGTCATATCACCAGATGTGTATTTATCTAAACCACCTATAATGTTTAATAGCGTCGTTTTCCCACTTCCACTCGCACCTAAAATTGATACAAATTCATTTTCTCTAAAATGAATATTTACAGATTTTAGTACTTCTACTTCACTACCACCAGTATTATACTTCTTAACTATATTTTTAAGTTCTAACACTCTATGTCCTCCTAATCTAATTTCATTAAAAATGATAATTAGTTTACGTAAATCATTTCATAGTTTCAATTATACCATAAACTTCTAATCGCTAAAAGTAATACCCTAAATGATTAAATCTAAAATTAATCTTAAGTTAATCTCCAAAATAAATTCCAGTTCAAAGAAAAGAACTGGAATTTTACCTAAGAATAATTTTCAGCTGAAATCTACTTTAAGAGTTTAAAATAGAATAAGTTGCTAACCTTTATATTTTTTAACCAAGTAAAAAGGTAAAACCGTAGAGGCAATTGCAGAAATAACTATTAAAACTAATGCTACTGTTGAACTAAAGAATCCACTAATAAATATAGCAACTCCACTAAAGGTCATAAGCAATGCATAGGCTCTAATCACTTTTTGCTCATTTACACCTTTTTCTAAACCAAAAAGATTAAAATTGTATTTTCCCCAAAATTCTTTTTTTGGTAGGTAATTACCAAGAATAATAAACACTATACCTATAACAAACGCTGTTAATTGTGTAACATTAAAATTATTATCTAAAGCATATGCTATTAATCCACCTTGAACTAGAACACTTATCAAAGGTACAATTCCCTTAATAATTAACGCACCCTTTTTAGGAGTTTTATCAAAATCCACTACTAGTGAAATTATAATCTGTACTACCGTAAAAAATACAGGCATCTCAATAATTGCACGAGTCTTACTCACAAAATTATTAGGCTCTCCATTAAAATTGAAATGTACAGCTATCTGTTCAGGTAGCACATCATAATAATAAACTCCAATCAATATAGGCAATAAACAAATACCGACACTTAAAAACAAACTTTTTTTATCTACTCTCATCGTTTTTTCCTCCTAAACCATAGATCCAGACAAGCACTTCTTCGAATACACTGGCATTTAATTCATAGTATATAAAATTTTTATGTCTAGATTCTAATATCAAACCTGCTTTTTTCAATTGAGTTAGATGATACGATACAGTCGCCCCAGATAGATTAAATTCTGAAGCTAACTCTCCTGCACTTTTCTTCTCTTCTTTCAACATTTCTAGTATATTTCTTCTTACTGGATCAGATATTGCTTTTAAAGTTTCACTCATCCCATTTTTATCACCTCTTTTAAAGTTTGAACTGCAATTCTATTTAGATATCTTTCTAAATAGATTATAACTCTACCTTATATTAAAGTCAAGAACTATTTAGAAAAATTTCTAAATAGTCCTTAGAATTTGTTAAAAACACCCTAATAACTGTACTATAAATTAAAATATTTTTATGATTATATTTTAAAATAATAAGATTATATTTATCTATATGATATTTTGATTAATATCTATTACATAATTCCATTCTACATCAAACACGTTTTCACCTAGAATTTCTAAGTAAATATTGTGACAATAATCTTGAAAGCGTATTAATTTTTGTGTAATATATTCTCTGTACTATATATTTAACACTGTTGACAAACTTTTCTTTTCTCTTTAAAATAATAATTGTAAGCGTTATCTAAAATCTTCTGTACTATCTTTATATATTATATTTTGGATGAATACTAGATGCCAGAAAATGATAATTTAATACGTTATTTTAATCTACTATTCATCTAAAATATAAAAAAATTAAAAGGAGATTCCATTATGAAATTAGCACTATTTAACTTGAGAGAAGACGAAAGACCATTTGTTGATGCATGGTTAAAAGAACATCCAGAGGTGGAAGTTGATCTACATGAAGGTGAGCTTCAAGCAGAAACAAAACACCTATTAGAAGGGAAACAAGGAGCAGTAATGTTCCAAAATAGACCTTTTGCTAAAGAAGTATACGATTATGCAAAAGAGCAAGGTGTTAAAGTTATAGCAAACAGAATGGCAGGATTTGATATTTATGATATAAAATATATGCGTGAATTAGGAATTAGCATGACTAACGTTCCTCGTTACTCTCCTAACGCAATTGCAGAACATGTTGTTACTACTGTCTTATATATTAGTAGAAATATTAAAAAAATACTTAACAATGTTGAAAAACATGATTTCACATGGAATAAAAATATAATTTCTCGAGAATTAAAAACTCTTACTGTAGGTGTCCTAGGAACAGGGAACATTGGACGCCAAGCTGCAACTCTATTTAAAGGACTAGGTTGCAAAGTTATTGGTTATGATTTATATCCTTCTGACGCTGCTCGTGAAGTTTTAGAGTATGTTGACAGCATCGACGAATTACTAGCTCAATCTGATGTTGTAACTATTCATGTACCTGCTACAAAAGAATATACTCACATGGTAAATGATGATTTCTTCAGTAAAATGAAAGATGGATCTATCTTTGCGAATGCTGCTCGTGGCGTTCTTGTTGATACTAAAGCTGTTATTCGCGCTCTAGATAGCGGAAAATTATTAGGAGCTAGCCTTGATGTATACGAAAACGAAGGAAACTACGTTCCTAAAGACTTCACAAACAAAGACTTCGATGATTCATTAATGCAACAATTAATCGATAGAGATGATATCATCTACACTCCACATACTGCATTCTACACAGAAACAGCAGTTAAAAATCTTGTAGAAGGTGCATTAAACGCTGCAGTAGAAGTAATTACTACTGGAGATTCTCCTAATATTGTCAACAGATAGTTTGTATTATATTCATTGATTCTAAATCTTTTCATAAAAAGGAATATACTTGATAATGTTTATCGGTTATTCCTTTTTATATTTTTGTGACTATTCAAATGATATTATCTGTAAGTTTGCATAACCTAAATATTTTTATCTATTAACTATATGATAACATTCTATATTGTATATACATATTTAAATATAGAAATATATTTGTATCGACTATTTTTGTAAAACCTTATTTCATTTGACAACCACACTCATTTTGTTACAATAAAGATGTAAACAGTTAGTAGGATAATTTTATCATTAAAATATCTTAGTATAATTAATATTATTTATATTTTTTTCAATTATACTATTTGTTGCATTTTGATATTAATTATTACTAAAATATCATTTCAGAAGTTCTTCAAAAAATCCACATCATCTTAAACGTAAATTTTGAAAAATTTCTTAATAGCATATGATAAGCATTATATGAGTTAATAGATAGAAGAGGATATGTCTATATGCCTCATACAATCATCTAGATTGTTCTTAAAACTGTGGAAGTATATTATTCTTCCATTTTTACGGCTATACTCGTTATAGTCATAATTTCCTTTCGATTGTTAAATTTATTTAACAATAAAACTTTTAATTTAATATCGGAAGAAATTCCGATTACTACAAAATAACAATTTACCCTAAATTCTTATTTTGTGTTCATATAACGAAAAGCGGTCCATTACGGGCCACTTTTTGTTTTTTTATTCAACATCGTATTCATTATCTTAGTTTTTTATATGACGAAAAAAAAGAAGTAAGAATTTATCCTACTTCTTCTTATTTTATTTACTATTAGTCGATTACTGAAACTTTTAAGAAGTTAGTTGATCCAACATTACTTCTTGAAGTGTTTACTGGGATACCTCCAGTGATTACGATAGCATCACCTTTTTTAGCGTATCCTGAAGTTTCTGCGATGTTTTTAGCTGTATCTAACATTTCGTCAGTTGATTTAACTTGTTCAGAAATTTGAGCGTCTACACCCCATACTAAGCTTAATCCACGTGCAACTTTTTCACTTGGAGTTACAGCTAAGATAGCTGCATTTGGACGGTATTTAGAAATTAATCTAGCTGTTTGTCCTGATTCAGTGTAAGTTACGATTGTGTGTAAGTCTAAGTTTAGAGCTGTGTATCCTACAGATACTCCAATTGCGTTTGTGATATCTTTAGAAACGATTTTTTTAGAACGATCTTTTAAGATACGAGAGTAATCTTGCATTTCTTCAGTACGTTTAGCGATTGTAGCCATTGTACGAACTGATTCGATTGGGTAAGCTCCTGCTGCAGATTCTCCTGATAACATGATTGCATCAGTTCCATCGTAGATTGCGTTAGCTACGTCAGATACTTCGGCACGTGTTGGACGTGGATTTTTTTGCATTGAGTCTAACATTTGAGTAGCTGTGATTACGAATTTACCAGCTGCATTACATTTAGCAATGATGTCTTTTTGCATAATTGGTACTTCTTCTGCTGGTACTTCAACCCCAAGGTCACCACGAGCAATCATGATACCATCAGATACTTCGATGATTTCATCGATGTTATCAATAGCTTCTTGACATTCGATTTTAGGGATGATTTGAACGTGTTCACATCCTTCTTCTTTAAGGATACGTCTAACTTCTAGTACGTTTTCTTTAGTACGAACGAATGAAGCAGCAACGAAGTCAATATCATTTTTACATCCGAAACGGATATCTTCTTCATCTTTTGGAGTAATACCTGGTAATTTTGTAGATACACCTGGAACGTTAACTCCTTTTTTGTTTTTAAGTACTCCACCGTTTTGTACTGTAGTGTAGATTAATCCTGCTTCAGCGTCTACGCTGTTTACAGTTAATCCGATTAATCCGTCGTCAAGTAGGATAGTGTCTCCAGCTTTAACGTCGTGTACTAATTCTCCATATGTGATTGAGAATTTTTCTGGAGTTCCTAGAACTTCTGTCATAGAAACGATAACGTCTTTTCCAGTTTCTAACATGATTGCGTCATTTTCCATGTTGTTAGTTCTGATTTCAGGTCCTTTAGTATCTAAAAGGATAGCTAAGTTAGTTCCTGTAGCTTCTCTTACTTCTTTAATAGTTTGAATTCTTGCTCCGTGTTCAGAGTAGTCACCGTGTGAGAAGTTAAGACGACATACGTTCATCCCTAATTCTACCATTTCAGTAAGTTTTGCTTTATCTTCAGACTTAGGTCCAATTGTACAAATTATTTTAGTTTTTTTCTGTATCATAAATATACCTCTTAATTTTTTATCTTTTAATATTTTAACTCATTTTCATTATGTTTTCAAATATTTTCTTGAATAATACTATTTTCATCTAAAGAAAACGTTTTTCAAACTAAATTGAAAGTTGTTTAGAAACTTCGTAGATTGAAAGATCCACGTTGTGAACATCACTAAATACGTCTTCGAATTTAGTACTTACAAGTTTGTTATTTTGAATACCTACTGCACGTCCTGATTCTCCAGCTAATAATAGTTGAACAGCATAATTACCTAGACGAGATGCTAATACTCTATCTTGAGCTGTTGGAGTACCACCACGTTGAATGTGTCCTAAAATAGTCGCTCTTACTTCTTCTCCAGTAAGTTCTTTAAGTTTTGCAGCTAGTTCTTGTCCACCCATTACACCTTCAGCAAGAACGATGATTGAGTGTTTTTTACCACGATCTTCACCCGCTTTAATACGAGCAACAACTTCTTCGATATCTTCTTTTTTCTCTGGAATTAGAAGACTTTCACTTCCTCCAGCGATACCAGCGAATAGTGCTAAGTCCCCTGCATTACGACCCATTACCTCGATAATGAATGCACGCTCGTGACTTGATGCTGTATCACGAACTTTATCAATAGCGTCAACGATTGTGTTAAGTGCAGTATCGAATCCAATTGTAAAGTCAGTACAACAAATATCGTTATCGATTGTTCCAGGAACTCCAATAGTTTGGATATTCATTTCGTTACTTAAAGCCATAGCTCCACGGTATGAACCATCTCCACCGATTACTACTAATCCATCAATTCCTAATGCTTCTAAGTTTTTAATAGCACCTTTTCTCACTTCCGGGTTAGCAAACTCTGGAAGACGTGCTGAATAAAGCATTGTTCCACCACGGTTGATGATGTTACCTACATCCCCTACTTCAAGTTTTTTAATGTTGTTTTCTACTAATCCTTTGTATCCTTGATATACTCCATAAACTTCTAATCCATTATAGATTGCTGTTCTTACAACGGCACGCACAGCTGCGTTCATTCCTGGTGCATCTCCACCACTTGTTAAAACTGCGATTTTTTTCATGTAGTCTTACCTTCCTCGTATTTGTTAATAATTATTTTTTAATTTACTTAACAACAATATCATATTTTTGTTATTTTTTCTAGTAAAAACATAATTTTGTTTAATTTTTGTTCGATTTTTTTTGTTTTTTTAAGAATATGCTATCTTGATACGTTTTCCTGGGAAATTTTCAAAAAATTTCTGAACAAATTCCTGTTCGTTTTCTATTGATATCGTTTTACCTCTGTTAGTATCATTGCTCAGCAAAGCTACAACCTTAACTTTACCTACCTCCGACTTATACTCATTTAAAAATTTAAGTATTTCTTCATCAACTATCGTATAGATAATTTTTATATTACTAAGGCAGTACTCTCTATAATTTCTAAGACTTGCGATTTTTTCTAAGATATATTGTTCTCTTCCATTTCGAAGCTGTTTTTTCAATGTCATCACCGCAAAACTCCCTACTTTTATAAATACATTAGCGTACTTATAAACACTTGGGAACACAGTAACATCATAATCATTCTTCCCATCATTTACAGTTAAAAATGCCATATAATCACCGTTTTTAGTCTTAATTTCTTTTCTTGTAATTATTTCAACATAACTATCACTAAGTTCAGCTCCTATATACTGTAATGGTAGATAAGAATATTTCTCTTTTTCAACTTGAACAGGATGTTTTAAAAAGTACGTACCCGTCACTTCTTTTTCCATTTGTATCCTATCTGTAATTGGGTAATCTTCTACCTCTTCGACTTTCAGTGTTAATCCACTTTCAGCGGATAAGGCAACTCGAACATTATTTATATACTGTCTATTATCTGAATAATAATCATCCACTTTCTTCATTAACGTAGCACGATTATAACCAAAAGTATCCATTGCTCCTGCCTTGACTAAAGAAACTGCCGCTTGATAGTCTACTTTTTTATTCATACGTTTTAAGAAATCATCTATATCTAAGTAGCGTCCAAAATTTATTCTATCTTGTACTATTTCATACCCACTTCTATATCCAACATTCTTAATCGCAGTTAGAGCAAATACAATATCATTTTTATAAACACTAAAATTCGATAAACTTCTATTCACATCAGGTTTTACTAGATTTATTCCTAGGTTATTAAGCTCTTGTTTATACTCATTAATTTTTTTCTCACTACTAATTACGTTATTTAATAAAGCTGTCATAAAGTGCTTAGTATAATAAACTTTCAAATACGCCAAGCGATAAGCTAGCATACTATATACAACAGCATGACTCTTATTAAAACCATAATTCGCAAAAGTTACAATAAGATCAAAAAGTTTCTTGGCAACTTGCAGATCATATCCTGCAGCAACACTTTTCTCTACGAAGATACGTCCATAGTACTCTAAGTCTTCTTTTTTCTTTTTACTTACAGCTCTTCTCATATTATCCGCTTCATTCAAACTCATATGAGCGAAATTCACCGCAATCAGCATAATCTGTTCTTGATAAACTATTACCCCGTAAGTATCTTTTAATATTTTCTCTAAATGAGGATGCGGATATACCACTTGCTCTTCTTTATTTTTTCTTCGCACGTAGACTTCAATCTGAGCCATTGGCCCCGGTCTATAAAGAGCATTCATCGCAACAATATCATTAAATTCAGTAGGTTTCAAGAGATTCAGTTTCTCTTTCATCCCACTAGATTCAAACTGGAAGATACCTTCTGTCTTACCTTTAGCAAATAGTTCATACACTTTAGGATCTTGGTAATTTATCTTCGTTATATCAAATGTTGGATTTTCTTTTTTTACCTCTTCAACAATACTCGATACCATCGTAAGATATCTAATACCTAAGAAATCTATTTTTAATAAACCAACACTCTCAACATCATCCATCGTCCATTGCGTTAAATATTTCGTCATATTTGATTCTGCAAGCGGAGCATAATTAACCAGCGGTTTATCATCACTTATTACTATCCCAGCTGCATGCACCGATGGATTCTTCGGCAAGTTCTCTAAGCTCAGCGCTATACTAAACCAACGTTTATTAATATTACTCTTATTAATAAATGCCCTTAACTCTTCTGACATTTCGTAACATTCTTTCAATGTTCTTGTCGAACTAATATTACTACTAATAAATTTTAAAGTCTGTTCATCAAACTGCAATATTCTCGCCGACTCTCGTGCAGCACTTTTCGATTGAAATGTTGTAAAAGTAATAATTTGCGCAACTTTATCCTGACCGTACTTCTCTTCTACATATTTTATAACTTCATCGCGTCTAGTATCTTGGAAGTCGATATCGATATCAGGCATAGATATACGCTCTTTGTTTAAAAATCTTTCGAACAGAAGATTGTATTCTAGTGGATCCGCTTCTGTTATATCTAATAAATAACAAACTAAACTTCCCGCAGCACTACCACGTCCAGCACCTACTAGAATGCCATTATCTTTCGCATACTTCACAAAATCATAAACAATTAAGAAATAATCATTAAAGCCCATTTCATCGATAATCTTAAGTTCATAACTATAACGTTTTTTATAAGGATATAAATCTTTACCAACTAACTTTTCTTTTACACCTTTTTGAACTAAGAAATGCAAGTACTCTTTTGATGAAAACTTAGAATATATGTCTTCTTTTTCTCCATAAACATACTTAGGAAGATGATAACCCGAAAAGTTCAACTCATATTGACACTTATCAACAATATTTTGCTGATTTTCAAATGACTTCTTAAAAATATTTTGTAATTCTTCATCTCCAAGTGCTAATATTTCTTCAAAGTCTTTTTGCTTTCTTACAAATTCATCTCCTGAAATTGTCGTTAGTTCTTGTATATTTAGCTTTTTATTATCTCGAATAGCACGACTAACAATGACTTGCTGATAGTTCTCTTTATTAAGATAGTAACTAGGTTTCGTATAAACAATATTTTCATAAAAACTATAAGGACTTACTTGAAAACTTTCATTAAAACCAAAGTAAAAATCATAATTGCTAAAAAGATTATTTAAGTATGAAAATTCCATACTATCTCTAAGTTCATCAACAACTATTAAAACAAAGTCATCACTGTATTCTTTCATCTCATTAGAAAAATCTTCTATAGTCCACTCTTCTCCATTCATAAACTTAGTAGAAATCTCTAATAATTTATAGAACATCTTCTCGGATTTACACAGTATGTTAAATTTAAGAAAACCAATTCCATATCCTAAGCTTACTTCTAATCCTTGAATAAGGTTAATTCCAGCTCTCTTAGATTCTTTATGTGCTTTTATCGCTCCATACATATTCGGATCAACGATAACAACAGACCTTTGATTATCTCTTGCTAATTTCAAAAACAGACTTTCATACTTTATAGTACTGTTCAAAAGATCATAGGCACTATGCACCTGCAAATTGTAATACATACTAATATCCTCCTTTCCTCAATATTCTTTAATTCTGTTTAATCGATATTATCCGCAAAGTGGATTATATTCATCTTCTTCTTCTGAAGAACATCCCATATTTTCTCCATGGTTTTTACTTTGTTCATTAAAATATCGATATACTCGTTTGTTATCATCACCCATAAAGTAAATCGGGTTAAACTGTGTATATTTCATATTTCCTTCTTCGTCTAAAAGATTCTCGCAAACTACTCTGCGTTTTATAGAAGCTACAAAATTCGTATATTTCCCATATTCTAAAACACTCTCTACTTTGCACTCAAGCGATAAAATACATTCATCCATTATTGGAGCATCGATGTATTTCGCTGGATCATATGTCATATCTGCCATTCCAATTTTATTTTGACCTGAATGGAAACCAGCAATCTCTACCTTACTTAGTATTTGTTGACAAGGAACATTAACGGTAAACTCTCCATACTCCTTGATATTACCAACCGCATTACTATCTGTTGAAAGTCCAACTGTAATCATATCACCTAAAGAATATGATGAACTACAAGCTGTCACATTGTATCTCCATTTTTTATCTTTATATCCTATTAATATTACTGGAAATCCGTAATATAATTTACTGGTTTTAGTTTCTAATTTCATCTTTTTTTGTCCTCTTGATTATTTTCCTTTCATAGTATATATTCTTATCTCTTAGCTATAAAAGCTAATACTTTTTCTTCTGAGTATTTTTCATTAAATTTGAATCCATCAAACTGTAATTGTTTCATTTCTTCTATTGATGAAACTTTGTTTTTTACAAGTTCTGTTAAAAATTTGCCTCTTGCTTTTTTAGAAATTGTAGAGTGCACTTTTAACTTCCCTTCTTTTTCTTCCATAAAACTAACTTTAATAAATTTCTCTTTTTGATTCTTTGAAAAAACTTCTTCAAATTCACTAGATAATAATGAAACAACAAAATCTTCATCTTTAATACTTTCATCATAACTAGCTCGCCAAAAATTCTTTAAAGACTCTCCTGAGATTTTTACATTTTGTAAAAAATCTAGTCTATGTTCTTGGATTAAATCATAAGCCCCAATTATACCATATAACGATGTTGTAATAAATACATTTTCTTTTACATACTTTTTATCAGTTTCATCGAAATTATCGCGATCTATGTTTCTATACATTAAACCATTGAATAATTCTAATGCTTTATAACTTTTTGCTGTGTTGTTTTTTATGTCTTGCCAACGAGAGAACTCTTCTGTCGCCTTATCTTCTTTAATTTTATAAACTTTAGCTAAATCTTGGGCACTAAACTTAGCGAATTCAGCAACTATTTCATTACTTTTTCCACTAAGTTCTAACGCCTCTTGTGGTGTTGCTTTTTTATTTAGTTCTTTAGCTGTCGGTATTAAAATTTTCATTATTATTCCTCTTCTTCAGGTAACTCTAAGAAGCTGTTTTCGATTAAGCTTTCTACTTCCATTAACACAAAGTTGTACTCTGTTGCTTCTATAGCAGGATTAATAATTAATGTATTGAAATACCCAACTACAAAATCACGATTAGCAACTTCAAGTTTGAACATATATTCACTAATTTCATCGACTAAAAATGCTGTTTCTTTTAGCACTTTATCCTCATAAGTATTCGCGTAGTGTACTTTTTCTAAAAGTCTACGAATTTCTAAATCGGCATGTTCTTTAGCGAAACGATCGCGAATATGTTTCGCAAGCTCCTCTGTTTTAAGAGCCACTGTATTAAATTTTTCTTTTTGTAAAACACCATTTTCCTCTAATTTTTCTAGTAACGCTGTTAAAGATTTGTGTAAACTATCCATTATATTTCTCCTTTATTTTATAATAAATTATTTTAAAAACTATCATTCTCTATTTTATAAAAAAAACACGAAAAACGCTAATAATACGCTATGTAATAATCTATTCTCTTCTTACTGAGATCCCTGCTTTCAATATACAATTATCCATTGTCTTCAGCTTTTAAACATTATTAGAAAATGATATAATATTAGTGACATAACTATTTCGAGGTGGAGTATGAAAAAATACATAATGGCAATAGATCAAGGTACTACTAGTTCTAGGGCAATAATTTTTAACAAGAAAGCAGAAATAATAGCGAGTAGTCAAAAAGAGTTTCCGCAAATTTTCCCACAGTCTGGATGGGTTGAACATGATGCTAATGCAATTTGGAATTCTATACAATCAGTAATCGCAGAAGTGTTTATCGAAAGCGGAATAAAACCTAACCAAATTGATAGTATCGGTATTACAAATCAACGTGAAACTACTGTAATTTGGGATAAAAACACTGGACTACCTATTTATAATGCGATAGTTTGGCAAAGTAGACAAAGTGCCGATATAGCTAATAAGCTTGTTAGTGATGGTTACAAAGACATGATTCATCAAAAGACCGGTTTAGTAGTTGATGCGTATTTCTCGGCTACTAAAATACGTTGGATTTTAGATAATGTTCCTGGAGCTCAACAACGAGCTGAAAATGGCGAACTACTGTTTGGAACTATCGATACATGGCTAGTTTGGAAACTTACAGGTGGAAAAACTCACATTACTGACTATACAAACGCAGCTAGAACGATGTTATTTAATATCAAAGATTTAGCTTGGGATAAAGAAATTTTAGAAATTCTAAATATACCAGAATCTCTTCTACCTGAAGTAAAATCTAATTCAGAAGTATACGGAAAAACTATAGATTATCATTTCTACGGTGGCGAAGTTACAATTAGTGGTCTTGCCGGGGATCAACAGGCTGCTCTATTCGGACAACTTGCCTTTGATAAAGGAATGATAAAAAATACATACGGTACAGGTTCATTCATTATTATGAATACTGGAGAAAATATGGAACTTTCTAAAAACAACCTATTAACAACTATTGGTTTTGGAATAAATGGAAAAGTTTATTACGCTTTAGAAGGCTCTATCTTTATCGCAGGAAGTGCCATTCAATGGCTACGAGATGGTTTACGTTTAATTAAAAAATCATCCGAAACAGAATCATTAGCATACAATTCTAAAAATAACAACGAAGTATATCTAGTACCAGCTTTCACAGGATTAGGTGCTCCTTATTGGAATCCAAATGCTCGTGGGACTATCTTTGGTTTAACTCGTGCTACTTCAAAAGAAGATTTAGTAAAAGCTACATTACAATCTATCGCCTACCAAGTACGCGATATTATCGATACTATGAAGATTGATGCTAATGTAGAAATACCTCTTCTTAAAGTTGATGGAGGCGCTGCAAACAACGATTACCTTCTAGAATTCCAAGCTAATATTCTAGGTGTTAAAGTTGCACGTGCTGAAAACTTAGAAACAACAGCATTAGGCGCTGCATTCTTAGCAGGTCTTGCTACTGGCTATTGGAAAAACTTAGATGAACTGAAGAATCTAAATACAGCTGGAAAACTATTCGTTCCTACTATGAACAAAGAAGAACGTGAAAAACTATATAAAGGTTGGAAACGTGCGGTAAAAGCAACTCAAATTTTTGCGGAAGAATAATAAATAGCCCTCAAAATTTATCCAAATTTTGGGGGCTATTACCCTTTGACGAGATAAGATGATTATTTTTTTAAAATTATTTTACCGAGTCACTGTCTTTTAAGTTAGTCGTTTATTTTTCAAAGTCATAGACTGAAGAAAAATATTGCGAATAATTTATACTACGACTACTATAATTTCTACGAACGTAGTGAGTCAAGAAATTATTAGTAAAGTCAATGTAAATGGCTCTCTCTTCTATGATTTTATTTTAACACCAATAAAATTTATACTTAATTATTTAAGCAATTTGAGACATTATATAGGTAGTTACTTGTAACCTATAACTAGTCTTAAAATAATTTAAATTCCCTCGTTTTCTTTTGTAACCCATTCTACTTTCTGCTATAATCAAAGGTGAAGGGTGAAGTTAGGGAGTATAATACTTCTAATAAGGATTGCGGTAGTCGTTTATTTTTCAAAGTCAAAGGCTGAAGAAAAATATTACGAATAGCGTATGCAACAGGAACTTAAAAAGAAGGTGCTAAAAATTAGCATCTTCTTTTTCTAGTTCCCACTGCTGTGGCTACTTTTCTATGGAAGGAGATGGTGCTTATGCTCATAAGTAACAAAATCTGGACGAAAGGAGTAGCAAGTTGTCTGCATATGAAATCATACAAGCAATTATTGGAATTAATCTTTTGATTGTTACAATAGTTGGCGTGTGCATCTCAGCACTTAAAAAGGACAATAAAAAATAACCATCTTTGCTTTGACCGGTTAAGATAGTTATTTTAAAATTTATTTTACCGAGTCGCCGTCTTTAAAACGGTACCCTCTTTTATAAATCTATTTTAACACAAGTAAATATATAAATCAATAATTTAGTAATAGCCCCCCAGAATTTGGATGAATTTTGGAGGGCTATTATTATTTTACAAGTTAAGATAACAATTTAAATCATATAATCGAAACTCTATTTTTAATTACTTATTGTTTAGTTTTCTAGATATCACAAATTCGATACCTAGTTAGATATAATCTTGTTATCTCTTAATTCTCTTAACCTAATATGTCCTCATACAATTTTTTATCTAAATCTTTAAATACATTAAATACTACTTTTAAATTAGCATTAGGGTTTTCACTTAAGAATTTCTTAACCTCAGCAACTGCTATTCCTGCAGCAAGGTCATTCGGGAATCTAAATTCTCCCGTACTTATACAACAAAAAGCAATACTTTTAAGATTATTCTCTAAAGCTAGTTTTAGAGAATTTCTATAACATGATGCGAGTAGTTCCTTATCATCATCTTCAACAACACGATAAATTATCGGCCCCACAGTATGAATAACATGTTTAGCTGGTAGGTTATAACCTGCTGTTATCTTCGCTTGTCCTGTTTTTTCAAAACTTCCTTGCTCTTTCATTATTTCATCACATTCTTCTCTAAGTTGTAATCCTGCTTGCGAGTGTATAGCATTGTCGATACATCTATGTAGCGGAATTAAACATCCTAGTAACGCTTTATTCGCCGCATTAACTATCGCATCTACTTCCAATGTAGTAATGTCTCCTTGCCACACGTAAATATCTTTTTCAATTTCAGTTAATTCTTCTAGTTTTGTTATTCCTTTATTTTTTAGAACTTCTTGTAAGTATTCGTCTTGCACTTCATAGAATTCACTCGGTAGCTCCGACACCTTCCATGTATTCATCAGTGTTCTAAATAAATCTTTCTTCTGTTGTTCACCCTCTGGTATTTCTATCTCTAAATTTAGTGTTTTTATTAAATAATCTAGTTTTTCCATAATTTAAATACTTCCTCCGTATCGCCTGTTATTATTATATATCTTACTTAGATGTGTGTCTATAATTGAGACATACTATAATTCTTTTTAGTGACTAACAAAAAATCCTAAATTTTAAAATAGTTTATATAAGAACTCATAGTCGTAATGATTTATTAATATAAAAATATGACTTCAAAAGTTAGAGAATAAACTCTAGCTTTTGAAGTCGATATATTTTATCTTATTTTTGTTTACGACGTTTTAGGTAAACAGTCAGTCCTGCTAAAACTAGAATTGCAGTTCCAGCATAAGCTGTTGCATTATTATCTAATCCTGTTTTTGCCAACAATGAGTTAGATTTTGAAACTTTTCCGAAATCTTCATCTACATTAAATGTATTTTCTTTCTTAGTTTCTTTTCCAACAAAACCACCTAGAATATCTTTAATTGATTTTTTATAGACTTTTTTCTCCGCTTCTTTTAATGTTTCTAATGCTTTATCTACTTCTTCTTGAGTAGCTGTAGCTGAAGCCAATAGCTCTTGTGCTTTTTGAACTGCATCTAGATAAGCTTTCTTATCTTCTGCACTTGCACTTTCAAAACTATCTTTCTCTTTAACCTCTGCTAAATGACCTAGTTGTTCATTTAGTTTTTTCTTATCTACTTTTGGTCCTTCAGGTTGAGGTTTATTTCCTTCTTCTTTCTTAGGTTCTTCAGTTGTTGGTTTCGGCTCTTCTTTTGGAGTTTCAGGTTGCGGTTTACTTCCTTCTTCTTTCTTAGGAGTTTCAGTCATTGGTTTTGGCTCCTCTTTCTTAGGAGTTTCAGTCGCTGGTTTTGATTCCTCTTTCTTAGGTTCTTCAGTTGCCGGTTTTGGCTCTTCTTTCTTAGGTTCTTCAACTACTGACTTAGACTCTTCTTTCTTAGGAGTTTCAGCCGCTGGTTTCGGAGCTTCTACTTCTTTACCATCAAGAGCGTTTTCAGCTTGTTGTAATTTTTCTAACACTGCTTTAACTTCTTCTACAGTTGCATCTTTATTATCAAGAACTGCTGTCGCTTCTTTTATAGCATTTACGAAGTTATCTTTTTTATCTTGTCCTACATTTTTGAATTTAACCTCAGTTTGAAGTTTTTCAGTTTCTTTTAATTTTTCGATTAATTTAGCTTTATCTACTTCTTTCTTAACTTCTTGTTGTTGTGAATTAGCTAATGTTACTTTAGCTGCGTTTAGAGTTGCTACTGCGCTATTTACTTCTTCTTGAGTTGCATTTTCATTTTCAAGAACTTTCTTAGCTGCCTCTAATGCTTTGTTATATGCATCTTTAGCTTCGATAGTTGCATTTTTATACTCTTTAGTTTCATCTAACGCTTTATCCGCTTCTATTGCTTTTTGAAGCTCCGTTTTATTCACTTCTGCTTTTTTCTCAACTGGAGCATTTTTTGGAGTTAATGCTACGAAGTTACTGAAGCTATCAGTAGTGAATGTTAGCTTACCATCTGCATAATTAACACTGCTTACGGCTGTTAATTTTCCATCTTTTTCGTGGAAGAATCTTTCTGGCGCTTTCGCTAAATCTAAAGTTACCACTCTATCACCAGGAACTTTAACTTCTTTTCCTGTTGCATCTACAATATGAATATCAAAGTATTCAACATCATATTTACTTAGATCTACATTACCTTCTGTTAATTGTTTTTGAATATTTGCTTTTTCTTCTGCAGTTGGTTCTGTTACGACAAGTTTGTAATTATTGTAAAGTTTCTTCTCAGTGAAATCTACTGTACCTTGTGCTTTAGAGTTCTCAGTAGTTCCTACACTTGCTACTTTTTCTGCAACATTTAGAACAACTTGTTTCTTATTATGACCATCTTTTACTACTAATTCAAAATTGTTTTCCGCTGGAGTATATCCTTCAGGTGTAGCTATTTGAATTGTGTATGTTCCATTTTCTAAGTTTTTCTGGAAGGCATTTTTTCCGTATAAACTTCTTGGAAGTGATATTTTAGTGCCATCTTGAGCTACTGCATAAACTTTTGTTCCTGCTGGAACTTGTTTGTCGAAACTGATTTCTGTAGCATTTCTGCTGATTTCATCTACCCTAAACTCAACCTCTTTTGTCGGTCTATCTTTAGTTATTTCGAAGTCAACTTTTGATGGTGTAAGTAGTTTGTACTCTCCATCAACCATAACTACTTCAACAGTATATTTACCAAACGGTAATGCTTGGTATGTACGTTTATTTCTAGAGAAGTCTTCCCCTACGATTTCACCTTTTTCATTAGTGATCTTGTAACGCAAGCGACGTGAATTGTTTCCAGTTCCATCACCTTTCTTAACTTCTACTTCAAGACTTCCTTTACCATTACCTTCAACATTTGATAAATTAATACTATCTTTGTTGTCTGCGAAGTCTTTTACTTCAAAAGTAAGATCTTTTAATTCTACACCTTCTGGAATTGTGTAACTTCCATCTTCATTTGCTGCAATAGTATTTTTACCATAGCTTAATTTTTTGTAGAATACTCCACTTCCATCTTCTAGTACTGGATATGGTGTGAATTTACGAGTTGCTTCATCGTAGTAACCACCGTTAGCACCTGTGATTTTCGGAGCTTTTCTATCGATTACTACATTGAATGTTGTCTCTTGCATATCTGCACCACTTACTGCTGCACTATAAGAAACTACATATTGGTATTCTCCATCTGGAAGAGGGTTACCATTATTATCAACACCTTTCCAGTTTGTCATAGTTAATGATGTGTATTTTTTACTTGTGTTATTGTAGAAGTTTTTGTTACCAGAACCATTACCATTTTGGTAAAGTGGATTTTTACGTTCTACATCATCTTTAGCATATACTGAAAGTTTTAGGTTTTCGAAGTTACGGTAAAATACCCCTCTCATTCCTATTTCATCATAATTTTCATCACCATTTGGTGAGAAGAAAATTTTATCAGTAAAGAATCTTTCGCCAGTAACAGGATTTACATACGCTCCTGCTAGTGTTCTCTTATCTTTTTTATCTTCTTTGTATGTTGTTAACATTCCAGTGAAGTTCATTTCCGTTAATGAATCCCAGTTATTAGGATTTGAAGTATAACCATATTCATATGTTGGTTTTTCTCCATTTTTCATAGAGTAGATTGGTTTTTCTAACACTGGTAGATTTTGGAACTGACCTTTAAATCCTACAAATGGAATACTTGCTTTTAATGCACTTTCTTCATCATAAAAAGTTACAAATCCTTCTAGATAATATCCATTAGTGAATACTTTTTCCAATTCTTCTTTGAAGTTCGTAGCATCAACTGTAATTTCAACTTCTTTTTCACCATTCGCTGGAACTTCTACTGTAGCCCAATCAGTTGTCACTAACTTCTTAGGTGTCATTGTCAGTCTTCCACTCCAGTCAGCCCCTGCATCTTCACCATAATAATTATCTGTAGTAAGGTGAGCTGCATATTGTAGGTTTTGAGCTTTGTCTGATAGATTGTGTAATACTAATTTAAAAGTAAATTTATCTCCAACATTTCCTAAAGAAACACTTCCATAGTTATTTTCTCCAGTTACATAAAGGTCTCCATATGCTGCTTTATTCGCATCTATTAAACCTGCACCTTGAAGACGTGGTGATCTATATGCTGTTGTGTATCCATCAGAATATACTTGAGGATTGGCTGTACTCATGATTAATCTCTTCGCTAAGCCTTGAATTTCTTCTGCACTTAAGTTCGGGAATCTTTCTGATAATACTTGTTTCACAAGAGTTATAGCTCCCGCAACGTGTGGTGAAGCCATACTTGTTCCACTATCTAGACCATATCTTCCATCATTATAAGATGATAAGATATCTCCTCCTGGCGCTGTTACGTCAGGTTTTAAATATCCATCAACACTCATTCCCCAACCAGTAGATTCATCGAATTCACCTTTCTTAGGATTATCTTGTTTATCCCATGTTCCATTAAATGTTATTTTATATTCCCCTTCATGAGTAGAAAGTTCATTACCAAATTTATAGTATGTTGTTACTACAGGGAAATCTTTATCCTGACCATTTAATGTTAGATTATAAATAGTATCTCCTTCATTGAAGTAGATTACCGCTCCCGCTGCACCGTATTGTTTAGCTAGTTTAACTTTTTCTTCAAAGCTATTTCCACCACGTTGGATAAGGGCAATTTTCCCAGTTAAATCTTTGTCAGCATAGTTTTCAGCTTTACCAACTCCAACATATACATAATCATATGCTTTTTTCTCAAATTGTTTAGTATAACTAAAAATTGGCATTTTTCCATTATCAAAATCAGCATTATCTTTAAGCTGCTCGATATTTGCTATTTCTCTGTTAAGAACACTATTACTAATATTCGCTACAGAAATTGCATCTTCAGAAACCGATGGTCTTCCTACAGTTCCGTAATCAGGATTAGCTGCACTTGGATTTGTTTGTCCACTAGCAAAGAATGCATTGTTTCCTGCCGCTGCGACTATATTAACTCCAGCTTTTTTCGCAACATCCATTGCACGAACTAAACCATCACCCACTTCTACTACTGAACCAGCTGGTGAACCTAAACTTAGGTTTATCGTATCTGCGCCTAATTTAATAGCATCTTCTATCGCTTTTGTATAAATATAAGACTCTGTTCCAGCATTTTTAGTATCTGAGAATACACGCATAAAAATTAACTGTGCTTCAGGGGCTATACCTGTTACGTAATCACCATTTGTAAATTTCTCCTTAGGATTACCTACAGCAGTCCCAGCAACGTGCATACCATGTGATTTATAAGCACTTTGTTTAATATCATTATTCCAGTCGTTATAGTTAAATGCAAATGGTAATTTTTCACTATACCACTTACCGTAGTCTATACCCGCTTCTTTTTTTATTTTTTCAATTTCATCTTTAGATTTGTATTTAGATTTTGAATTATCTGATAATCTAAGCACAGGATGATTAGGATCCAGTCCAGAATCTAATACTGCGACAACTTTTCCTTGTCCTCTATATCCTTTATTCCAAAGAGGTTGTATATTAATAAGATTATAACTGTCTAAAGCTTTAGAAAAATCATTAGCTTCAGTGCTGTCTTTCTTTTCCTCTTCGCTTGCTATATTTTCTGGTTTATTGTAGCTGACACTCATTTCAACAGTATCTACAAAGTCTAACTCTTGAATTTTTTTAGCATTCGAGAATGTAGTCTCTAAGGCAAAACCATTCATCAATGTATCGTACTCAAACAGTTTTTCATAATCGATACCTTTATCTTTAATATCTTTTAACGCCTTTTCCCTAGGTGCTTTTGTTGATTCCGTAACTTCTTTAATTCCTTCTTTAGTTTTTAACTTATTAGGATCAACATCACCTTTTAATTTAACAATAACTTTTACCTTATCATCATTTTGGAACTTATGTTCTTCACTTTTTGAAACATTTGATAGCTCGTCTTTTTTTTCTTCTTGAGCTAATGTTATCTTTGATGATACTCCATAATTAAATGTACTGATATTTCCTAGTAGTAATGCTACACTTAGCACACTTACTGCTGTTTTTTTAGCCAGCTTCATTTCTTCATCTCCTATCTTTTTAAATATATTTAAAGTATATTTCTATATTTTAACATATAATTTCTGAAAATCAAAATCAATATTCAGATATACAAGTAAAATTAACTAATAGATCTTGTGTTTCTAATTTGTTTTCATTACTCTACACCAATTAAATTTTACAAACACTATAATTTTTAATACAGTATTCTTTAATTTTCCAAACTATACTAAAGTGTGATAAAATAGAAACTAATTAAAAAATATAGTTATGGCGGAGGTAGAATGAAATATTTAACTAGTGAAGAAGTAACTAAAGCGAAAAAAAATATTAGTGAAATAAAACCTTATAAAACTACTAAAGAGATTATCTTTTCTAATATCTTTACTTTTTTCAATGCTATGAACTTGGTCTTAGCAGCATTTATAGCCACGACACTTAGATTTGAAAATATGTTGTTTTTAGGTGTAATTACTATAAATACTGCAATTGGTATTTTTCAAGAAGTTCGTTCGAAAAATGCCCTTGAGAAGTTGAGTTTGCTAGGTAGAAGTAAATACCGAGTAAACCGTGATAATGAAATAATAAATATAGATTCTGAAGAAATCGTCCTTGGAGAATATTTACACTTAAATCTCGGTGATCAGATTCCTGTCGATGCTGAAATCATCGAAGGTAGTATCGAGGTCGACGAATCACTATTAACCGGTGAAAGTGACAATATCTTTAAGACTGCTGGTGATAAAGTAATGAGTGGTAGTAACGTAGTTAGTGGTAGTTGTTTAGTAAAGGCTATTGCTGTCGGAGAGGATAGTTATATCAACAAACTTGCTAAAAGCACTAAAGAATTTAAGAAATATCCATCGAAACTTCGTGACTATATGGATAAGATCTTAAAAGTTATATCTATTCTATTAGTACCTGTCGCAATTATGCTATACATCCGTGGTGCTAGTCTGGGACGTGGTTATGTAGAAATAGTCCTACGTAGTGCTGGAGCTTTAGTAGGTATGATTCCAGAAGGTTTAATACTTCTTGTCAGCGTCTCTCTTGCGGTTGCTGCGATGAAACTTGCTAAAAAGAAAGTTTTAGTTCAAGAACTATACTGCGTGGAAACTCTTGCTAGAGTAGATGTTCTTTGTTTCGATAAAACAGGAACTATTACTACAGGTAATATGAACGTTGTAGAAATTGATGATAAAGTTGCAGAAAAATTATCAAGTTATCTTGCATACTTCGATGATGAAAATGCGACTTCTAGAGCTTTAAAAAATTATTTAACATGTGAAAAACAGTGGGATGTAGAGGAATTAGGAGCCTTTTCTAGTAAAAATAAATACTCATTTATAAAACTAAAAAATGGTGGAACATATTTCTTCGGGGCATATGAATTTTTAGGTTTCTCAGATGAAATGAATAAATACTACGAGAATCTGAAAAAAGAAGGTTATCGAATATTATCATTAGCCTATACTGAAGACAGTACAAACGTCCCTACTAATATGAAACTTGTAGGACATGTAGTTCTATCGGATGAAATAAAAGAAAATACAAAAGAAACATTCAAATACTTTGAATCTCAAGGTGTTGAAGTAAAAATAATTAGTGGAGACAACCATGTAGCCGTGTACGGTGTCGCTAAGAAAGCTGGTTTCAAAGAAGATGCTAAGGCTATCGATATGACTAAAGTTACTGATGCGGAGTTCGAAAAAACTGTTCTTGAGAATGATATTTTTGGACGTGTTACTCCAGAACAAAAACAAAAAATGGTAGCCGTATTACAAAAGGCTGGTAAGACTGTCGCTATGAGTGGCGACGGCGTTAACGATGTTCTTGCCTTAAAAAAGGCTGATATTAGTTTTGCTATGAATGGTGCTACCAGCGCTGCAAAAAGCGTATCAAACATCGTATTTTTAACAGATGACTTCGGAGTATTCTACGATATACTTATGGAAGGTCGTCGTGTTATTAATAACATTCAAAAGGTGGCTTCCCTATTCCTAACAAAGACATTCTTCTCGATTGTTTTCTCAATACTTAGTGTAATCTTCGCCTTGGAGTTCGCATTTATTCCGATTCAGTTCACGATAATTTCAGCGATAACAATCGGTATTCCATCCTTCTTCCTGACTTTTGAAGCGAATAAGGAAAAGGTAAGCAATAACTTCATGAAGGATATACTGACAAACGCTGCAATCGGTGGTGGTATTTTAGTAGCTACAGTGCTACTGACAAACTTTGCTATCACAGACAATTCACAAGCGAAATTCATCTGTTTCCTTCTTGCGTTAATAAACGGACTTTGTATGGTTGCTAAAGTCAGCCTACCTCTTAATAAATATAAAATCGCACTACTTTCTCTGTTGAGTATAGCTGCAATTATAGGAGTAGGAGTTAATATATTTATCTTGAAAAATTACTTTACACCATTAGTATTTTCTCAAGTAATTTATATAGTCATACTTGCGCTCGTAATCTCAACAGTTCACTTCTTTACGAGAAGAAAATAGAAATTTTATCGCTCATTTATCGCTCACTTTAGATTGTGAATATCACCTAAACATTGATATAATAACTTTTCAAAAGAACATAACAAAACCCTAGACTTGGTTAGTTCCAAATCTAGGGTTTCTTTATTATTCTTCCTCTAAAGATTTATCCTCGTTTGAGTCAGTTTTTTCTTTTTCTACTTCAGCTTCTTCTTGAGCTTTTTTCTCAGCTTCTTCTTTGGCTTTACGAGCTTGTTCTTCGTAATATTTCTTATTAACTACTTTATCTAGTTGTTCTGCTTCTCTTTCGTCTAAGTCTTTTGGCATTTTACCAAATTGGTAAAGAGCAACGATTTCTTTTCTATCGATTGTTTCAACTTCGATAAGAGTTTGTGCAATAAGTTCTAATTGTTCTCTGTGAGTTTCAATAATGTGAAGAACTTTTGAGTAACATTCGTTAATAATTTTACGAACTTCTTTATCGATTTCTTTCAGCATTTCTTCTGAATAGTTACCGATACTTGAAAGTTGACGTCCACCATATGGATCGTGGAATGGAGCTTGCATTGGACCTACAGCTTCACTCATACCATATTCTGTAACCATCGCACGTGCAATAGCTGTTACACGTTCAAAGTCATTGTGAGCACCTGTAGACACTTCGTTAAAGAAGATTTGCTCTGCAGCACGTCCACCAAGTAATCCACAAATTTTGTCGATTAAATCTGTACGAGTTTGGAAGTATTTTTCTTCTTCCGGAATCATAAGGTTATATCCACCAGCATCACCACGTGGGATAATAGTAACTTTTTGCACTTTATCAGCACTATCAAGTACCATACCCACGATTGCGTGACCTGCTTCGTGATAAGCTACTAAACGTTTTTCTTTTGGAGTATATACTCTACTACGTTTAGCTGGACCACCGATTACTCTGTCCATAGCTTCATCTAGATCTTCTTTATCAATACTAGATTTGTTTTCACGAGCTGCTAATAACGCTGCTTCATTAAGGATATTAGCAAGATCCGCACCAGAGAATCCTGGAGTTTTTTCTGCTAATGAACGAAGTTCAACACCTTTAGCAAGTGGTTTATTTTTAGCATGTACTTTAAGAATTGCTTCACGACCTTTTACATCAGGTGTAGAAACTTTAATTTGTCTGTCAAAACGACCTGGTCTTCTAAGGGCGTTATCTAATACGTCAGCACGGTTAGTAGCTGCAATTACGATAATACCTTTTTCACCATCGAATCCATCCATTTCAACAAGAAGTTGGTTAAGAGTTTGTTCACGTTCGTCATTTCCTCCACCTACTCCGCTTCCACGTTTACGTCCTACAGCATCAATCTCATCGATGAAAATGATACATGGCGCATTTTTTTCAGCTTCTTTGAATAGGTCACGAACACGACTAGCCCCAACCCCTACGAACATCTCAACGAAGTCAGATCCTGAGATTGAGAAGAATGGTACTTTTGCTTCACCAGCTACAGCACGAGCTAGTAAAGTTTTACCAGTCCCTGGAGGCCCCTCAAGTAAGACACCTTTAGGGATTCTAGCACCCATTTTAGTGAATTTACGGTGATCTTTTAAGAACTCAACCATTTCTGCAAGTTCTTGTTTTTCTTCATCAGCTCCAGCTACATCTTTGAATGTAACTTTTGCTTCTCCGCCATCGATTTTTTTAGCTTTAGATTTTTGGAAGCTCATTACTTTACCTCCACCGCCACCTTGCATTTGTGACATAAAGAAAACTAATAGCCCCATCATTAAGATAAATGGAATAATATTACCTAAGAATGATAAGATTGCTCCAGTTTTTTCAGCTGGTTTATATTCTACTACACTTAATTTTCCATCTTTAGCTTTTTCATTAATTTGTTTTTGTACTTCAGAATCAGATGCTGCAACTACACTCTCGAAGTTCTTATTTCCTTCTGAGTATGTACCTTTAACATTGTAGTTCTCATCTTTTCTTTGTAGACTTATTTCTTTAACCTTGTCATCTTTAATAGTCTGAACAAGTTTAGCATAGTCTATTTTTTCAGTTGTCCCAGGTAAATCTTGCTGCCAATAAGCAAATAATCCAATCGCAATAACGATTAACGCAAGCATACCAAGGATAGGGTTTTGTCTTTTTTTATTATTCATATAGACAATTTTCCTCCTATCATTTTTCTAAACATAATTTATTTTACCATATGTAACTAAAGTTTGACTAATATTTTGACCTTTTTTGATTAAAATATTATTATGAGTAAATTTCTTCTTTTAGAACACCGATATAAGGTAAGTTTCTATATCTCTCATCATAGTCTAAACCAAACCCTACTAGGAATTCATTTGGTGAAACTATTCCGATGTAATCAGCTTCAACATCAACTACACGAGTTTCAGGTTTATCTACTAGTGAAGCACATGCTACAGAAGCAACATTTCTTCCTTTTAGGTTTTCAATAAGAGCTTTAAGAGTTCTTCCTGTATCTACGATGTCTTCAACGATAATTACGTGACGACCTTCGATATCCATTCCACAATCTTTTTTGATTTTAATTACACCAGAAGATTCAGTTCCTCCGTGATAACTAGATACATCCATGAAGTCTGTAACTACATGAATATCAATATGCTTCATAAGTTCTGCCATAAAAGGTAATGCACCTTTTAATGTACAAATTAGAACAGGACATTTATCTTTATAATCCTCTTCAATTTGTTTAGCGATTCTTTTACTAGCAACTACGATTTCCTCGTGTGTAAATAGAACTTTCTCGATATCTTTTAATAAATTTTCCACTGTTTTATCCTTTCATGTTTATATAATAATCATATTTTTTATTTTTGTTAACTTTAGTATTTATTCCTAAAACTCCTAATACCCCATCTTTATTACGAATTACTGGAAGTTTATCTCTAAGTTCCTTAGGAATCTTTTCATCGATAAAAAGACGTGAAAGTTTTTTACTAACCTTACCTCTTTGAATCCTATCTCCATCTCTCTTAGTCGTAACTACGAGCGGTAAGTCTTCCTTGTTAAATCCTACTTCTGATGAGTTATTAGTTGTCGTTATTAGAAAATTACTCTGATGAAATGTATAAACTTTATTAATATCTACTTCATCTATTATTAATTCTATCCTATCATTATAACATTTTTTTTCGATTTTATGAATATAAATACTATTATATTCGCTAATTATTTTTAAATTATTTTTTAAATCATAACTTTTGTTGTTATTTCTACTTTTTAAGTCTTCTATTATTGCAAATAGCGCTCTTTGTTTCACATCGAAAATACTAAAATTATTTGCTAATATATCTCTTAACAAGAAGTAAATTTCTTCTTTAGTATTTTTTAATAATTTTTCTTTGTTTAATGCGACCTTACCTTCTGCTTCAAAAATCACATAGTCAGCTTTGTTTTCTAATACTTTATTTCTTAATTCAGTATTAACATTTTGATAATAACTAGAAAAATTGATTAAATTATCAAAACTTGCAGCATTCACATCTTTTAATAGAGGTACGATGTTGTGCCTTATATTATTTCTAGTGTAGTCTGTATCGAAGTTTGTTGAATCAACGTAGTATTTCAAGTTATTTTCATCAGCGTACTGCTCAAGTTCAACCTTTAAAACACTTAATAATGGACGATAAACCTCTAACTCTCCAATAGTAGTCTGTTCTTCTATCATTAAGTTATAATCCATACTACGCCCGCTAAGGAGTCTCATAAGAATATTTTCTACCTGATCATTTTTATGGTGCGCAGTTATTAACTTCACTCCACCCTCTAATGAAGACATTTCCTCAAATGCTTCATAACGTAGTTTCCTTGCGAGCATTTCCTCTGATGTGTGGCTATCTCTTGCCAGTTCATTCATATTTAGCTCTTTTTTGTAGAACTTCACGTTATAGTTTTTAACGAAATTCTCTACAAATTCAGCTTCTTCATAGGACGGCTCTCTTAAACCATGATTTATATGGAATACTACCAGTTCCTCATAGCTTTCTTTATACTTCGTTACAAGTAGATGAAACAGAACAATAGAATCTACCCCTCCTGACAGACCTAGTGCTATTTTATCAGTTTTTTGCCATAAAATATTAATGTCCATCTAGATAACCTCTCTCTTGAAGACCTTTCTTTATTTTTTCAAACTTATCTTCAGCTTGCTTCGTCGTTGAGATTATATTTTCTAGTAACCCTTCTGGGGCTGGTAGAATTTCTTTTTTCTCTTCTTTTTCCTCAGACAGCTCGGTAATATTACTCTTCTTACCTTTTCCTACAGAAATCTTCATATTTCCTATGAATTGAAGTTTTTTCAAGTCTTTTAAAGTTTTTGTCTCCTGTTTAGATTCCTGTTTTTCTTCCTGTACTTCCTGTTTTTTCTGAATCTCTGGTTGTTCTTTAACTTCTTTTTTAATTGGCGTCTTCGGCTTATTTTTCTTTTTATTCTGTTTTTCTTTTGAGTTTTTCTCTACTTTTTTCTTCTCACCTTCGACTTGTTTTAACTCTTTTTGTGTTAAGATCACTAAAGAATCTTTTGTATTTTTTTCCTCAGCTTTAATAACAAAACCAACTGAAAAAATTTCCTCTAACTTTTTCTTTTTACCTATAAACATATTTTCCTTAGGTAAAAATGCATCTTTACCATTTTCTAGTTTTATATACAGCCCTTTACTTTCAACCTTTGTTACCTTTCCTGAAACTTTACTCATTCAATCACCTCGCTATCAATTTAGATGTAAACTATATAATCTTAATAGTTTAAACCTCGTAAATCATTCCTATTTGTTTCACTTAAATATTATACCACACTCTATTCATCTATTGAAATATCAAAGATAATTCAAAGCTATATCCTCAAAAATATTAATCTGTATCATTAAGTAACAATTAATTAATATAAATTTTTTTAATATTACTATAAAAAAATACAATTAGTAAATTTTGTATAAATCCATTATAATTAAAGTATAGAAATCGTTTTCAATAATACGAAATTTAAGGAGTGATAAATTATGAAAATTGTTAAACAAGGACCATTTACATTCGAAGATTCGATAAAGAAACCAGCTGAATTGTTCCCTATGTATCAAGTTCTAAACGAAGATGGTGAAGTTACTAATCCAGATTTATTTCCTGATATTAGTGATGAAAAACTAGTGGAATTAATGAAAGTTCTAGTTTTTGGTAGAACATATGACGAGAGAGTAATTATTTTAAATAGACAAGGGGCTCTAGGTAACTACCCACCTGCCGGTGGTCAAGAAGCTAGTCAATTAGCGACAACCTTCGCCCTTGAAAAAAATGATTTTCTTGTTCCTACCTATCGTGATATTCCGCCACTACTTATTCGCGGCTTAACAATAGAACAAGCTTTTTTATGGTATAAAGGTCATTTAAAAGCTAACCAATATCCTGAATCATTATGCGCCTTCTCTCCTCAAGTTATTGTAGGTGGACAGATGCCACATGCTGCTGGGGTTGCTTTTGGAAAACGACTAAAAGGGGAAAATAATGTTGTACTAGCATTTTGTGGAGATGGTGGATCTTCTCAAGGAGACTTCTATGAAGGATTAAACTTTGCTGGAGTGTATAATGCTCCTTTAATTACTATTTTACAAAATAATGGATATGGTATCTCTACTCCTATATCTAAACAGACTAAAGCAATAACTCTAGCACAAAAAGGGGTTGCTGCTGGTATCGCTAGTATAAAAGTAGATGGTATGGATCCATTAGCTATGTATGCCGCTGTAACTAAAGCTCGCGAATACGCAATTGAGCATGGACCAGTTTTAATCGAAGCATTTACTTATCGTCTAGGACCACACACTATGTCAGATGATCCAACTCGTTATCGTACTGATGAAGAAGTATCATCATGGCAGAAAAAAGATCCACTAATTCGATTAAGAAAATATCTTGAGAAAAAAGGATTATGGAATAGCGAAATAGAAGAAGAAACCATCGATGATGTAAAACGTCAAATTAAAGAAGCGATGGTTGCAATAAACAAAGCTGAAAAACAAAAAGTTTCAACATTTTTAGAAAATATGTTTGAAATTCCTACCCAAAACATTAAAGAACAAATCGAGATATACAAACAAAGGGAGGCGAACTAATATGTCTGAGAAAACTATTGCGCAAGCAGTCACAGAAGCACTTGATTACAAATTAAAAACTGATGAAAAAACTTTAATATTCGGTGAAGACGTCGGGGTTAACGGTGGAGTTTTTAGGATTACAGATGGTTTACAAGCAAAATATGGAGATAAAAGAGTATTAGACACTCCTTTAGCTGAATCAGGTATCTTAGGACTTGCTATTGGACTAGCAGCTGAAGGATTTAGACCTATCCCTGAAATTCAATTTTTAAGTTTTATTTTAGAAGGTTTCGATGCGGTATACTCTCAATTAGCTCGTTTTAGATATCGTTCAGGAAATACTCGAAACATGGCAGTTACTATACGCTCTACATTCGGAGGGCCTGTCCATACTCCTGAATTGCACTCAGATAGCTTAGACGGAATTTTAGCTCAAATTCCTGGACTACGTGTAGTAATTCCTAGTAATCCCTATGATGCAAAAGGATTATTAATTTCTTCTATCGAAAGTAACGACCCAGTTATATTCCTAGAACATCTTAGAATGTATCGTTCAATTAAAGGCGAAGTTCCAGACGAAGGATATCGTGTACCATTAGACAAAGCAAGCGTTGTTAGAGAAGGAACAGATGTTTCAATCATTACATACGGTCTTATGGTTCACTATAGCTTAAAAGCAGCTGAACAATTAGAAAAAGAAGGTATCTCTGTTGAAGTTGTTGACCTTAGAACTATCTCTCCTGTCGATATGGAAACTATTATATCTTCTGTTAAGAAAACAGGACGTGTGATAGTAGTTCAAGAATCTCAACGTCAAGCTGGGGTTGCTGGACAACTTCTATCAGAAATTTCTGAACGTGCATTTATGTATCTAGATGCACCTGTTGGACGAGTTACATCTCCTGATACTACATTTTCATTTGGTTTAGCTGAAGAATATTGGCTACCTACTCCAGCAGATATCGTTAATAAAGTTAAAGAAGTCTATGACTTTTAATGAATGGAGGGACTTAATATGATTTATTCATTTATTTTACCAGATAGTGGAGAAGGACTTCATGAGAGTGAAATTATTCAATGGGGTTTTAAAGTTGGAGAAGCAGTGAAAGAAGATGATATTCTAGTAGAAATTCAAAGTGATAAAGCTGTTGTTGCCCTGCCGTCTCCTGTTTCTGGAACAATTAAAACAATTTATGCAAAAGTTGGGGAAATGGCTAAGGTTGGTTCAGTTATTGTTGATATTGAAACAGATCAAAATGTAGAAGTACACGAGGAACAAGAATCTGCTGAAGTTGAAGATAATACTGCTGCCGAGACTATTAAACCTGTAGAAAAACAAAATAATTCATCTGATGTTGATATTAGATTATTAGCCATCCCTAGAGTAAGAAAATACGCTAGAGATAAAGGGGTCGATCTTAGACTAGTACCTGCCACTGGTAAGCGCGGTTTGGTTACAATCGAAGATATTGAAAATTACCTTAATAACAGTACTGTTAAAGAAGTTGAACCAGTTCAGCAACCTCAAGTTGTGAGCGAAGTTATTAGCGAAAAACCTGAAGTGGCAGCAGTTCCAAAATTTGAACCTACTCCTTCAAATAGTACTAACAATACTACAAGAGTACCTATGACAAACATCAGAAAAGCTATTGCACGTGCAATGGTTAATAGTAAAGCTATTTCACCTCACGTAACAGTTCTAGATCAAGTAAATGTTGAAAAACTTGTTGAACATAGAAATAGAATGAAACAAATAGCAAAAGACAGAGATATTAAACTTACATACACAGCATATTTCATAAAAGCTGTGGCAGCCACTCTTGCAAAATTCCCAGAGTTAAATGCCTCTGTAGATAACGAAAAATTAGAGATAATATATAAAAATTACATTAATATTGGTGTTGCAACCGATACTGAACATGGTTTATTCGTACCAAACATTAAGAATGCTAACTTCAAGAGTCTATTCAAAATAGCTCGTGAACTAGATGAGAACACAGCTCTTGCTCATGCTGGAAAATTAGGCAGAGATAAACAGACTGATGGTTCTATGACTATTACAAATGTTGGAGCAATTGCTACTAGCGGTGTTTGGGCTACACCAATCATCAATCAACCCGAAGTAGCTATACTAGGATTTGGACGTTTCGAAGAAACATTCATCCCAGATGAAAACAAACAACCAAAACTTGTCCCAATGCTTAAACTTTCATTCTCATTTGACCACAGAATCGTAGATGGTGGTACAGCACAACGTGCACTAAATACTGTTAAAGAATATTTAGCAGAGCCTGACTTATTGTTGGTGGAGGGATAATTATGGTAGTAGGAAATTTTATTCAAGAACTAGATACTATTGTCATTGGTGGTGGCCCTGGTGGTTACGTCGCAGCTATTAAATTAGCTCAACTAGGTAAAAAGGTTACCCTATTTGAGAAAGAAAAAGTAGGTGGAACTTGTTTACATCGTGGTTGTATCCCTTCAAAAGCTCTCATATCTGTAGGACATCAATTTGAAGAAATAAAAAAATCATCTCGTGGAATAAAAGTTGATAATGCAGAAATAGACTTTGTTGAGACGCAACGTTGGAAAAATGAAGAAGTTGTAGAAACTTTACACAAAGGTGTTCAAGGCTTATTGAAAAAGAATGGTGTTAATGTAATTTATGGTGAGGTTAATTTTATAGACGATAAAACTATCAGCGTAATTTTAGACGAATTCCATAATAATACTTATCATTTTAAAGAAGCTATTATCGCAACTGGAACACAACCAATAGAAATTAAAGGATTTAAATTCAAAGATCGCATACTTAGTTCTACTGAAGTTTTAAATCTTACTGAAGTTCCAAAATCGCTAGTTGTTATCGGTGGTGGCTATATTGGCATTGAATTAGCTGGAGCATATGCTTCACTTGGTTCAAAAGTTACTATCATTGAAGGAACAGAAAAAATTTTACGAGTTTTTGAAGATGATATAGCCAATGTAGTAATTGAAGAACTAAAAAATAAAGGTGTAGAAATTATCACGAATGCCACTGCTAATAACGCAAAAAGCACTGACAATTCTGTCATCACGAACTACTCTGTTGATGGAAAAGAATTTACTATAGAATCAGATTATGTTTTGGTATCTGTTGGTAGAAAAGCAAAATTCGACGAACTTGGCTTAGAGTATGCCGGCGTTGAAGTTACAGATCGCGGATTAATTAAAGTTGATGAACAACGTAGAACGACTAAAGAACATATATTTGCTATTGGTGATATCGTAGAAGGCCCTACATTAGCTCATAAAGCAATGTATGAAGCAAAAATCGCTGCTGAAGCATTAAATGGAGACAAATCGGCAATAGTCGACTACTTTGCCATCCCAACAGTATGCTTTACTACACCTGAAATAGCACTCGTAGGATATACAAAAGCTCAAGCACAAGAAAAAGGTTATGAAGTAGTAACTGGTCAATATTCATTCGGACATAACGGAAGATCTTTATCGATTTCTCAAAGTAAAGGATTCGTCCGTATAGTCGCAATAAAAAACACCAATAAAATTATCGGTGCAGCTATCGTTGGTCCAGGAGCTAGTGATCTAATCGCAGAATTAGCTCTCGCGGTAGAACAAGGACTGACAGTTGATGATATTTCTCTAACTATCCACGGACACCCTTCACTTAATGAAGTCGTGGTTGAAGCAGCCGATATCATTCTAAAAAAAGCAATTCATTCCTAAAATTTAACTTTTAAAGAAAGAACAGGGATGTTTAACTTCTCTGTTTCTTTCTTCATAAAGAAAGGAGAAAATTATGTTAGAAGGTTTTAATCAACTAGATGACATTTTTAAAACAAAAATAACTAAACCTAAAATAATCGTCGTTGTAAAAGCTGCTCAAGATCATGCTCTTCATAGCGTTTTTGAGTTTGCTAACAAAGGCTATTTAGTGCCTATTCTAATAGATTCTAAAGAAAAAATAGATGAATTATTACTAGATATAAATACTAAAAACAGTAATTTTGAAATCATAGATATAGAAGATGATGTATCTGCTGCAAAAAAAGGTATAGAGTTAGTTAGAAAGGGGAAAGCTGACTTTATTATGAAAGGAAATCTTCCTACTTCAACGCTTTTAAGAGAAGTAGTAAATAAAGAAACAGGAATTAAAAAAAGTTCTGTCCTTTTCCACTTAGCATTACTAGATATTCCAAAATATAATAAACTTCTAGGTATAACTGATGGCGGAATGATTCTTGAACCTTCTGAAGAACAGAAAATAAAAATAATCGAAGAAACTTCTAAGATTTTTACATCTCTTGGTTATGAAAAAATAAAATTCAGTCTGTTATCTGCCGCAGAGGTAGTGAATCCTAAACAAAAATCTTCGGTAGAAGCTGATGAAATTTCTAAACACTTCAAAAATAATGAAACACTAATTGTTGAGGGACCATTATCACTCGATATCTCACTTAATAAAAATATTGCACAAGAGAAAAAGTATGCAGGGAATATCCAAGGAGACGCTGATGTTCTAGTAGTTCCTGACATAGTTTCTGGTAACGGTATTTCTAAATCACTAATACTAATGGCAGAAGCCAAAATGGCTGGATTGATACTTGGAGCAGCTGTTCCAATCGTACTAACATCACGCTCCGCTTCTGATACCGAAAAAAAATACTCGTTAATTCTAGCACTACTAGCAGATAAGGAGAATTAATATGAAAAAAATATTCGTTATAAATCCAGGAGCAACTTCTACTAAGGTTGCATACTATGAAAACACTACAGAAATCTTCTCACATGAGATTACCTATTCATTAGAACAACTAAAGCCATTTAATAATATCTTCGAGCAACTACCTCTTAGATTAACTGATATTGAATTACTAATTAAAGAGAAGATACCTAATCATAAGTTTGATGCAGTTGTGGGGCGTGGTGGTCTTCTTCCACCAGTAGATGCTGGGGCTATTCTTGTAGATGAGAATCTTATAGATTGTTTAAAAAATAGACCTCTATTAGAACACGCCTCTAATCTAGGTGCATCACTTGCTAAGAGTGTTGCGGAAAAATTTGGTGTTGAGTCTGCACCTTCTTTCATATATGATCCTGTTACCGTCGATCAAATGAATGATGTTGCTCGTATCTCTGGTTCAAACCTAATCAATAGAAAAAGTGTCGGCCACGCACTTAATATGCGAGCTGTTGCTCATGATGTGGCCAATAAGTTAAATATCCCTTACGAATCGGGAAACTTTATAGTCGTTCATGTCGGTGGTGGTTCTAGTGCTAGTGCGCATGAAAATGGACGTATGGTCGATGTTATTTCGGATGACGAAGTAATGTTTTCTAGCGAACGTACTGGTGGAATCCCACTTAAACAATATATTAACTTATGCTATGAAAAAACTAAATCTGAAGTGACAGAACTTACACGTAAAAAAGGTGGTCTTGTCTCATACTTCGGAACAAATGATGCCAGAAAAATTCATGAACTTATGGATAATGGTGATGAAAAAGCAAAACTAGTATTAGAAGCAATGGCTTATCAAATAGCAAAAGCTATAGGTGAATTAGCTACGGTATTAAAAGGAAAAGTGAATGCTATTATTCTTACCGGTGGAATAGCACGTTCTAATTTTATCTCAGATAAAGTTAGAGAAAGAGTTACATTTATCGCTCCGTTGTTCATTATCCCAGGTGAAAAAGAAATGCAGGCTCTAGCATCAGGCGCACTGAGAGTTCTTAATAACGAAGAAAAATATAATATCTTCGAAAAATAGAACTACTATACTTTAAACTACTGTATGGCCTATAAAAAAGGTAGTGGGCTGATCCAAAAGTCCTAAATTTTAACAAAGTGTTTATGAAAACTCATAGACGCAGTGGTTTATTGATATCTAAATTCGCTTTATAAAAGCTTTTTAGATATCTAATAAACTTTGCGGGGGTGACTCGACAAAATCGATTTTGATATGTACCCCTTTTACTGGACAAACCAGTGAAAGGGGTATTTTTATGCGTTATAGTTTTGAATTTAAAGTAAAATGTGTTGAGATGTATGAAAGAGGGGAATATCCAGAAACACCGAATGGAAT
>NZ_JBSMTL010000011.1:0-56516 GCF_054054385.1 Gemella taiwanensis
CTTTCTTAGCCGCTGTCTTCGCTTCTGGTTGTGGATTTACATTGTTTACTTCTGTTGTTCCATCTGTCTTAGCTTGCGTTACTGCGTCATTTGTTCTCGCATTGTTGATTGCTTCTTTTGCTGCATCTGCCTTAGCTTGTGCATCTTGTTTAGCTTTAGCTTTTTCTTCATCAGTTAGATCGTTATTTGCTTCGATTGCTTTGATCTTCTCAGCTAATGCATCGTCTATTGCTTTCTTAGCCGCTGGCTTCGCTTGTGCCGTTGGGTTTACTGAATCTACACTTGTTGCTCCATCGTTTTTAGCTTGAGTAACTGCATCGTTTGTCGTAGCGTTATCGATCGCTTGTTTTGCTGCATTAGCTTTTGCTTTCGCATCTGCTTTCGCCGCAGTCTTTTCTTCATCAGTCAAGTCGTTGTTCGCGTCTATAGCTGCTTCTTTTGCTTTTAATGCTTCATCAACTGCATTTTTCGCATCACTTTTCTTTTGACTTGCTTGTGGATTTACACTTTCAACATCAGCAACACCTGATGTTTTTTCTCTGTCTACAGTTGCATTTGTTGTTGCATTGTCGATTGCTTGTTTCGCTGCAGTTGCTCTTGCTTGCGCATCTGCTTTCGCCGCTGTTTTTTCTTCGTCTGTTAAATCCGCACGATCGTCAAATTGTGCTTCTTTCGCTTTAAGTGCATCATCTATTGCTTTCTTAGCCACTGGTTTCGCTATCCCCGTCGGGTTTACTGACCCTACACTCGTTGTTCCTGATGTTTTAGCTGAGTCCACAGCTGCATTTGTCGTTGCATTAGCGATAGCTGTTTTCGCTGCAGTCGCTTTTGCCTGTGCATCTGCTTTTGCTGCATTCTTCTCTTCTGTCGTTAAGGCATTATTCGCATCAATTGCTGCTTCTTTCTCTCTTAAAGCTGTATCGATAGCTGCTTTTGCTGTATCTTTCTTCGTTGCCACAGGATTATCATTGCTAATCGCTGTCGTTCCTGATGTTTTCGCATTATCTAATGCAGCTTTTGTCGTTACCGAGTTATCATTAATCGCTGTTAAAGCTTTCGTCTTATCGGCATTAACTTTTTCGATTGCAGCTGCTTTTTCTTCTGCAGTTGCGTTTGTATTCCTATTAATTTCTGCAATTTTATCTTCAGCAGCTTTATTAACTGCATCAATAGCTGGTTGTTTATTTAAACTTGTATACTCTGATAAAGATTTTGTATCAGTTGAACCATCTTTATATGTCACAACAAGATTTCCGTTAGCATCTTTTGTGATCGTAGAAATTCTTGTTGCTTGATTATCTACAGCTTGTCCTCTCTTACTTGTAAGATTTGCATCATCGTTAGTTTGAGAATATTCTATTTTTACTTTTTCTTTAATTTTTTCAAATTCTTCTGCAGTTACATTCGTAGGATCTACTACACTTACCTTACCTTCAGGTGCTTTAATATCGTATTTCGATGTTTGATTTTTTACTACAAATTCAACATATCCCGCTATTTTTTGACGTTCTGCAGGATTAGTAGTTGCATTAATTCTTCCGTTGAAAGGTGCACTTTCTCCGTTGTTGTCGTCTTTTGCAACGATAACACTTGTCCATTTTTTACCATCTCTTAAGTTAGTAGTTCCAGTCATTTTAATCGTAGCAGTTTTCTTATCTTCAGAAACAGAACCCTCTCCACTAGTAACTGCACCATCAACAACATTTCCTACTGCTAAACCAAAACTAGTTGCATTATTATAGTTAATATCACCAGGACCACGAAGTTTTAGATCTTTAACCTTAGATTCATCCGTTGCAGTGAATGTTAAATCTGTCTCTTCTCCAGAATATATATATATATATTTCTGTTCGCTTCGTTTGAATATGGCAGATTAACAACTGGCGGAATATTTTTTTGTACAATTTCCCCTACTGGTTTTGTCTTTGTAGAACCATCTGTAAATGTAACAACAATATTATTTCCAACGATATTAACAGATTGAATAACATCCTCTGGGTGTTCTACTAAAGTTCCACGTTTATCAGCAAACCTTGCATCTTCGTTTGTTGTTGAATATTCTAATTGAATACTATCTTTGATTTTCTTTAAATCTTCCGCTGTTGGGTTGGTTAAACTACTTACAGAAATCTTTTCATCCGTACCTTGAGATCTTAATGCATACTTTTTCGCTTGTGATTTTAATACTAAGTAGAAATATCCCGGATCTGTTATATCCGTACCTTTTTTAAGATTCTCTCTTCCTTGATCATCAACTACCTGTACATAACGAGTACCAACGTTTAATGTTTGATTTTCTTGTTTTGTATACTGCGGCATATTTTTTAGTATGTCATTTGGACGACCAGTAATGACGATTTTTGCAGGATTTGCTTGACTCGCATTTGATGTAACACCAGCTGTTTCTTCACGATTTATTACCGTAGCTGTAAATCCAAATTCAACATCTAAGTCATTATCCGTACCTGCAACATTAGGGAATCTTTGTCTTGATCCTTTCTTAATCGTTGCATAACGGATCTTTCCTGTTTCAGAATAAACTGGAATCTCCAATGAAAAGTGCTCTTCGTTATAGATATAGATTTTCTTCTCATCTGGAATCGAGAATGTGAAATCTACCTTTGGATCTTGGTTAACAGCTGCACGGAATGCAGTATTCTTCGCTATTTCTTTTCCATTACGAGGATCTTTTGCTCCTGTGTTTTCAATTGAGTTAGTCTCGACTTTCTTCTCCGTGTTTTCTTCTTTATTACCTGCAGTTTCTTTTGAAGTTGTAGACTCAACTACTGGAGTTTCTTTTTTCTCAACTGTTTTATTTCTTAGTTTCGAGTTAACAGAAACCACTAGCTTTTGATATGTTTTAGTTAGTTCTTCTTGTGTTTTTGCACTTTCCAAAGTTACTTTTGCTGTATTTAAGTCAGCTACTAAATTAGCTACACTTTCTTCTGTTTTGTTCACATAAGCCCCACTTGAAATCTTTCCTTCGATTTCACTAATAAAGCTTGATAGTTGTGTTTTATCTAATGTTTTTACAAGATCTTTTTCAGCTACTTTTTCAGTTTCCTTTATTCCTAATTTTGCTGCTACACCTGCTGCTACTTCCTCTTTTGTTGTTTCCTTGGCAACTGAATTACCAACTACTTTTTCAGAGATCGCTCCACCTAATGTCGCACCTTCATTTTTTGAATTATTTGTTGTTGTGTTTTTTGAAACTTCTTCACTAGCTTGTGCCACTGCTCCAGCACCAAAAAAGATACTTGCACCTATTACTACTGATGCAGTACCTATTTTGAATTTTTTGATCGAGTAAGTTTCTACTTTCGTTCCTTCTTTTGTTTTCTTTAAATATTGATTATTTTTTCCTATCACCGATGCATCCCTCCTTAAAAATTTATCGCTTCGACTTAACTAACTTTTTTCTTTATTCTAATGAATAATAAAACATAGAAAAATATGCATTACTATCCTATTTTATAATCATTATTTTATAACTAATATCTTATCAAGTTCCAAAACTTTTTTCAAATTATAGGCACTCATAAATAGTACAATATATATTAAATTACAAAATATATTTTCTGATATAAACAAACTAAATTATCATTAACATTATCACTTTATATACTTTATCAAAAATACTTAAAAATAATGACAAAAATTAGTTTTCATCACCTTTGAAAAATATCCTTTTCTCTTTAAAATTTAATGTTTTTTTACTTCTTTTATACTTGTTTATATAAATCATATAATTTGAAAAATATTTTTCAATTATAGTTTTGTTAAAATGATCATAATTAGTCCAATATAAAATATTATAATATAGTTACATAAATTTTAGTTAAAGTATATATGTAAACTAGCGTTAACTTTTTTAGAATTTACATAAATTAGACTTTTATTATCTACAACAAGAAAGGGACTGACTTGGCAAAATTGATTTTGTGAGTCAGCCCTTTATCATTAATATATTATTTGTATATTTTCTCTAAAAATATCTTTCTTACTGAACAGAAATTCGTATATTCTAGCTACTTTAATATCTTGTTCGAAGTTCATACTATTTTTGCTATTCAAAAGTGGATGAAGATTAATTTTACCATTTCTATTAATTTCTCTAATAATAGCTGCTTTATCCTTTTTTACAGCTAGTACTCTAAAATTATTAGTAGAAAAATATTTTTTGTAATTTTCTTTTGTAGTATTTGTTAGAATATGAAGTAGTACCCTCTGAATTTTTTTATTACTATACCTTTTTGTCGCTATTAAATTTACTAAATCATTATAATTCTCTGCCTTAAGCACCGCTTCATAAATTCTATTTTCTAATCCTTCGCTAACATCATAAATTTTCTCGATTCCCACTTTACCTAAGGTTAAAATTTTATATTTTAAATATGGGAATAACTCTGCTTCAGATGCTATATTTTCTTTCCTCAAATCAGCAAGCATCTCTCTTGAAAGATATTTTTCTATCTTTTCATCATTTATATTATTCCTTATAGCCGTCGCACTAAGATGCACTTGTTCAGAAACGTCACCACTATTTAACCCTTGACCTTCTCTTTTTACAGGAATCAGTTTAATATCTAAATTCACTTCTCTAATAGCTTTATAATAACTATACGCTAAACTAAAATTCGGATTATTATTTTTCAATCCATATAATACACTATTGATTTTAGCGTAGTTAAGACCTGTTTTTAATAATTTCTTATATTCTTCTCCATTTTCATTTTGCTGTTTTGTGTAAATTTCTTCAAACATTCTTACATCTTCATTTTCAGTCCCAAAGATTAAATGAGTTATCCCGGCACCAGACAATATCTCTATACTCTTTTTAGCAAAGTCGTCACCATACGCGACACTTCCGAGATAAGGTAGCGCAAGGACTAGATCACAACCACACCTAACAGCTTCCTTAGCACGAATATATCCATCTACTATCGCAACTTCACCTCTTTGGGTAAAAAATTCACTCATTACACAAATTACTTCTCCATTATTTTCATCAGCTATTTTCCTTGCACATTCTATTAAATATCTATGTCCACTATGTAATGGATTAAATTCTGCAACTATTCCAATTCTCATTTTTCCACCTCTTTTTTACTATTTTTGTGTAAATATAAAGATAGCGAGTTTTTTACTTAATGCTTTTAAATACTAAGTAATCTCCTCGCTTTTCTTATTCTTTATCTTTGTTCTCCTCAGTGTCCTCTGTTGGATTAGACACTATTTTCTCAACACTATTATCTTCAAATATATCTACAGTCCATCCTACAAGACTTCCATCTTTCGCTGTTACCTTACTTATAGAAAATTGTCTAGGTTTTTTATCTCCTTCAGTTAACTTCTTAACCTCTTGTTTTCCAAAATCTAAAGCTTCCTTTTGAGAATTAAAGACTTTACCAGTCGTTCCAACACCTTCTAAATCCGAAAGTTTTTTCCCATTATAATCTTGGATCTTAGCATTTTTTTGAGATTCATTACCACTATTTCTAATTATTGTTTTTTCCTTATTTTGTATAACTTCTTTTTTGTCATTATTAGATTCAGCATCTTTCTTTTCAGAGTTTTCTTCTTTTTTTACCTCTGTAGATTGATTATTATCTTCATCATGTTTATTGTCTTTCGTCTGTTCCACCTGTTCTTGTTTCTTTTCACTTTGTGATGAATCCTTTTTCTGAACAGGTTCCTCCTTACCAAAATAACTGATTGTTAAAAAAATAATAATCGCAATAATACATGATAAAATGCTATATATCATAATTTTATTTTTTTTCATAATTTTCATATCCTCTTTCATACTTACCCTATATTATACCACTTATTATAATATTTTGCTAAAATTAACAGATATTTATTCTCTCTTTTTTATGCATAATAAAAGCACAGTCTCTAATGTATTCCTAAAGACTGTGCATTTGAATTCTAACCTTCTTTAATATTTACAACAAATTCACCTTTGTTATTTCTATCTACAGTATAACTATAGTGTTTTTTATTTTCTTTTGCTAATCTAGATATTTCTTCATTAGCATATTTTTTAGCATCAGCAGAACTCCCATATGTTCCTTGTGATGATGTGTTACTAGAAGATGAACTATTATTATCTTCTTTATTATCAGCATTTACTTCTTCTTTCTTAGTAGTAGCATTATTACTGTTTGAAGCAGTATTTCTGTTGTTAGTTGGTCTATTACTTACAGATCCGTTATTATCACTTGACTTGTTGCTTTCTGATTTAGAAGAGTTTGAAGATGATGAGTTATTTCCGTCATTAGAATCTTTATTTTCTCTGTATTTCTCCTCATCACTTTTCTCTTTTGACTTAGACTTAGACTCGTCTTTGTCTCTAGTTTTTGATGAAGATACATCTGTAGTATCATTATCCTTTTTCTTACTCGAACTATCTCCACCAGTGAAATAACTTATCCCTATGAATAGCGCACTACATAAGAATATAGCTAATACTATACCCCACAATACTTTCAATAATCTATTATCTTTCATTATATTCCCCTCCTTCGTTACTAATATATTATAATACTATTTCTAGTATATTTCCACTACTTTTTTATTATACTCTATTCAAATTAAATTGTACTTAAAACTTTTACTAAAACTGAACAATAGAAAAAAATTTTTTTGACAAATTATAGCTAGTTATTTCGGTAAGTATAATGTCAGAGGCCAAAGACAAATTACAAACAACAAAGGAGATTTCAAAATGAGTATATTAAAAAAAGTTTTACATTTAAACTATGGTGAAGAGAAAAACCAAAAACAAGTTATTAAAAGTTATAACTTTGAGGTTGCACCAAACACTGAGGACAACATTTTAAAAGAGGTTGGAGAAGAATTAAAAAAACTTATCGATAAAAATATTGATACTATTACTACCAACACAAAAGAAGCACTATAATTTAGGAGGAAAAACACATTATGGAGAAAAAATTAAATATTTATTTCAATACAGAAAATAAAAAAACTTATCACATCGCTTTATCACATCCAAAAGAAAATTTAAGTAAAGCTACTGTTGAGGCTGTTGCTCAAAAAATTGTTGATACAAAAGTATTTAACAACGAAAAACATACTCTAACAGGTTTTAAAAAAGCTACTTACGTTACACGTGAAGCAAGCGAACTTCAATAATAGAAGGGAGGGAGGTGCGGTTAATTCCGCACCTTTTTTTATGGATATATTAAATTTTATTAATACTGTAGGATTCCCTATTTTTGTTGCGGTATTCTTTTTATTAAAATTAGACAACACTCTACAAAACATAGGAAAAAATTTAAATGAACTTACTCGTATTATCGAAACAAAATTAAATCTAGATATTGACAACAAATAACACAAACAAAGGGAGTAAATATTATGACAAGTCAACAAACAATGGTAAATTGGGCTAAAGATAATGTATATAAATGGATTGATATGGATGGTATGTATGGTGCACAATGCGTCGATCTTACTATGGCCTACGTAAAAAACTTTGCAAACTTTCAAATATACGGCAACGCTATAGATTATCTAACTAACTCTATACCTCCTGGTTGGAAAAGATATTACAAAGGGGATGTAGAAGTAGCTCCTGGAGACATAGCAATCTGGCACTGGGGAGATTGGGATAAGTACGGACATGTAGGAATAGTTATTGAGGTAAATGGTAGTACTATTACCTCTGTAGAACAAAATGTTGATGGTACCCCAGAACGTGGAGGTATCGCTCGTATCATGAGTCGTGATGATACTTATCTAGTTGGGTTCATAAGACCTAGTTACGATTCCAGTGAAGAATGGTCTAGAATCCCAGAAAACGGTTATTTTACTGTAGGAGTTTCGTCAATAAATGTCAGAGTTAAACCAAGCAAACTAGGGAAAATTGTTAATACATATTACGAAGGTGAACGAGTATATTATGATAGCTACGTAATCAAGGAAGGTTTTGTTTGGATCAGCTACATTTCTTACTCAAAAGAACGACATTACTTAGCTACAGGAACCCATGATGGAAATAGAAGAACTAGTAGCTGGGGAAAATTTGAATAATTATTTATAGATTGATTTAAATCTATATAATTCAATCGGACTGATTTTTTCCATCAGTCCGATTATTTTACATATCTATTCAAACGATAAATTCTCATAAAATAAAAAAGCGACTGGAAAATTCCAATCACTTTTTATTATATTTCTTTTAATTATTTAACGCGGATGTATACTGCTCCACTACCAACGTTTGCAGAGTTAAGCGCTGTTTGGTTACCTAACCATCCACCGTGAACTGCTTGACCGTTACCTGCATAAACTGCGATGTGAGCTGCTCCTAATCCACCATTTGCGTAGTAAACTAAGTCTCCAGGTTGAGCTTGTGATGCTGGAACTACAGTTCCTAAGCTCATATATCCTGCTGGCCAGTCGTGGAAGTTGATTCCTACTGCTTTAAGAGCATTTGTTACTAGCATTGTACAGTCTTGGTATCTACCTAATTGAGCTAATGCCGCTTGGTAGATTGCTGCTCCTTTGTTTGAAGAAGCCGCTTGAGTAGTTGCTGCTGCCGCTGGAGCTGCTGGTTTTGCTGCTACTGTCGGTGCTGCTGTTGCTACTGGAGTTTCTTTTTTAACTTCCGCTTTTGGCGCTACCGCTGGAGTTTCTTTTTTAACCTCTGCTTTTGGCGCTACTGCTGGAGTTTCTTTTTTAACTTCTGCTTTTGGCGCTACTGCTGGAGTTTCCACTTTTGAAGTAGCTGCTGCTGGTTTTGCAGGTACAGTTTGAACTGTGTCTACTTTAGCTACAGTTTTTTCTGCAGTGTTTTCTACTACAGTTGCTTTTGCTACTGTTGCTTCTGCTTTTGGTACTGAAACTTCAGTTTTAGCAGCTGCGTTTTCACTTACTTTTAATACTGTTCCAACATAAATTAAGTTAGGATTTTCAAGTTTGTTTAATTTAACAAGTTGGTCTACTGAAACACCGAATCTGTTAGAAATTTTCCCTAAAGTATCTCCTAATACTACTGTGTAGTAACCTTCTTCTTTAGCTTGAGCTACTTGAGCTACTGTTGTGTTGTAAGTTAATTTATCCCCAGGGAAAATTAATGAACTTGTTAAGTTGTTGTCTTGCATAAGTTGATCAACAGTTGTTCCGTTGTTGATTGCGATATCCCAAAGAGTATCACCTTTTTTTACTGTATATGTATCTGCATCAGCGATTTGTGATAAACCAACACCTACTGTTGATACGATTGCCGTAGCGGCTACTAATTTTTGTAATTTACTCATCTATTCTAATCTCCTTAAAATTAAGTTCGAGTCAAGCGACTCATTTTTTACTAAATTCTATTTAAATTTCTATTTTCTAATTTCTAATGTTTATGTCTAATTTCTAACGTCTAGATTTTCTTTCGAATCACTTCGATTGCTTTATAACTTCAACGTAATACCATTATATGTTGAATGTATCGGTTTTTCAATACTTGTAACAGTTTTGTAACAATAACGATAACTCCCTGTTACATTATATTATTATCGTAATATTAATTCTTTTATCAAGCAATTTAATTGCATTTGAAACGTTTTTATAATATAGTAAATCTGTAATTTTAAATTTAATATTTAGGGGGTTTTATGACAGATTTTAATACAGCTAGTTCTGTCTTAAAGATGGGCCTTGTCTTTTTAGAAGGGCTACTATCTTTTCTTTCTCCTTGCGTAATACCTATATTACCTATTTATATCGGTATTTTAGCTGGAAAAAAAGAAATGAATGAACATGGAGAACTAGTTTTTAATAAACGTAACACTATTACAAATACACTTTCATTCGTACTTGGTATTTGTTCAACTTTCTTCATCCTAGCTTTTACAACTAGTTTTATCAGTATTTTCTTAAACGAAAATATTAAAACTTTACAAATTGTTAGTGGTGTCTTAATTATTTTTATGGGGCTATTACAACTAGGTGTCTTCAAGATAGGATTTTTAAAACAAGAATTTTCAATAAAAAATAAAGTTAAGAGAAAAGGAAATAAAACTACACCTATTCTTGCTTTTCTAATGGGATTCACCTTTAGCTTCTCTTGGACTCCATGTATTGGACCAATCTTAGCTAGTGTTTTCTTATATGCATCTAGTCACACTGGAATAATGAGTGTTCTTCTAATCCTTGCTTATTGCTTAGGATTTATCTTACCATTCATCCTTGTAGCATTCTTCGCTTCAAAATTATTAGAACTATTCAAAAAACATACAAACATTCTAAAATATACACAAGTTATCTCAGGAATCATACTTATCTTAATAGGTATCCTAATCCTAAGTGGATCATTTATCACTTTAACTAGATACTTTACTTAAACTTGTGATTTCAACTGGAGGAAATTAATATGAAAAAATTGACAATACTTAGCGCAACTCTTCTAAGTGGTGCTCTTATTTTAAGCGCATGCTCGAGCGCTTCTGAAAAAAAAGAAGAGACAAATAAACAAACTTCTACATCTTCATCTAGTGAAACTAAAGCTACTCAAGCTTTTGATTTTACAGCAATGGATAAAGATGGAAAAACTGTAAAACTTAGTGATTTCAAAGGTAAAAAAGTCTATATTAACATGTGGGCAAGCTGGTGTGGACCTTGTATGAGAGAAATTCCAGAATTAGAAAAAGTTTATCAAAAATATAAAGATAATAAAGACATCGTCTTTCTATCAATGACTTCACCTAATGATGCAGAATTTAAAAACCAAACTCCACAAGATAAAAGTAAGGATGTAATTCTTAAAAAAGCAAAAGAACTTGGTGCAACTTATCCTGTTCTTTTCGACGTTAAAGACCGATTCATCATAAACTACGCAATTCGTTCATTCCCTACTCACATTTTAATCAATAGTGATGGTACGTTTGAAACTAGAATTGCTGGGGGCGTTACTGAAGAATCACTAACTAAAGAAATAGAAAAACTTAAATAATAAAAATATCCGAATCTATTTACGTTACAAACTATCTCAAGCCTAACCCTTGCGATTGTGTAACTATTAGATTCGGATTTTATTTTATATGTAGATCCATTATTAGTTCATATCCTAGTTTATCATCCACTCTTCAATTAGTTTCTCATGAATATTTAAATCTTCATACTCAAAAACTGTAACTTTCTTTCGTTTAAATAAACTAGCTAACTTTTTATAAATAACAATATTTCGCTCATCATCTAAACTCGAATAACCAAAATAAATCTCCGCTTCAACATCCTCTGCATAATTTAACACATCAATCTTTTCTAACATTTCTAATAAGTAGTCCTCTTTTTCAGGATAATTACGATTATATTCTCGAATACCATCATAAACTCCTACATCAAGATTATTATCAAAAATAAATTTGAAATCTGTATTTTGCACATTAGAAATAAATAAATTTTGGACTTTTTTACCAACAGCAGCTGTGACAATACCAATAGCAGCCCCCTGACCTTTAGCAACAATCGTCACTTGCAAATCCGGAAACTCCCTCTTAAGAACATTCACTAAATCTATCCCATCTTGATAAGCATAATTATAATATAAATCATCCTCACTATTATTATTTAAAAATGGGAAATATATTGAAGCTGGTTGCTTATTTTCACTTCTTCCTCTATCTCCCCTCACATGAAGCGAGCCACAACTAAAACCTAAAACACAATATTTCATAAGCTTTACCTCGCTACTAGGCACTTCCTCATAATCTGGAATTTCTAATATTATCCCTTTATTATTATCTTTTTTCACAACAAGTTCGGTATAGATTTTTGAATTATCTATAGCATCAAATTCAATCAACAATAATTGCATCTCTGCATAATCTTTTAAAATACTAACATTATAATTTACTTCTCGTTCTCTCTCTAATTTCATTCTCTTACCTTCCTAACCCCATATTTCAATACAATTATACCTCAACAAGATTTAGAAAGACAGTATCCTAACTCATTGTCTCAAGATTCCAATAAACTATCATAAAAAGAACAATCCCCGACTTTTACATCGAGGGTTGTTCTTCGTAAGTTTGTTATATTATATTTAAGGTCTTTGCTTATTATTTTGCTTCTTTTACGTATTCTTGATCTTTAGTATGAATAGTAAGTCCAGTGATATTTTTTGTAGATTTAAAGAAGAAACTACAGATATATCCGAATACTAATGCACTTAAGAATGAGAATCCTGAGAAGATGAATGGACTTTGTTTAGCATAAGTTGTGTAGTCTTGGATATACCAACATACAACACCTGCTACTAATAATCCTAATAATGCTCCAGCTCCGTTTGCACGTTTAGTAAAGATACCAAGTGCAAATGTACCAGCTAAAGGCACTCCTAGAAGTCCGATATATTTAAGGAATAAATCCCAAGTTTCTTTTTGGTTAGTGTTAACAAAGTATAATGCTGCAATTGTTCCAAGTACACCTGCTACAATAATGATAACACGAGCTAATAGAACGTCTTGTTTAGCATCTTTACTTAGTCCGAAGAAACGTTGTTTAATGTCAACTGTGATACAAGCAGAAATTGAGTTTAAACTTGATGCAATAGTTGATTGAGCAGCTGCTAAGATAGCTGCGATAACTAATCCAGCGATACCAGCTGGTAATGCTGTTAAGATGAAGTAAGGTACTAAAGCTGTTGTGTTAGCTGCTTTACCTACTACTTCAGCGTTCATGAAGTCTGGTAATTTAGTTACAGCGTGGCTACCTTTGTAGAAGCTGTAAAGAACTGTTCCCATTCCATAGAAAATTGGAATAGAGATGAATGCTAATAATCCGTTAGTCCAAAGTGATTTATTAGTTTCTTTAACTGATTCAGTAGTACTATAACGTTGAACTACGTCTTGAGAAGCTGTATATTGTTGTAAACTGTTAAATACTGATCCAATGAAGATGATTGGAATAGTAGATGCAGTTAATGACCAATTAAATTTCTCAGCAGTTACAATTTTACCATTTGCTAAAGCATCATGAGTAATGTGTCCAAATCCGCCTACGTGGTAAGCTCCTAAGATGATTACTAAAACAGCTCCTCCAAGTAAAATAATACCTTGGATAACGTCTGTCCAGATAACCCCTTCTACCCCTCCTAAGAATGAGTAAACTACACAAAGTAACCCGATTACTGCACACACTAAGAATGGATTAAGTGTCGATACTGATGTAATCGCAACTGTTGGTAAGTAAATAACGATAGCTACACGTCCAATATGGAATAGTGAGAATAACACACTTCCTACTACACGTACACTAGGATTAAAACGTTCTTCTAAATATTCATACGCTGTCGTTACATTTAATTTTCTAAAGAATGGAACATAGTAGTGAATTAATATCGGTATAATCGCGATAATTGAAAAGTTCCCTGCTGCATATGTCCAGTCACCGTTAAATGCTTTTTCCGGTGTCGCCATAAATGTAATGGCTGATAATGTTGTTGCATAAATCGAGAATCCTACTGCCCAAGATGGAATATTACCACCAGCTTTAAAGAATTCGTCCGTGCTTTCACCTGCTTTTTTAGTGAAATATACCCCTATACCTAGCATAGCTATTAGATAAACTGCTAAAACTATACTATTCAGTGTACCAAATCCTATTTTGTCCATGGTACTCTCCTCCTAATTTTTATTTACTTCTTATTTTTTGGGAGCGACCCAAAAAATCGTAATTTCAGAGAAATCGATTTTTCAAGTCAGTCCCTTATCCCTAATATACCCCTTATTTTTTTAAAAATTATAGGTTATAATCTTTAACTAATTTTTCAACTTCAGCTAATTTAGCTGGATCAAATGATTTCATAGGTTTTTTACAAGTTCCTGCATCAATTCCTTTAACTTTAAGAATTTCTTTAAGTGTTTGGTATAATCCTAATTCAAGAACTTTTTCAATTACGTCGTTTGCTTCGTGTTGAAGTTCATAAGCTTCTGCAACTTTACCTTCTTTAGCAAGTCTGAAGATTTCTTGGCTTCTTTGTCCGTTAACATTATATGTAGAACCGATAGCTCCATCTACTCCAGTAATAGCAGCTTGAACTAACATTTCATCAAATCCAGACCAGATAAGTTTGTTAGGGAAACGTTTTCTGAATCTTTCTAATTGATAGAAGTCTGCTGCAGTGTATTTAACACCGATAACTTTTTCATCTTCTAGTAATTCAGCGAATTGATCTAAACTAATTTTAACCCCTGTTAAGAATGGAATGTAGTAAAGAATCATGCTATTGTCAGTTGCATCGATGATTGTTTTGTAGTAGTGTTTGATTTCGTTGAATGATAGTGGGTAGTAGAATGGAGTAACTGCTGATAATGAGTCGTATCCTAATTCTGTAGCGTATTTAGCTAGTTCTACAGCTTCATTTAAATCTAAAGATCCAACTTGAGCGATAAGCTTAACTCTGTCCCCAACTACTTCTTTTACAAATTTAAAAATTTGTTTCTTTTGAGCTGTGTTTAATAAGAAGTTCTCCCCACTACTTCCGTTAACATATAGACCATCAATTTTACTTACATTGATGTTGTGTTCAATAACCTGTCTTAGTCCCTCTTCTTTAACCTCACCATTTTCGTCAAATGGAATAAGTAAAGCTGAATAAAGTCCTTTTAAATCTTTCATTGTTATAACCTCCGTTATTTGTTTTTATTATTTTAATTTTTGCATTTATTTAACACATTAAATTTTAACACACTTATATTGTAAAACGTTTTCTATCGTTTGTCAATAGAAAAAATCAAAATTATAATATTTTTTGAAACCCTTTTATCTGTTAACTTTTAGGCTGTGACTAGTATAATTCAATCATTATTAATGTGTAGTTGTTTTATACATTATTTATCTAGTATTTGTCTAGCCTTCTATTATCTATTTAATACATTAAACTTTTAAATACAAAAAAGGAGCGACTCGAAAATCATAATTTCAAAGAAATAGATTTATCGAGTCACTTCCGCTAAGTTTATTAGATATTAAAACTTTCTTTAAATATCAGTAAATTCCTAGATCTATGCACTCTTATATAAATTTTTTTTAGGACTTTTGGGTCAGTCACTTTAATTTAAGACTCACATTCTTTAGAACATTCTATCTATCATAGCTTCCGATTAGGAACATATTTCCTTCTAATGTATACGATGAGCAAGCTGTTGTTAGAATAAAGCTATCTCCTTTTTTTACATCATAACTAGTTCCATCAATTACCACTCTACCTTTACCATCAAGAACAGTAAATAAATTTCCTGTCGCAGTTTTATCTAGCGAAACCTGACCTTTAACATCTACTTTATAAACAGAAAAATACTTCTCATCTGCTAAGTATGTTATAGTAGCTCCATCCAACTTCTCCTCTTTAGGACTTGTTGTAGCTTTTTCAAAAGGAACTTTTGTAACATCTTTTGTTTTTTCTATATGTAGTTCGCGAGCATTTCCATCTTTATCAACACGATCATAATCGTAAACTCTATATGTTGTATCAGAGTTCTGTTGAACTTCATAAATTAAAATTCCTTCTCCAATCGCATGAAGTGTCCCCGCTGGAATATAGAAGAAATCTCCTGCTTTTACATTTTTCTCAATAAACAGCTCATTCCATTGCTCAGCGTCTATTTTACTATTAAACTCTTCTTTTGTTTTAGCAGTATGTCCATATACTAATTTCGCACCTTCTTTAGCATCTAATACATACCAACACTCAGTCTTACCTAGCTCTCCATTCTCATTTACTCGCGCATAGTCGTCTTCAGGATGCACTTGAACTGACAAATTATCACTAGCATCTAAGATTTTAATCAATAACGGAAACTTATCATAAGTTTTTTCTGTAAATAACGTAGGTTGTTTCTCGTAAGCCTCTTTTAGTGTCAATCCTGCCAACTGTCCATTTGTTATTTTTGAACTTCCATTATCATGAGCTGCAATTACCCATGCTTCTCCAATATTTCCTTGTGGAATAGAAAAATTAAAACTTTCTAAATTGCGTCCTCCCCATATTCTTTCACAAAATACAGGCTCTAAAAATATAATTTTATCCATTTTCTTCTCCTTTTATTATATACCTACGCTTTTATTATACACTAAGTAGGTTACTTTATATAGCAGATACCTTATATTTTTTTCAATAACTTATTTTCAAAAAATCGTTTTTATGGTAATATATCGTTGTAAAGAAATTTAAAAAAATTAACAAAAATCAAAGATTGATATGTCTTTATTTAGAAAGTAGGTATAATATGTATTTAGGAATTGATATTGGTGGGACAAGTATAAAATTTGCTGTGTTTGATGACAACTACAAAATCATTCACTACGAAACTTGTAAAACACCTGACAACGTAACTGTAAAAATTACTGATGAGATGTTTAGAATAGCAAGCAAAATCCGTGAAACTTACAACTTCTCTGCAGCAGGAATTTCTGCAGCAGGAGTTATCGATAATGTACACATGGAAGTAATCCGTGCCGCTCCAACTATTAAAAACTACCTTGGAACTAACTTCAAACGTGATTTTGGAGATAGACTAGGTATTCCAGTATATGCTGACAACGACGTTAACTGTGCTCTACTTGGTGAACAATGGCTTGGTGGAGCTAAAGGGCTAGATGAAGTATTCTGTATGGCTTTAGGAACTGGAATCGGTGGTGCTTACTACTTAAACAGCCTTCCTTTCGGATCTAACTTCGGTGTTGGAGAAATCGGACAATCTGTTTATGACTTCGATACTAAAACTACATACGAACAACGTGCTTCTACTATCGCATTAGATAAAAAAATTAAAGCTGAGATGTACGAAGGGCTAAGCGTCATCGAATTCTTCGATCTTTGTAAACGTGAGGATACAACTGCATTAAAAGTACTAGACGAATGGCTATTTGAGCTTGCTCGTGGTATCGTTAACTTACTATGTATCTTAGATCCAAAATACATCGTAATCGGTGGGGCTGTATCTGCTCAAGGTGATTACTTATTAAACAAACTTGAAGCTAAAGTACGTGAACTACACCCAATCGAAAATAACCAAACTAAATTCCTAGCGGCCGAACTAGGAAACGATGCAGCTCTATACGGAGCAATCAGCCCATTTGTAGAAAAATAAAATATTAAAACCAATCCCCTCTTTACCTAAAAAGTAAGGAGGGGCTTTATTTTTTATTGTATTCTATCATCTTATAATATATAATAAAAATGAAAAACATTGTTAAGGAGGTACTGTTATGAATTTAGACCTAAATGAAAATGACTTAACTATCATGGGGATTAAATTCGATAATATTAAAGATTTTAAAAGTGTCTGGTATGCCCTTAGTACAAACATCATTGAAGGATGGACACCGACATCCAACGATGTTATCGAATTAAAGAATAAGCTTATTTCAATTTCAAAAAAATATGAGTAGAAATAAATACGAAGAATACACCTATATAGATTATGATAATATCCTTAAAAAAATATGATAGTTTACTCAAATTCCCCCTCTTTACCTAAAAAGTAAGGAGGGGCTTTTTTTCTTTCATCTATATCTCTCTAGTTCTAATACTCCAACTTATGCAACCGTTTAATTTTTTTCTAATATTATTAAAATTTTTCTTTACAAAGTTCAGGATAAGTGATAATATAAGTTTAAGTTAACACATTAAATTTTAATAAGTCTATTTTTATATTAATTAATCAAGGAGGAGTCAACTTGAAAAAATACGAAAAGATTATAAATGACATCATTTTAAAAATACAAACTGGTATTTTTAAAGAAGGTGAACAACTCTATACAGAAAAAGAAATAAAAGAAATATATAATGTTAGTAGTACTACTGCCGTACGTGTACTAAATGAACTAGAGTCTGCCGGGTATATTTTTAGAGTTCAAGGTAAAGGAAGTTTTGTTAATAAAACATTAGTTAACAAAAAAGTTTTAGTTACAGAAAATAACAACTTCCACAAACACTTTAAAGAATCAGTATCTGAACACTCTGAAGTTGTTGAAGCTGAGATTATTCAAGATAAAGAACTTTGTTCTAAATTAAAATTAAAAAATCAAAAACTTCTAAAAGTAGCTCGTATAAAATATATCGGTAATATCGCATGGGCTCACCAAACTAACTATATTCCAATAAAATATTTACCTGATGTTAATATTAATGATATAGATAGTTTCAAAGAGCTGGCTACTATGATTAGAAAAAAATATCGTATAGATATTCACCAAGAAAAATCTAAAAAAATTATGAACGTTATAGTTGATACTCCTGAAGAAATTGCCAAATTTATCGCAAAAGACGGTGAACCATGTTTTGAATTCGATAGGTACACTTACTTCGGTGATGGTAAAATTTTCGAATATGTAAAAATATATATAAATTATAAATACTACAGCTTAACCATTAAAGATTAAGCTCTGATTGGAGTTAACTATGGATAAAAAAGAAAAAATCTTAAACCAAATAAAAGGTGGAATCATCGTTTCTTGTCAAGCATTACCTGGAGAACCACTTTATGTTGAAGAAGGTGGAATCATGAAACTTATGGCACTAGCTGCTAAAGAAGCTGGAGCCGTTGGTATCCGTGCACAAGGTGTTACTGATATAGTTCAAATTAAGGAAACAGTAGACTTACCTGTTATCGGAATTATCAAACAAAGTTACGAAGGAATGTCTCAATTCATCACAGCAACTATGAAAGAAGTAGACGCCCTTGTAGAAACAGGTTGTGAAATCATTGCCTTAGACTGTACTTTACGCCCTCGTTTTGATGGTACAACAATTAATGATTTTGTTGCAGAAATCAAAGCTAAATATCCTGACATTATTTTAATGGCAGATATCGCTACTTTCGAAGAAGGTGTAAATGCAGAAAAAATAGGTATTGATTTCGTAGGAACTACCTTAAGTGGTTACACAGAAAATACAAAAGATAGACCAAATGAAGCAGACTTAGATCTTATCAAAAAATTATCTGAAACTATTTCTGTTCCAATCATAGCTGAAGGACGCATCCACTACCCTGAGAATGCTAAAGCAGCATATAATGCAGGAGCATTCAGCGTAGTTGTAGGTGGAGCTATTACCCGTCCAAAAGAAATAGCAGCTAGATTTATCGATGCAGTGAAATAAGAAAAACCAACTCTGAAGAAACATTTTCAGAGTTGATTTTTTTAGCTATAATTGATGATCTATTATCCAAGTTGATAAATCTTCAATAGTTGCTTGACTAGAAGCGACATTAAGAATAATAGAATATAATTCTTCTTGTGAATATTCCAATTCTATTCTGTTTAGAGCCAAAAAGACTAACATGGCATGGACCCCTATCCGTTTATTTCCATCAATAAATGGATGATTTTTTACCAATCCATAGCATAATCTCGCTGCTTTTTGTTGAATTGTTGGATACATATCCTGATAATTAAATGTCTGAAATGGTGCATTGATTGCAGATTCTAACATCCCTAAATCTTTTACTCCATCTAATCCTCCAAACTCAGAAATCAAATCTTTATGAAGTAAAAGTATTTGATTAGTTGATAATTTTATCATTTTGCCAATACCTCATAAGCCTTTTTATTTTTTTTCATTAAATTTTTAGAAAGTGCTAATACATCTTCATCCGAGGCTTGTTGAGTTTTTTCAAATTCATTAAATTCTACTAAAACATATCGTGGTGCATTATTTTTCAATATAACAACTGATCCATTTTCATCTACCATTCTTGCTATCTTGGAGAAATTCTGATTTGCTTCTGTTATTGAAACTAAATTATTTGTGTCTATATTCATACGTAACACCTCCTTTTCATATTATTATAATAAAAAAATAGGATTAATTCAACCTATTTTGTACGATTAAAAAGTTCTAATTGACAGTTGATCAATTAGAACTTTTCTTTATATTACTTTTCCCAAGCACGTCCATCGATGTAGCTTGATTTTCTATAATTTTCTTTCATTGGTTTTACCGGCATTATTATCGATAACAGTATATATATCAATATCGGGCTACCGAATGAGGAAATACTCGCTAATAAGAATAGTACTCGTAAAAAACTAGCACTTATTCCAAATCTTTTACTTAAACCACTGCATACCCCAGAGACTAAAGCTCCTTCGTATGATTTATAAATTTTTTTATCTTCTAAAAAATTAAGAAATTTATTCCAAATTTTATTTAATCCATCTATCATAATAAATTCCTCCTGACTTTATTGTTGATATTTTATTATTCTGACTTTATAAATATTATATCACATTTCTATGATATATATTAACCATTGTACTTAGGCGACTTTAAACTAAGTTTATATTATTAAAATTAAAAAAGAAATCATTCTTATTATTTAAGTTTTCTAAAAAATTTCAATTGCCATTTTTGTGTTTCTAGAGCTGTTGTATTCAAATTTACGCTCCAAGGCGGATAAAATCACATAGACATTTTTCCTTTACTATCTTTTGTCGAGAGAATTTTTCTACAAACAGCATCCTCATTGGGAATAATAAAAAGTCCTCTCTTGTCGTTATCGATCACTACAATAACGAGCTCATTCCCCAAATCTTCATTTGTATAAGGAATGTTCTTATTATTTTGATCTTTTTGCCAAAAAGCTGTAAAATATCCTTCTTTTTTAGGTGTTCTTTTTGCCAAGCGACATCTTTTATAACCTTGTTCTTCCTTTATTTTGATAAGGATACCTTCGTATTTTTCATTCCACTTTTCTTTTATAAATTCAAAATCACCATAAAACTCATTTAGAACCTCAAGTATTTTCATTATGACGTATGTCCCCCTTAACAAAATTTTTTTCACTTGAATTACTACATACCCCAGGTATAATACCCCCTCGTATGATTTATTATCTTTTTATCTTCTAAAAACTTGATTCATATTTTATTATTCTGATTTTATAAATATTATATCATATTTATATACTATATATTACTTGTTGTACTTAGGCGACTTTAAACTAAGTTTATATTACTAAGAAAATATCTCAAAAATCACATTAACAGCAAAAAATTTATCTAATTGTTTTCATCCCCTTTTTAGAATTTTTCAAATTTTCTTCTTGACAAGTGAGTGTTCACTCACTATAATATTGATTATAAGGTGAGTGTTTACTTACCGAAGATTTAAAATCTTATTTCTAATGGGATTTTTCTTAGCAGCTATCATAAAACTGTTCTTTAATAATCATAGTTCCAAAAGCATTAGGTTAACTAATATCTTTCAAATAATCTTAGCTATATATTTTTTAATTTTAAAGTGAGTGTACACTCACTTTAAAAAGAAAGGTGATTCTTATGAAAACATTAATACAAATTACTTCATTATCAAAAAGCTTCGGCGATCAAACAGTCCTTGACAACATTGATTTCAACCTAGAAAAAGGTGAAATTGTAGGTCTTATCGGTCCTTCTGGATCGGGAAAATCAACATTAATAAAAACAATGCTCGGTATGGAAAAAGCAGATAAAGGTGAAGCCCTTGTTCTAGATAACAAAATGCCAAAAAGAGAAATTCTTTCTAATATTGGATATATGGCACAAAGCGATGCTCTTTATGAAATACTTACTGGCTATGAAAATTTAGAATTTTTCGGAAAAATGAAAGGTGTTCCTTCAAAACAACTAAAAGAAGAAATAGCTTATGTAGCAAAAATAGTTGACCTAACCGACCACTTAAAAAAATCAGTGTCGAATTATTCTGGCGGGATGAAGAGAAGACTTTCACTCGCTATTGCGCTAATCGGTAGCCCTGAGTTACTTATACTCGATGAACCTACAGTCGGTATAGACCCTAGCCTTCGCCGTAACATTTGGATAGAATTGTTCAGACAAAGGGATAACGGTGTTAGCATTCTAGTAACGACTCATGTAATGGACGAAGCAGAACTTACAGATAAAGTCGGACTTCTTCTTCGTGGAGATATTATAGACTTCGACACACCAAAAAATCTAAAAGAAAAAAATAATGTTACTACTATCGAAGAAGTATTCTTAAAAGTGGAGGAAAAGTAACATGAGAATTTTAACTATTTCAAAAAGAGTATTTAAGGAATTTTTTAGAGATAAAAGAACTTTAGCAATGATGTTCGTTGCACCGATATTTATAATGTGGTTAATTAGCATTGTCTTTTCAGCAAACACAAATTCTGAAATTACTGTTGCTTCTGTAAACACTCCTCAAAGTGTGGTTTCCGTAATGAAAAATATTGACAACGTTCATCTAGAAGAATATCAATCAAAAGAAGCTGCTGAAGAGAAATTAAAAAATAACGAGATAGATACGGTAATTTTTTACGATAACAATACTTATACGGTAACTCACGCTAATATAGATTCTACTAAAACTATGCAAGCCCAACAAGTTTTAAAAAGTTCTATAAAAGCATCAGAAGCAAAAAGCTTGGTGGAAGTTGTTAAAAAAGTAAATCCTAAGTTAAGTGAAAATAAACAAGAACCTGAAGTTAAAGAATATTATAACTACGGTAATGCAGATTCAACATTTTTCAATAAAGTTGCACCTACTTTAATCGGCTATATCCTATTCTTCTTCGTGTTTCTAATATCTGGTATGGCTCTACTAAAAGAACGTACTAGCGGAACTCTAGATAGACTTTTAGCTACTCCTGTAAAAAGAAGCGAAGTTGTCCTAGGATATGTGCTATCTTATAGCTCATTAGCTGTAATTCAAACTATTATCGTCACTTTATCATCTATATATTTATTAAATATTGAAGTTGCTGGAAATCCATTTTATGTTATAATAGTTAATGTATTACTAGCAATGGTTGCCTTAACATTAGGTTTACTAATCTCTACAATTGCAAAATCAGAATTCCAAATTATGCAGTTCGTTCCAGTAATAATCATTCCACAAATGTTCTTTTCAGGAATAGTATCTGTTGAAAGTATGGGGAAAATCGCCGTTTATATTAGTAAAATCCTACCTGTTACGTATGCTAGTGACGGTTTAAGCAAAATAATTTTAGAAGGTAAAAATCTTCTTGCGATTAAAACTGATATCGTTGTTCTACTTGCACTTTGCATCCTTCTAATAATACTTAATATTCTAGGCTTAAAACGATATAGAAAAGTTTAAAAAACAATAGGAGACCCTTATGACTGAAAATATCTTACAATCTTACTTTAGCATTTCTCATGACGAAACCTTCCCACCCGGTAAGAAAAAAACAATAGAAGCTGCTATTAAATTATTCGCAAAACAAGGATACCATGGGACATCTACGCTTCAAATCGCTAAAGAAGCAGGCGTTAGTCAGGCAACAGTATTCAAATACTTTAAAACTAAAGAAGATTTATTATATTCAATAATAGTCCCTGTTATTCCTAAATTGTTTTTAAATTTTCTAAAAAGAACTCAAAATACCAACTCCCTTGAAGAATTAATCAGTTACGTTGTCGAAGATCGCATGGTTTTCCTAAAAGAAAATAAGGATACTATAAAAATAGTATACTCAGAAATATTAACAAATGAAAATTTTAAAACACAACTTATTGATTCTATAAAAATAACATTTGAAAAAATAAACTTCAAAGCTATATTAAAAAAATATAGAGAAACTAATCCTGAAATTAACGAGAACTTATCAACATCCGAAATTATTCGTTCATTCGCAGGACCTATCAGTACCTACTCAGTCCAAAGATTTATTCTTTTTGAAGACGTTCCTTGTCCTACTGAGGAGCATGATTTACAATTTATTAAACAACAAATTTATAAAAACTTAACACGATAATAAAAAAAGAGGAGCTTGGTATTTTCCAAGTTCCTCTCACTTTTTACTCACCTAATCTAATCACCTTATCACAGATTGATAATGTTGATTTATTGTGTGAAATTATTATTGTTATCTTATCTTTTTTACTTTCTTCTAAAGCTTTTAGCACTTCGATTTCACTGAAGATATCGATGTTCGCTGTTGCTTCATCTAGAATTAGAAGTTTACTGTCATTGTAGAATGAACGCGCTACTGATAAACGTTGTTTTTGCCCTGAACTTATATTCGAACTTCTCTCACCAACGATTTCATTTTCACGACGTTTCAAGTTATCCACAAAACCTCTTAAATTAGTTTTTCTTAATGATGCATCCAACTCTTCTTTATCCAAATCTTTCTCGAAGAATGTGATATTATCTTTAATTTTTGCATTGAATAAGTAACTATCTTGTAGTATTATCGAACTATTTTCTCTAAAGTAACGATTATCTATCTCTCTTAGATCGACACCATCGATAGTAATATTACCTTCCATATTTTCATCTGAGATGAATTTCATAATAAGTTTCGCTATTGTAGATTTACCACAACCACTTGGTCCACTTAATCCTATAACTTCGCCTTTTTTCACATCAAAGCTTAAATTATCCACTACAGTATTATCAGCGTAACGATATGTTAAGTTCTCAACTTTAAGTTCGTTAAAATCAACAACTACACCTCTATTTTCCGCTTCTTCCGGCGTATTCATAAGTTCTAAAAATCTCTTCCCACTAGCCATCGTTTGACTTAATGTTGAAGCAAGATTCCCCATGTATAAAATAGGAATAAACGATACGATAAACATCGCAACTAATGATACAGTTATGAACTGACTATCAAGTGAAGCTGCAACGTAGATAAATGCCAACACCCCGATATTGTAAGTTACAACATTTAGAGTATTTAAATCTACTAAGAATTTGTTTTTTAAATACGAACTTCTTGTCAGTTCCTCAGTTTCCATATCGATATTACGTTTAGCCTCATCGATTTTTCCATATTGTAATGTTTCAAAAATTCCATAAGCTTCTTCTGATGAATTGTTATTTACTTGAGTTAGTTTACGACGATAATTTTCACCAACGTCTTGTCCGACATTTCTAAAACTTAGTGGATACACAAGTCCGATTACGATATAGATTATTAAAGCTACTAACGCTAGTTTCACGCTAAAGAATAGTAAGAAGATACTAACTACTAAACTTTGCACGATATAGATCATAAATGGTGTTATCGTGTGCGCGTAGAAAACTTCTAATAATTCGATATCAGTCGTAATCATCGTCATATAATCACCTGAAGTGTTTTTTGTAAAACTATCGACAGATATACGTTTGAATTTCTCTAAAACTTTAACACGTAAAGCATGTAATACTTTGAACGCAACATAATGGTTTAAAAGTTGCTCAGTATAGCTAAATAATCCTTTTAACACAGCTAAAGCGAAAATTATGATAAATAAAATTGCTGCTATTGTTGTTATTTTTGTTAAAAAGAACAACGAGATGAAGTAGGTAAATACGACAAGTATTAAGTGACCTAAGCTTCCAAATAAAGTCGCTCTAAGTAATGGACGTTTAAACTCTTGAGCGATAGCTAAAAGTTGTTTTAATTCTCTTAATGATGTCATTACTCTACCTCCTTAGCTAAAAATTTTGATTTCAGTTGTTGTTGATCTGTGAATAATTTTCTATATAGAGAATTTTCTTCAATCAGCTCAGCATGTGTTCCTTCTTCGATAATTTTCTTATCTTTTAGAACATAAATATTATCTGAATTTGTCACAGTCTCTAAATCGTGAGAAATAACAATAATAATTTTTCCTTCTTTAATTGAATCGAAGGCATTAAGCACGATTTCTTTACTGTAATCATCAATATTCGATACAGCTTCATCAAGTATATACAAGTAAGAATCTTTTAGTATTGCTTTTGCTGCAAGTAGCCTTTGTTTTTGACCACCAGAAAGGTTCGCAGCTCCTATCGCAAGCTCATAATCTAGACCTCCGTGTTCTTCAACAAAATCTTTAAGATTAACTTTTTCTAAAGCATTATACATTTCTTCTTCAGTTATATTTTTGCGAACACTTAAATGCTCTCTTACAGTACCTTTAACTAAGTAACTATCATTAGTAATAAGTGTCGTAATTTTAGCCATCTCTCTAGTAGGAATACTATCAATATTGAAGTTGTCGTATTTTATACTTCCGCTATAATTAGAATTTAAACCTAAGATTAGTTTGATAATAGTAGACTTACCACTTCCACTTTCTCCTACTAATGCTGTTTTCGTACCAGGTTTAAATAGCATATTGATATTTTCTAAAGTCGTCTCCTCACCATAAGAGAAACTTACATTGTTCAGAACAATATTTTTCCCAGCTTCTACTTCTATAGTTTCATCTTTTTCCTGCTCCAGATGATCAAGAAGTTTGTAAATATTATCTAACTCAACATTCCCTTTCATCGAAATGTGGAACAATCCTCCTAAAGCACGTAGCGGTTTAAAACATTCTAATGTAGCAACAATGACAAAAATTATAAGCTTCTGATCTTTCACCGCAAAGATAGCGATAATTGATAAGATAAAAATAGAAACATAAGTAATAGCATCCATCACATTAATAGAATTAAGTTGGTGACGAAGTAATGCCATCGTCGATTTTCTATACTTCGCACTACGAGTATCAACATCACTCGCTACATTATCTTCTTTACCATAAATTTTTGCCGTTGTGAAACCTGATAATCTATCGTAGAATACTTCAGATAAACTTAAGAAGTCGCTGAAGTTCTTTTTATTAGCCTTTTTCGATTTCTTAATAATAATCATAATAGACACAGGAATAAGCGGATATAATAACAACATCGCTATAAACAGTAGAATATGAATCTTCCCATAAATAACAAATGAGCTTAGCACTATAAATAATGTCGCAAACATCTGCGGTACAAATTTATTGAAATAAAATTCAATATTCACGATCGATGAAGAGTTCATCACAAGAAGACTACCAGTATTTACTGCTTCTGTGTAATTTAGTGAAAGTTTTTCTACTTTGTTGTAAATCTCTTTCCTTAATGTATTTCTAACCTGTTTAGAAATTTTGTGACTGAAGTAATTATCCCCTGTTGTAGCTGCGTAATAAACTACTAAACCTACTACCGTTTTTAAAATAAATCCTAATACAGCACCGCTTCTACTCTCCTCACCTAGTGAATAAAATAGAAAATCTACGAAATTGTAGATGAAAAACAGCGAGCACCAAAAGGCAACAAGTTTAAGAATCGCTACGAGATATACTTCTTTTTTGATATTAAAGAGAGCCATCGCTCTACCATCTATCTTCATAATATCTCCTTATTTAATTTCAAATTTAGATTTATTTTACATAAAATGAGTAAAAATATAATATTGGACTTAGGTTATTTTTTATAAAAATCCAACATTCACTCTTTTTATGAAAAAGGCTCTAGCTACCTTTATTGATATTTATTATCAATTACTATTATACTATATAGCTAAATTAAAAGATAGCTTTTAAGTTTATTGTTACGAAAATGTTCAAAAATACAAAGAATGTTCGGGAAACGAGGTTTTAGTCTCATTCCTAGCTACTTATAATTTTCACCTTATTGTTCTTTGTAAGAGGACAAACGCTGGGAAGTCTTTTTCTGAGTTGTCTTTCTCGAACGGACACTTTCTTGACACTTTTATCATTCTGTGTCCATTAGAAAAAGACAACAACTCAGCTTTATTATTTTTCTGAATTGCTATCTTTATATTTACACACTAAATTCTTCTTGTAACTCTTCTTGTAATAGTTTTCTCACATTTATTTTTTTCTTTTTCTATACTTCTATGATATAATATCTTCAAAGGAAGGGCGAACGGTTGGGATATCGTCCACCCTTTTAGGAAATATTAAAGATTACTTACGCTTTGGGTTGCCGCCCTTAGCGTTTTTCTTTTGCTCCTGAAAATATTTTAAAATATCACTCTTGTCGCACCTTTTCTTTCAATTGGACTTTTGTTCTTATATTTTTTTATTTTGTAAGAACAAAAGTCCATGTCTACACAATAAAAAAGAAGGTTTAAGATTTTTTAAAATCTTACCCTCTTTTTCATCTAGCTACCTAATGTTATTACTTTATCTGCTAAGTTTTCGATTTTTTCACTATTTCTATGAGTTATCATAATAACTGTAGATTCTTTATCTTTTAATATTATTTCCTCAATATCATCTGCCAACTTACTATCTAAATTAGCTGTACCTTCATCAATTATAAATACATCTTTTTTATGATATAAACTTCTCGCTAATCCTAATCTCTGCAGCTGTCCACCTGATAAAGCTAAGTTTTTATTGTCTAGTATTGTATTTTCTTTTTCTTCTAAATTATCAATAACATCAACTAACTTACAATTTTCCAGAACTTCTCTAAACAACTTGTCGTTATATTCTTTGTTTAAAATAATATTATCCTTGATCGATAAATTTAATAATTGCACTTTTTGATTCATCGTAGAAATTGCCGATTTAATATCAAATTGTTTTAATTCTCTATTATCCCATTCTACACTTCCTTCATAGTTTTTCAAATCACCATTTAAAATATTTATCAATGTTGATTTACCACTACCACTTTTTCCTTTTATTAAATACTTCTTGTTTTTCTCAAAAGTTAAATTAGGAAATTCTACCATTTTATCTGGGTAGTTATATTTAACATTAGAAACTACAATTTCCTTATCTAATTTTTCGACTCTCGGTAAACTTTTCTCTTCTTTAATTTCTGGGTACTTATTCAACAACTCATTTGCAGAAGCGAAATTCGGATATAGTTCGATTACTTTTGTCAATCCTCCAAAGAATTCCCCTGTATAACCTGATATCGCAAATATCATCGCAAATTCAATATATCCTTTATATGCGAAATATCCCGCTATGAAAATCAATGCGATTTGGTTACCTGCATTTAATGTCACATTCAATCCTTGTAAAGTCATAATAGATTTTTTTCTGTTAACTTTAGCATTTTTTATATTTTTTGAACCTACATTTACAATTCTATCTAATAAATTCAACGCAGAAAAATTGTTTAGCATTTCTGAACTAGCCAGCGCATTCTCTAAATCCTTATTGAAATCTTCTGTAGCTTTTGAAATATCTTTTGTCGTTGTTTTTATCGCTTTGTTGAAATACTTAGGTAGAACCATCATTAATAAAGACAATACAAGTGAGATAATAAATAACGTAATATTCACCTTAAGTAATACAATTGTTGAGATAACAACTAAAGATATACTGTAAATCGCAAATAAACAATTAGCCGCATATTGCTCAAACTGCTGGATATCAGTAGTATTTAAAGCTATACATTCTGCTCCATTATTATGTTTCTCGTTATAGACTAACTTTTTCTTGAAATCCGCAATTGCTGTTTTTCTAAGCCTTGTAGAAAAATTTTGAATCAATTTTTCAACGTATATCGCTCTGAAATAACCCAACGTATTCAAAACAACATATATCAACATAACTGCAATAGTCGCCGACACCATAAATCTTAAATTTTTATCTACCGTCGCTTGGATAATCAAACTAAATCCATAAGACGTCGCAACCTGTACTGCTGCGCATAATACCGTAATAATAAATACTAGTATGCTATATTTTTGTTTAAATAATAACTTAAACATGATCTTCACCCCTAACACTATAGTTTAAAGTCTTTTTTTCATTCTGACTCTAAAAGTATATTTATTATATAAATTTTATCAGAGATAACAAAGATAGTCAACACTATATTTATATATTTTTAACACTATTGTGTTTTGATTATACTTATATATTTCTAGTTTATTGATTTACAAGTAGATTTATAGTATTATTATAGTAATATTTGATTAATTCTTAGGAGCGGATAAACTTTGAAACTTAAATTAGCTGACTTAATAAAAACCAAACGAAAATCACTAAATATGTCTCAAAAAAAATTAGCTGAAGGTATTTGTACTCAAACTATTATCAGTAGGTTAGAAAAAGGAGAAGTCACTCCTTCTATAGATATATTTTTCAAAATCATAAAAAAATTAAATATTCCAACTAGTGAAATAGAAGCATTATTTGATATCGATACTAAAGAATATCAACCTTCTAACTTCAAAGTTAATGAACTTATGGAATTACTTTATAAACGAGATTATAAGACACTAGATTTTGTTTTATCTTCCATTGATAAAAACACTCTTGATTCAGAAAATATTTTATATTTTGAATGGTTTCAAGCTATCACAACATATCATATAAATAATCAGCTGGAGCTTGCGATTAAAAATCTAAAGACATTGATAGCAAAAGTAGAAGTTGGTTGTATTTTATATTGTGATATATGTAATACTTTGGGGAATTTTTATTCAGAAAAAGAATTATTTGAAGATGCTATTCTTTGGTATAAAAAAGTTTTACCATATATAAAAATTATTCAAAATACAAGTTCTGAACAACCATTCTATTATTCTATTGCGCGTATCTATGGAATCTTAACTAAATTTAACGATGCAACGTATTGGAACTCTATCGCTATTACTAAAGCTCTAGAAAATAAATCTTTTTATCTTCTAGGAGATAATTATTATTTACAAGCACGATTATTTGAAGAGCAAAAACTTATTGAAGATGCTATTAACTCTTGTAACAAAGCTATTAGTATATTCTCATTAGAAAATAATGAAACTATGAGATCTTTAACATTATCTTATCTTTCATATCTAAAAGAGAAAAATAGTAAAGAACCTCAACAATAATTCTCTTATTTTGGTGATATGTCTTAAAACAAAAAACTCCAGATTTTTCCTCTGGAGTTTTTTTCGTCTATTCTTTTATAATTCTATAGTAAATTTTTGATGTTATTGCATAAACTATTAGGTAGAAGATTGCGAAGACTACAATTGTCACAGCGAGTGCTTGTAAAAATATGCTACTATCTGTTATTAAGAATAATCTTAAGATTTTCTCAATAAATGGATATGCTACTATCGTGTGTAGTGTCGCTATAATTAGCGGTGAGAAGAAGATTAACAGTACTTGTGATCTGATTGATTGTTTAATCTGTTTATCTGTAATACCTACTTTTCTCATAATTTCAAAGTTTCCTTTATCTTCATATCCTTCTGAGATTTGTTTGTAGTACATAATTACCACTTGAGATGTTACAAATATTAAACTTATGAACACTCCGATGAATAAGAATGATGCGAACACTCCTCTGAATGTAATTTTATTTTCTTCTTTACCTTCTATTGTTACACTCTCTCCTTTTTCTAATTTTTTGAAACTTTCGATTACCTTAGCTTCTCTATCTGTATCTTTAATATTGAATGCAACGTAGTTTTGAAGTGTAGGAGTACCTGATTGTAAACCAATCCCTCTTTTTTCTAACTCTTTACTACTTAACTCTGTTAGTTTTGTAGCTAATTTAGTTGCTTCTTTCTCATCTTTAACAACAGCATAATATGTATCCATAATATTTGCGGTATCTGAACCTATTGTTCCTGGAAACTCTGATAATTTTTCTTTAATTTTATATTCACTGCCATTTAGAGAAATACTATTATAGTTGTAATTTCCTTTTTTATCGATATGTAATAAAATCTCATTACTTTCTAATGTTTTATTTTTATTAGCGAACTTATTATAATCTTTTAATTGTAAAACAACTATCATTTTAACATTACTTAAGTCTACACCTACATATGATTCAAAATTAAATTTATCTTCAACTAATCTTCCTACCATAGGTAATGAATTATATGATACTAAATCTTGTACTTCAGTTCCCGCTTCTTTAGCTGCTACTTTTACATTATTTTCGATTTTTTTTAGTTTATCACTAGTAGAATGATAACCTGCGATCATTAATTGTCTTGGGAATCTCTCATTATAAGATTTTTCCATACCTGCATATAAAGCCGATGTTGATCCCATAGTTACAAGAACCATAGTAGATAATATACAGATATTCGCTAATCCTACTGCATTTCTTTTCATTCTGTATAATAAACCAGAAACGCTGATGAAGTTTTTAGGTTTATAGTAGAAATTTTTATTATTTTTCATAATTTTTAGTACTGTTATACTAACTGCCATGAACACTAAATATGTACCAATAATTACCGCAATTACAGCATAAAAGAATACTAATATTGCTTTTATAGGATTTTGTACAGTTTGGGCTGTGTAATATCCATAACCGATTAATGCTAAACCGATTATCGCTAGAATCCATCTAGATTTTGGTTCTTTTTCACCTTTATTTTCATCTTTTAATAAGGCTACAATTCTAAGTCTAGCTATTTTTATAACAGTATAAAGTAATAATAAGAAGTATATTCCTCCAAATAATAATACTGAGAAAACTATAGCTATCGGTGTTATACTGAAACCAAAGCTAACTCCCGCTGAGAATAATTTCAATAATACTAACAACATAAGTTTATCAAAAATTATTCCTAATCCAATTCCTAATACTATTGTAGTTACAGCGATAAAAATTGTTTCTAACACTAAGATTTTAGCTATTTGTTTTTTTGTCATACCTAAAACAGAATACAATCCGAATTCTTTTACCCTACGTTTCACTAGAAAACTGTAAGTATAAAATAGGAAAATTACAGAGAACAGCGCAATTACAATAATCCCGAAACTTAATACCTGTTTGGTCGCATCGATACCATTTGGAAGTTTGTCTAAATTATCCCCAAAGGCTAGAGATGATAGTATGTAAAATGACATTATTGTAAAAATTGCTGATAACACATAAGGTATTATAAATTTTTTATTTTTTACAAGGTTGTTTAAAGCAAATTTGCTATAAAAGAAGCTCATCTTACTCACCTGCCTGCATTAAAGTTAACGTATCATTAATTTTTTGGAACATCTCACTAGTAGTCGCATTTCCTTTTCTAAGTTCGTGGAAAACTACTCCGTCCTTAATAAATAATACACGTTTTGCACGAGCTGCTGTTTTCACAGAGTGCGTAACCATAATAATTGTTTGTCCCGCATTATTTAGTTTTTCAAATACTTCTAACAGTTGATCTGTTGATTTTGAATCAAGTGCTCCTGTCGGTTCATCCGCTAAGATAAGTGCTGGATTTGTAATAATCGCACGAGCTACCGCAACCCTTTGACGTTGACCACCAGATACTTCATATGGAAACTTATTGATTAATTTATCAATTCCTAAAGGTTTAGTTACTTTCTCTAATCTTTTTTCCATATCTTTATATTTTTTATTAGCCAGTACTAATGGTAGTAAGATATTATCTTTTATAGAAAAATTATCAAGTAGGTTGAAATCTTGGAAGACGAATCCTAGATTGTCACGGCGGAAATTCGCTAAATCTTTATCTTTCAGCTTGCTTAAATCTAAATTATTTAAATTCACATTTCCTGACGTTGCTTTATCGAATGTTGCGATAATATTTAGTAAAGTAGTTTTACCACTTCCACTCTCACCCATGATCGCTACATATTCACCATTATCTACTGCGAAATTTACATTTTTTAACGCTTCTGTACTTTGAGTACTTAATCTTGTCGTATAAACTTTTCTTACATTGTTGACTTCTAATAACATTTTTATCACTCCTGAATTCTTTTATCTAATTTTCCTAGTTCGAACTTTTCTACAACTTCCTCGTTGTTTATATTTATATTCTACCTTACTTTTCTTACAGATTCTATCGATTTTCCTTACAAAAAAGGTCCCAACCTTACACTTTTGTAAGATTGGGATATTTATTACTTTTTATTTCATTTCAAGAATGCCTAGCAACTTTATTTCCTAGGAAATTATAATCTCAATACATCTGTAAATCTTTGTTCAGAGTTATTATCTAGTCTGTGTGTTATTAGAATTACCGTTAACTCTGGATTAGTTAATAGAAGTTCTTCTATTTTCTCTGCATTATCCTTATCTAAATTAGAAGTTATCTCATCTAACAGCACTACTTTCTTCTCTCTAATAATTCCACGAGCTAAAGCTATTCTTTGTTTTTGACCACCTGATAAATTCTTACCGCCTTCTACAAGTTCAGTATCTAAACCATCCTCAAGATTTGCTAAAAATTCTCCTAGTCCTACACTTTCTAAGGTAGCTTTGATTTTTTCATCAGTATATTCATCACCTAGCGTAATATTAAATCTTAGACTTTCTGTGAAAATGTAAGGTTCTTGCGGAATATATAGCATCTTATCATACAGGCTATACTTATTAAGATCCTCTAGTTCTTCTCCATTAAATTTAATTGAACCCTCGTAATTTTCTATTCTTCCAGTCAATAATTTTAATAATGTAGATTTTCCGCTACCACTTTCACCGACAATAGCGTACTTCCCATGTTTATTAAATGAATACGAAATATTTTTTAATATACTTTTCTCTTCATATTTATAAGAAACATCTTTTAATTCTATAGTTTCAATTTCTTCATTTAATAATTTTTTGCTAGTATCTTTGTCATTAATCTCCTTAGCCTCTTCTTTAAATTTCTCAAATTTTTCAAAGATTGGCACTACGATATTCAACTCTACCGTAATATTCATAATATTTCCTACTGAATTAAAAATCGTAGATGTTAGTGATTCTACCGTTAAAATAGATCCAAAACCAACAATATTTTTCAACGCTAGTATTCCTGTTAGTAATACTACACCAACTTGCCCTACTAAATTTCCTAAACCACCTAGGACACCAGCTAAGCCGACACTTTTTCTTAGCGACACAGATTCTTTTAATACCCCATTAGAAGAACTTGCTACAATTTTTTTCAAAATTCCTAATTTATTGAAAGACAGTAAACTATCAAATCCCTGTAAGTAATTTGTATTTTTACTTATTAATTTTTCTAACGAACCTGAATATCTCTGAGCTTTATTCTGGATAGATTTTTGCGCAAGAGCTGGTAAAACTAATGTAAGAACACTCATTATTATCGAGAAGACAATAATCGACCAGTGGAATGCAAACAGTCCAACTATAGCTAAAAGAGTCTCTATTATCGCTGTAATACTTTGATAAAAATTACCAAATCCTTTTTCCTCAACAATCATCAAGTCATTACTAAGCCACGATATGTAGTCACCGCTATTTTTCTTATTGAAATTAGCATAGTTATTTTTAGAAATTGCATCGACGACATCACATCGAATATCCGTTATCATCTTTTGCACTACATAGTTTTCATACGGAATTTTTATATAAAGAGAAACCAAATATAATAAAAACACTATACCGGCATAGGCTATATTATAGAAAAAGCCATCGGTATTCGACTTAATTAATTCATTAAATCCATCCCCTATAAAATACGCAGCAACAACCTTACATGCTCCTCCAAAAATAATTAGTAAAAGTAACAAACTATTTTCTAAATATCTTTTCTTTAAATACTGCTTCATCCTTTCCCTCCTTATACCTTACTATTATTCTATCAAATATAATAAACTTAAACAAGGTAGTTTTCAGATAATTTATTTCATTAGTTAGAAAATAATTTTATATACATTATAATATATATATCAAGTGGCTTTTTAAGTTTTAGCTAGTTTATATCTAACTTACTTTCGGTGTTTAATAATTTATACCTAGTAAAGCTTAAAATAAAAAAGCCCCTTAAAAGTTAAGTTCATAATCTAACTCTTAAGAGGATTCTTTATTGCCTTGTTCTTTATCTAATCCCTCAATGTATCTTCTTTTGGGAATGTAATTTCTACTCTAGTTCCTTTTCCAACTGTTGAAGAAATTTCAATGTGATGCCCAAGTTTATCTAGAGTTTTTTTACATAAATATAAACCTAGACCACTCGATTTTTTTTCATATCTTCCATTAAAACCTGTAAAACCTTTTTCGAAAATTCGAGGTAAGTCCTCTTCTTTAATACCTATTCCTTTATCTTCTATAACAAGTTTGTTTTCAAATGTTTCAATAGTTATCTCGCCATTCGTGCTAGAATATTTCACACTATTACCTAATATTTGTTCAAAGGCAAAACTCAACCATTTTTTATCACTAATCACCATTGTTTCATGTGAAACATAGTTTAATTTTATCTTTTTGTTAATGAATAACGCTGCATATTTTTTTACAGTATCCTTCACAACTTCATCGAGATTAATCTTCGTTATAACATAATCCGACGACGTGCTATCTAATCTTATGTACGTTAAAACCATCTCAACATATCGTTCTATTTTAAACAGTTCTTGCTGTAAGATTTTTTGATCTACTTCTTCATTATCCAATAGAAAATTCATCGCAGCAATCGGCGTTTTTATCTGATGAACCCACATACTGTAGTAATCGACCATATCTGTATTTTTTTGTCGATTTTCCTGAGTTAATTTCTCCAACTCTTCATATAATTTCTCTATAATTTTATGATAATAGTCTATTCTAATATCCAAACTTTTCGGCAGAGCTTCTAGGTCATTTAGTATATTTTGCTCCAAGAAATTTAATTTCTTATAGCTTTCTTTATAATTAACAAAATCAGAAAAGCTAGCTATAAGCGCTGCTAAAAAACAAAAACTTCCTGTATAAATTAGCGCCTCAAGTGGTAAATTATACAAATAAAACATAATGAAAAATATTAGAATAAAAACTATAAATAAAATATATACTTTTATGTTTTTCTTTAAATAACTTTTTAATATTTCCATTAGACGATGTATCCTTTACCTTTTTTAGTCGTAATAAATTCATCTATTCCTATACTTTTTAACTTAGCTCTCAGCCTATTTATGTTAACCGATAGGGTGTTTTCATCGATGAAGTTATCACTTTGCCATAAAGCGGCTATTATATCTTCTCTAGAAACAATCTTTTCTCTATTTTCTAATAATATCGTCAAAATTTTACTTTCATTTTTTGTTAATGTTGCAATATTATCTTTGTATTTAATTTCATCTTTATTTATATCAAAAATAACTTCCTTATAAACAATTAGCGAATTACTACTATTAAAATTATAAACACGTCTTAATAGAGCTTCTATTTTAGCTTTTAATACTACTAGTTTAAAAGGTTTTTCTATAAAATCATCTGCACCAATATTCATAGCCATAACTATATTCATATCATCGCTAGCTGATGAAATAAATATAATAGGTACTTTAGATATTTTTCTTATTTCTTCACAAAAATAATATCCATCAAAATAGGGGAGATTTATATCCATTAACACTATGTCTGGCTTTTCTTCTACAAATTCAGTAATAACATTTTGAAAGTTACTTACTTCATGTGTAGTGTACTGCCATTTATTAAGATAGCCAGCTATTGAGTTAGAAATTATCTCATCATCTTCTACTATCATTACTTTATACACGTTATCTCCTCCTTATTGTAAAACTTTAATAAAATTATACCATAAAATGTAAACAAACAGAAATTAATTCTTAAATTTATATAAAAGAGGAGTATTTTCCTTAAATATTAAAGTTATTTATAATTTTTATAATAAAATTAAAATTAATTGACCTTAATATTTTATAATCGATATTTCTTATAGTTAACTGTTTTTATAAATAAAATTTAAATAATAAAATACTGATAGGGGAGGGGAGAGAGTCTAGAAGTAAAAAAGAGGAGGGATGTTATTCATTATTTAGTAGTAAAATACGTATTAAAGAAATGAATATATAAAGTTTATTGTGATTTTTAAAGAAAAGGGAATAAATCTATGTAAAAAAAGAGGGGAATCACCTAAAAAAAATGGTGGAAGAGAAGGGTATGTGAAAAAAAAAAAAAAAAGGGAAGGGGAGTATACGAAAATAAGGTATTTTATTCTAAATTCACTCTACTTTCAGCATATATTCACTAAAAAAATATTTTAACTAGTTTTAATAACTTAAGAAATTATAGTTTATTTAATCAAACGATTTTTCTATTTAATTTGACAATTGAGGAATAAAATTCTATTATATATAGTAAAGATATTTAATGTTTTAAGGTATTTTTTAATAAGAATTGAAATAATTTTTCACAAAAAGGAGTTTTATTGTCATGATTAATATTGAAACTATAATGAAGTTATTACCTCACGGCTACCCTTTCTTATTGGTAGATAAAGTAATTAGTTATAAACCCGGCTCAATTGAATGTCGTAAAAATATAACGATAAACGAACCTTACTTCCAGGGTCATTTCCCTAAAAAACCTGTTGTACCAGGTGTTTTAATGATTGAAATGGCAGCACAATCTGCAGGTTTACTGTGTATTCTAGACTCTTTAGGAGTAGAAGAAGTGAATGAACAGACTGATTTTGAAACTGTCACAAATAATGTTGGTTATTTAGCTAGCGTTAAAAACTTTAAATTTAAAAGACTAGTAACAGCTGGGGATCAATTAAAGATTATATGTGAATTACAGTCTAGTTTACGTAGTCTTATAAGAGTAAATGCTGTGATTCAAGATGAAAATGGTAAAGAAGTTGCCTCAGGTGATATGTTAATAGCTAAAAGTTAGTTTTTTCACCCTATTAACGTAATTATTATCCTTTATACAGGTCTTTTTAGGATATTTCCCTAAAAAGACTTTTTTTATATACCCTCTTTTTTATAACTGAATATAAAAGAAGGTGATTAACTCTAAAGATAAATGTCGATACTGTTTATATCATTATTTATCTTTTGTTAATCACCTTCCAAAAAGAGAAAACTCGCGAGGGTTAAGACGTGTTTATTATAAATATACAATACAAAAATAAACGGTTATTAAATTATCAGAAGTCAAGTCTTAACCCCGCACATATTCTATAAATATATATTTTTTTAAGGTTAATCGGTATTTAGTAATCTTATAAATGTTTCACGTAAAACATTTTTGTTTCTTCTATATTAAATATTTTCTAATGCTAAACGTAAATCTTCGATTAAGTCATCTGCGTTTTCTAGACCGATTGATAATCTAATTTGCGCAGGAGTAATTCCTGTGTATTGTAATTCTTCTGGACTTAATTGACCGTGTGTAGTTGAAGCAGGGTGGATTGCTAAACTTTTCGCATCAGCTACATTCGCTAAGTTAGAGAATATTTCTAAACTATCAATTACTTTACGGGCTGCTTCTTCTCCACCAACTACATCGAATGAGAAGATTGAACCACTACCTTTAGGTAGGTATTTTTTAGCTAATTCATAGTATTTGTTTCCTTCTAATCCAGGGTAGTTGATTGATTCTACTTTAGGGTGTTTAGCTAAGAAGTCTAATACTTTCTTAGTATTTTCTACATGGCGTTCCACTCTTAGAGATAATGTTTCTAATCCTTGTAATAATAGGAACGCGTTGAATGGTGATAATGCTGCTCCTGTGTCACGTAATAATTGTGTTCTTACATTTGTGATAAACGCCGCAGCACCTACGTCTCTTGTATAACTCAAGTTGTGGTAACTTGGATCTTCATCTACTAATTGAGGGAATTTACCACTACCTTCCCAGTCGAATTTACCACTGTCTACGATAACACCACCAATTGATGTTCCGTGTCCACCAATGAATTTAGTCGCAGAGTGAACGATAATATCTACGCCATGGCTAAATGCATTGATTAAGTATGGACTAGCAAATGTGTTATCTACTACTAATGGAATTTTGTGTTTGTGAGCAATTTCAGCCCATTTTTCTAAATCTGCTACGTTTACTAATGGATTTCCTAAAGTTTCTACAAATAATGCTTTAGTTTTATCTGTAATAGCTTGTTCAATTTCTTCAAAGTTGTCTGGATCAACAAAAGTTGCATCTACTCCATAACGAGGTAATGTAAGTTTTAATAGGTTGTAAGTTCCTCCATACACATTTTTAGAAGATACAATATGATCTCCAGCATGAGCTAATGTTAAAAATACATATGTAATTGCAGCCATTCCTGAAGCTACTGCTAATGCACCAACTCCACCTTCTAAAGCATTGATTCTTTCTTCAAAAACAGCCGTAGTAGGGTTGGTAATACGTGTATAAATATTTCCAGCTTTTCTTAATGCAAATGAATCTGCAGCATCTTGCGTATCATCGAAAACGAATGATGTTGTTTGATAAATCGGTACAGCTCTTGCTTTTGTATCCCCAACTGTTTGTCCTGCGTGTAATTGTAATGTTTCAAAGCTAAATTTTCTTGTCATAATATATTTCCTCTTTTCTACGTTTTGATAAGTTCTGTGTTTTAGATAATAAAAAAACACCCCTATTGCTTATGCAATAGAGGCGAGTATCTTAATTCGCGTTACCACTCTAGTTTATACTAACCTTGCGATTAGTACCTTATTCAGTACATGTTTATACTGTGTGCTATATCGTGCAGCTCACGTGTTTACCTATTAGATAAACAAAACTCTAAGACCATTTTCAACTAATCTTCACCTTGTTACTTCACACCATCCAGCAACTCTCTGTTGTAGCTACGTATTAATCTACTTATCTTTTCAACGTTTTATATTAAATTTTAAACTCATTGTACACCCGTTTTATATATTTGTCAATAACTTTTTTTTAAAAATTAAAACGTTTTTTTTCTTCTATAAGATGTTAAACAAAAAATCTTATAAAAATATTTTAATTTATTTATCATTTTAAAAATAAAAATCTAGTGAAAGTATTTATTTTAATTTAAGAAATGATTATTTTTTATTTTTTCGTGTGAACTTTAAAAATAAGGGAAAAAATCTATTAAAAAACAAAGAGAAAAAGGGAGGGGAAATAAATATCAAAAAAAAACAAAATAAAACTAGAAAAAAAGGGTGAATATAAAATAAAGTGAATATATACCTGCGCAAAGATCGAAAAAAAGGAGAAGATAGCAGATAAATATTATTTTAACTGGATATTGAAATATATTGTTCCTACTCAAACACTTTCTTTCATTTCCTTTTATTCCTTTAATCATAAATTGCACCTCCTTTTCTCTAAAATACTATTTAATAAGCTTCTTTCCAACTACATACATTTTGTCCCTTCTTCATAAACCTCTTCTCCCTTTTTTTACATCCTCTACTTCTCTGTTGATTCATTTACACGTCTTTTCCTCTTTTTTATGATATAATAACAGTAATAACACTCATATTACTATATGATTATCCTAGGAGGTTTATATGGAATTCACTAAAACAAATAATGGTTTCGTTAAATATGATGAGAATGGTAGGATAATTGCTGAAATTACTTATTCTACTACTAGCAATCCTAATGTAGTTGTTGCAGATCACACTTTTGTCGATTCATCACTTCGTGGTCAAGGTGTAGCAGGGAAGCTATTAGACGCTCTTGTTAAAGATATGCACGAACAAAACAAAAAAATTATCGCAACTTGCTCTTATGTCGTTAAAAAATTCCAAGAAGATTCTTCTTTCGATTTTATTAACGCTGAAAAATAGTTTTTTAAAAGCAGGAAATTGATTTTTTCAATTTCCTGCTTTTATTTTTTATAACATTAACTGATATTATTATTTTTATATTTTGTTTTTGTTTTACATTCTAGAGATATTTACGTAATATTGTTTAATAATATTATTATTTTAGTATTCTACAATGTGTAATTGCCCTTTGTCGTATTCTGCTAGGAATATTTTAGAGGTATCTTCATATCCCATTTCTAATAAAGTTTCTTTCAGCCAGTCTTCTGTTTTATCCATTGATTCTAATGTGTTAATTTGAATGTTGCCATCTGTAATTATTGGATACTTAGGATTCTCATCGCCTTCTAATACTATGATTAATTGTCCATTTTGTTCTAACACGGCTCTTTTAACTTTTTTAATACTATATACTCCCTGACTTCTTAGTTTGAACGCTAAATCATGAGCAGTCAAACCACTCTTTCTTGTAGCTTCTACATCTATTTTTCCATTTTTCACCACAGTAATCGGTTCTCCATCTACTATTTTTTTGAAGAACATATTGTTTGTTTTCAACCATTTTTGAATAAGTACTAAAATAACCCATATTAATAAGATATTTATATACTGTAGGATTGAGATTGCTGGATTATAGATTACACCACCAATAATCCCCCCAAGTACGTAGTTTTGCACTTGATCACTTGCTGAAGATGGTGCTAAATTACCTTTACCAGAAACATTAATTACGATCACTAATGATAGTAATCCTAACGTTAATTTAATTGCTAAATCTATATATGAAAGTTGCATTATTTTTTCACCTCCACTTTTTCTACTACTGGATTTACTAAATCAATTTTTTCTAATAGATAATCATCTTTTTTACCACTACTTATTACTCTATAATATGTATCATCAATTTTTACAAATGAATTCTCTATTGATGCTTCACTATTAATATAGATACGTGTTTTTTCTATATTTAAATGCTTCGCTATTTTTTCAATAAATTGTACCGAACTCCTATATTTATTTGAAGAAATAGCTTTATCTTGATAATTTCCTATACCTATGGTTACTGCTAATATTGTTCCTAATACAAGTATTATTGATAACTCTCTATATTTTGTGTCTTGTTTATTCTTATAATATTTAACTAAACTGAACAACAATACTAAAAGTAGTAATCCTACTATTACAATTCCTACTAAATTATTTTGTTCTATTTTACTCTGTAAGTATTCGTAAGAATAAAATTTCATCGTTTTTCCTCCTTGTATATTGTTTCATGTGAAACTCGGTTATATTTTCTTCTTTGGTTTCACATGAAACATTGCTCTTTATCTTACTTCTAATTCGTAAGCAACTCTTTCTTTATCATCTAAAATATTTTTCATAGTTAATTTTATAACATCTTTTTCTTTGAATCCAAATCTACTTAAAAATTTTCTCATTATTTTATTATCTATATGCGTATCTATTCTTAAAAATTTTATGTTTTGAGACTTAGCAAAAAGATAAATAGCTTGCATAAATTCTCGAGCAATTCCTTGATGCCGAAATTTTTTTGCCGTAGCTAAACGATGAATAGCTAAATAACTAGAATTTTCTGACCAAAAAGTATGGGAGTTTTCATAATCTTCATCAAAAGTAGTGAGCATAGCTGTAGCAACTATCTCACCCGATTTATCGTATATGTATGATATTCCTTCGTTGATATCATTAATAATCGTATCTCGACTAGGTGCACCATGTTGCCACTAATTCACACCTTGTTCTTTTAAAAACTCCCTACCATCTTCTATTATCTTCATTACAACTTCTAATTCATCTTTTTTCGTTGTTCTTAACATAGTTTCACCTATTTTATTCTAATTAGTTTTTCTTGGTATCTATGCTCTTTATCGTGTAGTAGTGTTCTTATTACCTGCATAGTTTTTTCCATCGCCTCTATAGCGGAAAATTCCCATATCAGCGTAGCTTCCATAAGTAGTTCGAAGGCATCTTTAAATCCCCCAGGTCTATCTGCGCCTCTGGCATCCCCTATAAATAATGCATTATTTAAAGATACTTCATCAATTACTATGTTTTCAGGTGTATGTCCAACTAATCTATGTAATACATCTGCTAAATATGGATCTATTATATCTTTTCCATCAAATAATCGATATATTCAGATTCTGATTCAAAAATTGGTAACTGTATATCTCTTTCTACTAAATAATTTCGTCCGTATGTTTCTCTAACAATATCTATTTTCCCTAGTTCATCGAATTTTATATAATCAATAGAATATTGTGAATCACAATCATTTACATCTTCTATATAGAATTTTGGTCCCATAAATTACCTCTTTTCTAAAAAATTAATAACGGATGCAACCTAATATTATAGTTTATTCTAATTAAGTCGCCTCCGTTCATTTTATATGATATTTTTTAAATTGTTGTTTATATTCTTTAATATTTATAAAGTACCAGCTTACAATATTAAACTTGAGTCTGGTTCATTAAAAATACACGTCATGGTTTACCATAACGCATATTTTATTTTACAACAAATTGTCTTTTAATACAAGCTCAACAGGACAATGATCACTACCAAATATTTCATTGTGAATAGCCGCACTTTCTAAGTACTTTTCTAAGTCACGACTTACTAAGAAGTAATCAATTCTCCATCCTGCATTGTTTTTACGTGCATTAAAGCGATAACTCCACCAAGAGTATGAACCTGTTAAATCTGGATTATAATATCTAAATGTATCTATAAAACCTGCATCTAATAACTTCGTGAATTTTTCTCTTTCTTCTGGTGTGAATCCTGCATTTTTTGTGTTTGATTTTGGATTTTTTAAATCTATTTCTGTGTGAGCAACATTTAAATCTCCACAAACAACTACACCTTTATTTTTGTTTAATTCTAATAAATAATTTTTAAAATCTTCTTCCCAACTCATACGGTATTCTAATCTCTTAAGCTCACTACCTGAGTTCGGCGTATACACTGTAATAAAGAAGAATTTATCATATTCTAATGTAATTACACGACCTTCTGTATCATGTTCTTCGATTCCTATACCATATGTTACATTTATCGGTTCGTGTTTAGTATATATTGCAGTTCCTGAGTATCCTTTACGTTCAGCATAATTGAAATAGCTGTAATACCCATCAAATTGCAAATCTAATTGACCTGCTTGCATCTTCGTTTCTTGTAAACAAAAGAAATCAGCATCTAATTTCTTAAAATCTTCTTCAAAATTTTTACCAACAATCGCTCTAAGACCATTGACATTAAAACTTATACATTTCATTTCGTTCTCCTTGTTGTTTCATGTTTCATGTGAAACATTTTATTTTCCTAAACAGAATCTACTGAATAATTCATTTATCAGTTCATCACCAGAGTTTTCTCCGATAACTTCTCCTAATAAATTGAATGTATTCGTATAGTCTATTAACACCATGTCTACTTCTAATCCTAATTCAGCCGCACCGATAGCATCGTTTAAACTAGCTAATGCACGTTGAATAAGATTGATTTGACGTGTGTTTGATAAATATGTCGCATCTTTTGGACGAGCAGCTCCACCGAAGAATAGGTCTCTTATATTTTTCTCTAGTTCATCTATTCCTTTATATGTTGTCATAGATGTTTTTATAATAGGATGGTTATATGCTAATTTTTCAACTTCTTCAATATCAATTTTTGTCTCTAAATCTAGTTTATTTAATATTACAATAGTTGTTTTGCCTTCTGTTAGTTTTAATAACTCTTTATCGTCTTCTGTTAATTCTTCGCTACTATTTAATAAGAATAGTACTAAATCCGCTTTTTCTAGAGCTTCTTTACTGCGTTTAACACCTATTTGTTCTACGATATCGTCTGTTTCACGAATACCTGCTGTATCGATTAATTTAATAGGTACTCCTTTAATATTCACATACTCTTCTAGAACGTCACGAGTTGTTCCTGCAATATCAGTTACGATAGCTTTATTTTCTTGCAGCAGGTTATTTAAAAGCGAACTCTTACCAACGTTTGGTCGTCCAATAATCGCTGTATTTATTCCTTCTTTAATTATTTTCCCTTGTTTTGATGTCTCTAATAGACTTTCTAAACTATTTCTAATACTTGTTGATTTTTCAAGAATAGTTTTTGTCGTTTCTATTTCTAGGTCATCGTATTCAGGATAATCAATATTTACCTCAACAACTGTTAAGATATCTAAAATTTCAGCTCGCAAGCGTTTAATAAGCGTTGATAAGCGTCCTTGCATTTGATTATTAGCTATTTGACTAGCCTCATCTGTTTTACTCTTAATAAAGTCGATTACAGCTTCTGCTTGCGTTAAATCGATACGACCATTTAAGAAGGCACGTTTTGTAAATTCTCCTGGCTCAGCCATTCTAGCACCGTGTTCTAAGCAAAGTGCCAGTACTTTTTGAATCGTTACAATACCACCGTGACAGTTAATTTCTATAACGTCTTCTGTAGTGTACGTACGAGGACCTACCATTTTTACAAGCATAATTTCCTCGATTTTTTCATTCGTAGTTGGATCAACTACATTTCCATAATTTATAGTGTGACTAGCTAGACTTTCTACAGTTTTTCCTTTTGGTAGTCTTACTATTTTTTCGGCAATGCTAAATGCTTCGTCACCACTAAGTCTAACAATACCTATAGCTCCTTCTCCTAGAGCTGTCGATATAGCACAAATTGTTTCACTCATTGTTCAAACTCCTTTAAAATTTTTATATTAATAAAAAATTCATATCTTATTTATTATACACTATTCCTTTGAAATTTTCTCTATATACGACCGAACTATATACTGCTAACTATTAACTACTTGAAATCAAATTTCAACGTTAAAAAATAAGTAGCCTGGATAAATCTCCAAACTACTCATTTTTATTATTTATTGAAAAGGGATTGCCCCCCAAAAGACTTAAATTTTAACAAAGTGTATATGAGAACTCATAGACGCAGTGGTTTATTGATATCTAAAATCGCTTTATAAAAGCTTTTTAGATATCTAATAAACTGTGCGGGGGTGACTCGACAAAATCGATTTCTACGAAATCACGATTTTTGAGTCACTCCCTCTTCATTCATAATTTCAATTTCTGAAATAGCGAATTCTAAATCATCTAAATCATATTCTTTCGGTAGTACTCCACATGCTCCGTTAGCGAATGCCTGTCTTTTGTACACAGGTACATGTCCAACACTACTGCAGATAAGTACCTTCGCCCCAGGAAATTTCGTACAAATTTCTTTAGTTGCTTCTAAGCCATCCATTATCGGCATGCAAATATCCATTGTTACGAAATTTGGTTTTATTCTTCTATACATTCGCACAGCTTGTTCTCCATTTTCTGCAAAATAATACTCATATCCTGCACGACTAACAACTTCCGCACCACGGCTTCTATAATAAGAACTATCATCAACTATTAATACTGTCTTCATTAGACCTCCTATTTAGCTGTAATAACTAAATATCTATGTGGCTCTTCACCACGTGATTCTGTTTCAACGTTTTTAATACCTGTTAAAGCATTGTGAATAATTTTTCTTTCAATACTTGTCATAGGTTCTAATTCAACTGGTTTTCCAATTTTCTTAGATTTCTTAGCTAAGTTTAATGCTAAGTCTTCTAATGTTTTCTTACGATTTTCTCTATAATCGTCACAGTCTACTTCAATTCTGAAGTAGTGTGAGCTGAATTTTTTAGCGAAGTTATTAACTAAAAACTGTAAACTATTTAAAGTTATACCACGTTTCCCGATAATTAGGCTAGTATTTTCTTCTGTTTTAATATTTAAAGTGAAGTGACGGTTTCCATCTTCTCTAAAATCAACAGTAGCATCAGGATATCCCATCGCAATAACGATATTTTGTAGGTAACTTACGATACGGTCTTGATTTTTTACGATATAATCTTCTCTTTTAGCTTTTTTAATCGGCTCTTCTGCTGTTTCTGCTTCTTCAGTTTCAACAACAGTTTCTTCTTCAACTATTTCTGTTTTTTCAACACGAGCTTCTTGTTCAACTACTTTTTCTACTGAAACTTCTTCTGTTTTTTCAGTTGTTTCCTCAACCTCAACAACTTTTTCTTCTTTTTTCTCTACTTCAATAACTTTAGCAACAGCTTCATCTTTATTATATTCTTCATCTAATGGAATTAATTTTACCTTTGCTTCTTTTTTGAATAATCCGAAGATACCTGTACTACCACCTTCGATTACTTCAATTTTCACTGCATCTTCTGATAAAGATAGGTCTTTTAACCCCTTTTTAATAGCCTCATCTACAGTAGCTCCAATATAATAATATTCTTTTTCCATTCTTAACTCCTCTTCGCTTTCATAAGTTTTGATCTTTTTAAAACATGATCGATGCTGCTACCAAATTCTAAAAACGGCAATTCTTTAGCACCAGGTCTTGCAATCACTATTATATCATAGTTTTTTACATATTCTTTTCTTGTTTTAAAAGTTTCTCGTATATATCTTTTTATTTTATTACGTTCGAAGGCTTTTCCTAATTTTTTACTTACAGAAATTCCTAAACGCATGTGGTCTAAATTATTTTTTTGATAATAAATAACAAACTGTCTATTCGCAAAAGATTGTTTTTTTCTTATAATATTATCGAAATCTTGACTTCTTTTTACTCTATATTCTTTTTTCATTTTAAAACCTTTCTTAACACTAATATTTTAACAGTTTATTTACTTTTTTACAACTATCTTTCATATTTTTTAGGACTGACTAATAAAAAAAAGGGTACCACTTTCGTGATACCCTCAGTGCAAACATTAAGCTGAAAGAACTTTTCTTCCTTTAGCTCTACGTCTTGCTAATACATTTCTTCCGTTTTTAGTGCTCATTCTAGCTCTAAATCCGTGTACTTTTGAATGTTTTCTTTTATTTGGTTGATACGTACGTTTCATTTTGTCCTCCTCGAGTTTTCTTTAACTTAGATAGATGTAATAACTGAATTAGTTTAACATATCTGAAATAATTTATCAAGCAAAAACCTCATTTTTTCAAAAAAAATATTTTCTTAAAGAAAAATATTCTAAATGACAGTCTTTTTAGCACTATTTATGAGTAATATTTCTTTTAACCTATTAATATAAATCCCCCTTAAAGTACAAAAAAAATAATATAGTTGTTAATAATCACTTAAAAACTATAAAAAAATATTTAAGTATATTTCCTACTAACTTTTCCACAGTTGTTAAATAGTTATCCACAATTTTTTGTGAATAACTTAAATAACTTTAAAATCTCAATTTTACTTTCTTATTAGTTTTTCACAGATTTATAACGTTATTAACAATTTCACATTTAAAAGTTTTCCACAGTTGTTAATTGTGTGTGAAAAACTTATAAACTATATTTATATCAATGTTGCTCTTTGTGAAAAACTTATTGATATTTTATTCTTCCTTCTTTTATTTCTTTACTTTTTAACATATTCACAGCTTTTTCCTAGTATATTATTCACATAGTTAAAAACTTCTGTTAACAACTTGTTAATAACTATCATTTTATTTTATTAACAGTTTATGCTATAATTATTTATATATTTTTTTAAGGAGGTATTTCATTGAGTAATTCTAATTTCTTATGGGAAATAATTCTTCGCGAACTAAAAAGTACTGTAGATCCTCATGTATTTGATACATGGTTTTCTAGTGCTTCTATCGATAATGTCGATTTTATGAAAAAATCTATCGTTATTACTAGTAAAGAAGCTCTTATTTCTCAATTTATTCAAAGTGCTTATGATCAAAAATTAAAAGAAATACTAAAGAAAAATACTGGATTTGATTTCAATATAGAATATACTTCCCTTGATAATGGTCTTCCGCTAATTACTCCTCATGTTGAAGATGAAAAACCAGCAGCAGAAAACTTAATTAGACAGAATTTCCTTCAAGGTGACAAACCTTCTGGAGCTCAACATTTTTATCAAAAACAAACTTTCCCTCTAGAAGATTATAAAAAACCTGAACCAAATAAGAATATTATAGCAAGTAAGAAAAACCCTACTCTTAATAAAAACTATACATTTGAAAACTTTGTAGTAGGAGAAGGGAATGCTTTTACACATAATATAGCTTGGAACGTGGCTGTTTCTCCTGGTGGAATATACAATCCGCTATTTATATACGGAGGGGTTGGACTTGGAAAAACTCACTTACTTCACGCTATTGGTAATGAAATGGAAGCTAATTTCCCTGATTTTAAAATAGAGTGTATATCTTCTGAGAAATTCTTAAATGAGTTTCTTGCTTCTATTAAACCGATGAAAGACAAGAACAATTATACTAATGCGGATGAAGACTTTAGAAGAAAATACCGTGATGTAGATGCTCTTTTAATCGATGATATTCAATTTTTATCAGGGAAAACAGAAACACAAAACGCATTTTTCCATACATTTAATGAACTACAAATGAATCAAAAACAGATCGTTCTTATAAGTGATCGCTCTCCATCTCAACTTAATGATTTGGAAGATAGATTGGTTACTAGATTCAGTCAGGGGATAACTGCAGATATTACACCACCTGACTTCGAAACTCGTATGGCTATTATTAAATTTAAATGCGAACAGTTCGATATTAAACTAGATGAAGAAACACTTACTTATATTTCTAGCAATGTCTCTTCTAATATAAGAGAGCTTGAAGGTGTGCTTAAACGCATTAAGTTCACAGCAACTTCTAAACATGAACAACCTTCACTTAGTATTGCCGAGGAAATACTAAAAAGTGCTAAAACTTCACCAAGAAAAAATATCTCACCTGAAAATATCATTAATGTATGTGCTGATTTCTATAAAATCAAGGTTGATGATATATTATCTTCTTCTCGTAAAAAGGAAGTCGTTCAGGTTAGAAATATTGCTATCTATCTATGTAGGGAACTTACTACTTTATCATTCCCTTCTATAGGAGATTGCTTCAATAAAGATCATACTTCTATTCTTTATTCATTTAATAAGATTGCAAAACTTAGCAAAGATGAAAATCCTGAAATTTTTGAAGATATAGAAGTGATAAAAGAACGTTTAGGAAAAATCTAGAAGCCTGTTAAATTCTACTATAGATATTCAAAACTTTGTTAACAAGTTATTAACAAGTAAAAAATCAATATTTTTGAGCTATCTTTAGTTTTCCACAGTTTTTACAGGCCTTATTATTATTATTTTATTAAATATATATTATATATAAGGAGAAAAAATGAAATTTACTATAACTAAATCAAATTTTCTTGATGGATTAAATCATGTATCAAGAGTAATAGCACCTAATTCTCTTTTTGAAATTTTAAAAGGTATAAAAATAGAATTAGAAAAAGATCAACTTATATTAAAAGCAAGTGATTCTTTAGTATCTGTTGAATATTCAATAAATAGTTATGAAGATGACAAAGAAATTATAACTATTGAAGAAGAAGGTCAAGTAGTATTACCATCTCGTAATTTTATAGAAATTATTAGAAAAGCACCTACTGATTTAATAGAAATTGAAACAATAGAAAATAACATATTAGTTAAATCAGGAAAAAGTGAATTTAACGTAAAAGGATATGATGCAAATGATTATCCAGAATTCCCAGTTATTTCTAAAGAAAATAGTCTTAAATTAGAAGCTAATATCTTTAATGATATTATTAAAGAAACAGTATTCTGTACAGCTCCTAATGATCAAAGACCAATTTTAGAGGGAGTTAACTTCTCATTAAGTAACAAAATTTTAACAGCGACTGCTACAGACTCATATCGTCTAAGTAGAAGACAAGTTACACTTAATGATGAAGATAGTAATAAAGAGTTTAATTTAATTATTCCTAGAAAAGCTCTAACTTACTTCCAAAGAATGATAGAAAATGGAAAAGATCAAGTAGAAATTTTCTATGAAAATAATAGAATAGTTCTTTATTACCAAAATGTAGTTTATACAGTATTACTAATTAGCGGGAATTATCCAAATACTAATAAACTTATTCCTACTGTTTTTGAATGTACATTTGTAGCTAATAGTAGAGAATTCTTTAATGCTGTAGATAGGGTTGCATTAATGAGTAGAGAAGATAAAGATGATATTATTAAATTAGTAGTTACTGATAATCTATTAGAAGTTTCTTCTCAATCAAAAGATTTAGGAAGTGCTGTAGAAGAATTAAAAGTTTCTTCTACGTTAGAAGATGATAAATTTGAAATTTCTGTATCTGGTAAATATTTAAAAGACGCGGTATCTGCTGTTGCAGCTGAAGAAATTATCGTTAAGTTCTCTGGAGAATTAACAGCGTTTATTATTCAACCAAGTGATTACCACAGAGAGATTATCGAATTAATTTTACCGGTAAGAACTTACTAATAACATATAAAAATTAGATTTAAACATAAAAATGTAGTTATTTATTAGATATTCAACAAGTTTTTTAACAACTTTTTGGATATCTAATAAACTGTGTAGGGGAGATTTTACATAATAAGGGAAAGGTGCTGACATAAAAGTACTAAATTTCAAAAAAGTTTATATGAGAAATCATAAACATATTAGTTTATTGATATCTAATAAACTTTACAGGGAAATTCGATAAAATTATATTTTTAAAATATCGATTTTAAATTAATCCCAAACTCTTAATAGTAAAATCACTCCTTTTTCTATGTTAACTAAGGAGGAACAATGACAAAAAAATCGAATAGTATATTAATTATACTTGGTGTTATCTTTTTAAGTCTTATATTAAGAACACCTATAACATCAGTTGGGGCAATATTAGGTCCATTAAAATCTATATTAGATATAAATAATACAGTGGCAGGATTTATTACAACAATCCCATTAATTGCTTTTGCAATTTTTAGTCCTATGGTAGCAAAACTTTCAAACAAAGCTGGATTAGAAAAAACATTATTATTAGCTGTTGTTACAATAAGTATCGGATTAGCGTTAAGATTTTACATTAATACGTATGTATTCTTTCTTACGACATTTATAATTGGAGTAGGAATAACTGTAGGTAATGTACTATTACCAGGATTAGTAAAAAAATACTATCCAGAAAAATTAGGACTTATGACAGGTTTTTATGCAGTTGTTATGAATGTAGGAGCTGCAGTTGCGGCTGGTATTAGCTACCCAATCTTAAGTACAAATATCGGTGGAGAAAAATTCTCAACAGGTCTTGCTGTTAATATTTGGTTAGTAATAGCTGTAATTAATATTTTTGTATACACAGCAATGTCGAAAAATAGCCGTGTAAGTGAAGTGAAAGATAGTCATGAGAAAGTACATGGATATTTTAAACATTCGAAAGTGTGGACTATTATGCTAAGTATGGGGCTGCAATCAGCACTATTTTATTGTAGCGTTTCTTGGTTTTCAGAAATAATGATTAGTAAAGGTTTCACGCCAGAAACTGCAGGATTATTATTATCAATAAGCCAATTTGCACAATTTCCATCAACATTTATCGTACCGATTTTAGCAGATAAACTACATAATAAACTAATTATTCCTGTAATTATTACTATAGGATACTTAGTATCATTAGTAGGAATGTTATATACAAGTGGAAATTTCGCAACAATGTTAATCTTTATTATTATCTTTGCCTTAGCTGGAGGAGGATCATTCTCTTATGTAATGTATCTATTCTCTGCTAAATCAAGAAATGAAAGAGAAGCGGCTGATATTTCAGGGTTAGCTCAATCAGGAGGATATTTATTAGCTGCAGTATTCCCACCATTATTAGGATACATTAGAGATATTTCAGATTGGAATAAAGGATTATATGTATTAATTTTAACTGCTGCGGTATTATTAGTGACACTAGTACACTGTAGTTCAAAAGGGAATATAATAGAAAAATAACTTAAGAAAGAGGTTCAAAAATGATTTGAGCCTCTTTTATCTATGAAAATGAATAGAGAAATATAGAATATAAGAAGAAAAACGTAAAACTGTGATATTACAGAGTAGAAAAATAATAGTAAATAACTAATACACTTAAATGTAACATAAATACAGAAAATTAAATATAAATAGTACAAGTAGAAAAATAAAGAAAATAAATAAAATTTTTTTAAAAAATTTAACCTTAAAAAATGTACTAATTATAATAAAATTAGAAAATTATCTTGTACTAAAAGTGTATGCATAAACAAAGACAACAAAAGGAAAACGCTTTAATTTTCGCAGATAAAACACTATAAAAATTTCAAAAAATATATGAAAATTTGTTTAGATTAATAACAAGATAGCATAAATAAAGGCAATAAAAACACTTTCTTTTTTTCCAATAGTGTGATATAATTCTAAGGGAAATGAGATATTCGTACTTTAATAAGAGTTGTTATAGTATTTTATCCCATAAAAATAAAATAGTAAAAATAATTACTTAAAAAATATCTAAAACTATATATATATATTAATGGAGGTTTTCTTATGAAAGCGAAAAATAGAAAAGTTGTTTTAATAGGAGCAGGAATGGTAGGGATGAGCTTTGCTTATCAATTATATTCAAGCGGACTTTGTGAAGAACTAGGATTAATCGACTTCTTCGCTGAAAAAGCTGAAGGTGAAGCAATGGACCTTAACCACGGTGGAGCTTTAGTACCACCTATTAAAGTAACTTCAGGTGGATATGAACAATGTGCTGATGCAGACGTTATCGTAATCGCTGGAGGTCTTCCACAAAAACCAGGTGAAACTCGTCTTGACCTAGTTGACAAAAACATTAAAGTTGTTAAAGACATGTCAGAACAAATCGTTGCTTCTGGATTCGATGGAGTTATCGTTATTGCATCTAACCCAGTAGACGTATTAACTAACGCTTTACAAAAATTCACTGGATTCCCAAGAAACAGAATCGTTGGATCTGGTACAACTCTTGACTCTTCAAGATTCCGTTACATCTTAGGAGACAAATTAGGATTAGCACCAAGCAGTGTTCGTGGATATATCATTGGGGAACACGGAGACACTCAACTTGCTGCATGGAGTAACGTAAATGTTTACGGAAAACAATTCGATAAATTCTTAGAAACTTCTAAATACACTAAAGAAGATTTCGCTGATGTAGAAGAAAAAGTTATGCGTGCTGCATACGAAGTAATCAACCGTAAACGTGCTACTTACTATGCAATCGGACTTGCATTATTCACAATCGTTAAAGCTATATTACGTGACGAAAACGTTGAGCTTGCAGTAAGTGGATACTGTGATGGACACTACGGAATCGACGGATTATATATCGGAACTCCAGCTATCGTTGGACGCGAAGGTGTTCGTGAAGTAGTAGAATTAGACTTAACTGAAGAAGAAACAGCTAAAATGCAACACTCTGCTAAAGTATTAAAAGAAACTTTAGAAAAAGCATACGCATCTTTAGAAGCATAATTTAAAGAAAATTATAGGAGAGTTAGATTCTAATCTTAAATTTTTAAGGAGAATTTAACTCTTCTTTTTTTTATTATTTCAATAAAATGAATATTAATATTAAAGGGAAGTAAACGTTTTTTGAAAATAAATAAATATAGAAAAAAATGTTTTCAAATACTAGACTTATAGAAAAAAATTTGGTACAATATATACGGATGAAAAGGTTTTTAAAGTTATCAAAGAAATTTAAAATAAAAAAGTAGAGGAGAAAAACTATGACAATAACGATATATGACGTAGCAAAAGAAGCAAAAGTATCGATGGCGACAGTTTCAAGGGTTGTTAATAATAATCCAAATGTAAAAGAAGATACAAGACTACGTGTACAAGAGGTTATCAAAAAATTAAGATATACACCTAACGCTGTTGCCAGAGGACTAGCTAGTAAAAAAACAACAACTATTGGTATAGTATTACCAGATATTGCAGATTTATCTTCTGCAGAAATAGTTAGTGGTATAGAATCAGTAGCTAATATGTATAAATATAACATTATTTTAGCAAACTCATGTGATGATAAAGAAATTGAAAAAAATATCTTCGCTTCATTTGTAAGTAAACAAGTAGATGGAATTATTTACTTAGGTCATTCACTATCAGATAGTTCAAAAAATTACTTACAAGATATTCAAATACCAGTAGTTTTAGCAGGTAACCTAGGAACAGATTCTGATTTCTATGCAGTAAACATTGATTATGAAAAAGCAGCATACGATGTAACGAAAGAATTTTTAGCAAAAGGATCTAAAAAAATTTCATTAGTAATAGATAAATACGAAAGCCAAAAAACTCAAAGACTGATAAAAGGATACAAAGATGCCCTTGCTTCAGAAAAAGTAGAGTTTAAACCACAAAACATAATTGATGGATATAGAACATATAAAGAAAGTAATAAACTATATAAAGCATTAAGTAATATCGATTCAGAAGTAGTAATTACTATGTTTGATGAAGTAGCGCTAGCTATAATGCAACAAGCACTAGATTTAGGTGTAAGTATTCCAGGTGATTTACAAATCCTTTCATTAGAGAATACAAAACTAATAAACATGACAAGACCGAAAATTTCTTCAGTATTCCAACCAATATTTGATATCGGTGCAGTATCAATGCGTGTACTAACAAAAATAATTGATATTGAAAAAGCAAAACGTAAAGGTGAAGAAATAGATGAGGTAGAATTAGAAGAATTTAATGTACAAGAAAATGAAATGAATCTACCTTATAGAATAGTTCATAGACAAACTACAAAATAAATAAAAAAACATATTCTATAGAAGAAAAAGTTTAGAAATAGAAAAAATGAAATTTTCTAAACTTTTTTTTCATTTTCTATTGACATAATATAAAACTGGTGATAGAATAATAAAAGTCTTCTGATAGAGAAGCCGAACAATAAAACATTTCAAAATATTAAATGTTAAGAAATTTCAAAAAAATCTTGACAAAAAACAAAAGAAATGATATTATTAATAAGTCTTAAAAAGATAAGAAGTTCTAAAAAAAACTTTTTAAAAAAATAAAAAAAAGTTCTTGACAAAAACTTCTAAAAATGATAAAATAATTTAAGTGTTGAACAAACATTTAAAAAGAAATTAAATAATGCGGGTGTAGTTTAGTGGTAAAACCTCAGTCTTCCAAACTGATGTTGTGAGTTCGATTCTCATCACCCGCTCCATTATTTTGAACATTGAAAACTAAACGAATTAAGTCAACGTTAATTCCAAAAAGGACAGTTTTAAAAAGAAACTATAAAACTTTTTAATGAGCTAATCAAGCTAACAAATTTATTTGGAGAGTTTGATCCTGGCTCAGGACGAACGCTGGCGGCGTGCCTAATACATGCAAGTCG